>OUUY01000150.1 GCA_900302705.1 Candidatus Sulfobium mesophilum
CCTCAAGCCCGACCCAAGCCCCGAAAAATATCTTTGATGTATCATCAGGCAGCCTGTCCACGACGATCAATTCGCTCAACCTCTTTGTGAGAAACCTCATGCGCGAATCGATCTGTCTTAACTGCTTCTTGCCGTAGATATACTCTGCGTTCTCCGAGCGGTCCCCCATTGCCGCAGCTTCGGCAACTGCCTGTGTGACCTGGGGACGCTTCACCTTCCAGAGATATGAGAGTTCCTCGCTTAAATGAGTCCGCCCAGCAGGGGTAATGTACCGGGAAGCGATCGCTTTATTACGATGTAACTGCATGGCTTGTTTCCTAACAGTTATTATACCTGAATCGCGGCTTCGCCTTGCTGCAAACTGGAAGATATCAGATTGGAGTCGTTTACCGGCTGGCTGTGAGTGAAATTCGGCTTGGTGCTCCGGCTTCGAGGTCTTTCAATGAAAGACTACTTTGAAACCATGGACCCAGTCTCAGGAACGGCTTTCTTAGCGATGCAGGGGATATTTGCTGCCATGCCTCTTATCGTCGGCCGAACAATGAGAAAGGATAAAAGCTTACCTGCGCGCCAGAAGGCATATCCCGGCGCGAATCGATTCACCTGATGCTCGATATCCAGTACGTCTCATCACACTGTTGATTGACAATCGAAAACTTAAGCTGGTTATAATCGGTCAGCGCGAAATCCCGTAACCCCTTCGATACAAGGGGACGGAAAGCGGCGGATCTTATCCGCAAACAGAAGATGGCCGAGCTGCCGAAGGAACACGATTAATCCTTTGGTGTTCGGCTTTTTATTTGAAAATGAACGAGTTAGCCGTCCGCTGTGCGGAAGGAGGTGCGTGGCAACATAATTATTCCATTTTATGTTGAGTTTTGCTCAGGCCGCTTGGATTAAACAAACTAAAGAAAAGGAAAATTAATCATGAAAAACCTAACTTTGTTTATTATGAGTGTTTTGTTGGCCACCTTAGCATTGGGCTTTGCCACAAGAACGGCTACGGCGGAAGACCTAGCGAAAACGATGCCTAACGATGTCAAAGTGATAGTTGACAATGATCGAGTGCGCGTGCTTGATGTCCTTCACAAACCCGGCGTGAAGGAGCCGATGCATTCGCATCCGGCTTATGTCTCAGTTTACTTGAGCGCTACCAGGGTGAAGGTCACCACACCTGATGGTAAAGCAGTTGAGAAAGACCGCAAAGCTGGAGAGGTAGCATGGAGTGAGGCAGTTACTCACGCCCTGGAGAACGTAGGAACTGCTGACCAACACGTTATTGTGATCGAATTGAAAAAGTAGGGAAATGGAATGGTTCGATGTTTTGAAGAATCCGCGCACCGGACGGCTAACCCGCTGCAAAAGACTTATATCCACACCTGCTTGTGCGGCCCGCGATTTCGCACTCTGGAATTAAAATGGGCAGGCCTTGGGGATCGGGGAGCGGAATTGGCCGTTATAAGCTCAGTGGGAGATCAGTGGGAGGGGCTTACCCTCAGCTTTGTCCCTCTTCGCCTGTCTTTTTTCTTTCAGGGTGTGCTGTGGTTTCTTCTTCGTACTTGCTTTTCTCTTATCTTTTTCTTTGCCCATGGGATGCCTCCTTGATAAGGTCTACCCTCATTCTACCTCATCCCCTCGGATAGTGCCACCTCCATGGGCAGATTAATGCGGCGCACTTAAGCCCCTCTTGTTTCATAGTAGGTTTGATCTTGCGAGGGCGGTTGGGAAAGTAATACATGAATGTATATGTAAAAGGCACACCCCTCACATGACTTGGTCCTTTCTGCATGCTTACCATGCACCTTGCCCCCGCATAATGTCTTTGGCACGAGCCAGCACAAGCTGCCTGCCTTCTGATCGGCCGCAGGGCATAGCGAATCCTTTTCATGACCGCAGTTATTGTAATTCCAGCATTGCATGTTCTTGTTACTTTCCATAATCCTTCCCCCTTTATTTAACAACGAGACACATTACGGGTACGTACATACCTTAACACAGAAGACCATTATTAATTATGTGAGCAACTTAACAGACACTTAATTTATCCCTGAATATTCCTTTGCAGGCCCGGCATGCTATGCTAAAGATAGAAGGTAGGGAGGATAACGAATGTCAACACTGGATAACTTATATAATGCGCTGACGAGAAGAATTCAGATAGCAAACAAGGATATCACCAGGGATATAATCGAAGATTGGGTCGGACATGACGGTGATCAGGCCCGGCAGATAGCCTTCATGTCTGAGGCTCTGGGTGAACTGCAAAGCGGAGAATATACACCTGAAGAAATGGTTGTGGATATGCTTCAGTTAGCTCATCCGGATAATTAACGGATATGCAGGCCCGCCTTCCTGACTGATACCGTAACCCCCTGAAACGTCAAAACATCGGCAGAAAACGCTCTTACATTTCATTTTGAGAGAAGCCAGGCGAATTCGCCCACTCTATGATGTGACATCAATTATCAAGACCGAAATAAGTGCATTATAGAGTAGAAGGGGGAAAACATGAGACCTGTAGCAACGATAAGAAAGTGGCAGGCGCCAGGACATATTGTGGAAAAACCATCCATTGATGATGCCCCGTCTCAGCTGGCTGATTTTGGACGGATGATTTTAAATCAGGAGATAATCGATATCCTCCGGGAGATTCCGCTTGGCAAAGGCAACGAACTCTGGATCGTCGATGCAATCCGCCAGTATGTTGAACGGGGGGGATATTTCTGGCCAAATGGGTGGATAATGGAGAATGGCTGACTACGGGAGACCCATTGAATTATCTGAAAGCGGTGATAAAATATGTCTTGGACAGAGAGGATATCGGGAGTGACCTGAAGGAGTTTCTGAAAAACTCTGTATGCTGAAATCAGCGGAAAGACTATTCCGCTCTCAGATTCCTTCCTGTGCAGGCCTTTGGTTAGAATGGCAGTCAAGAAATAAAACTCATATTATGAGATAAAGCCAATGAATCTCCTGGAGGTGTATACATGAACATGCCGGAATATGTAACGGTTCAGGAAGTTAGGCGGGTCTGCAAGGAACTCGGGATCAGGGACTGGAGCAGGCTTAAGAAATCGGCGGTCACCAGCGAAGAGGCGACCAAAATTCTTAAGAAATCAGACGCTCAGGGAATGAAGATAGATATTGACCAGTTCCGCGCGGGTCTTGAGGTTGAACTTGAGCATGGTATCGTCTTCAAGACATACAACGTAACCAATAACCACCCGCTGCTGACCGGGAAAATAGTGCTGGCCCACTTTATGGAGAGCCTCGACTACTACAGACGTCTTGAGGTGATGGAGATTGAGGGAGATTTATTCAAAGCAGTAGCCGGTCGCAAACAGGAGAAGGCGCGGAAATATATGACGAGACTTGCATATGCAAAGGCTGCATTGGCCAAGGCGGAAGCCGGGCAGCTGAAATAGCGGGCAACACCGCGGACACAAGGAAATACACAAACCTCCTGAGCCGCGCAGGCGTCGCAATGGTCATCGACACCAGGACAAACCAGACAGCTGACTTTTCAGATGCTACCGCTGTCACGGTTCTTCTGGGAGCGGTTGAGGAGGTCGCTGATCATGAACGACAGAAGTTTCTCAATATCTCTCTCGAAAAGCACCCTTATCTGCAAGAGTTCGTGGAATCACCGACCTGCGCCCTTCTCCGGGTGAAGGTCAAAACGCGCATCATGGTGAGCAGGTTCCAGAACGTGTCAGGAACTTCATCTGAGCGAATGAGCCTCATTATGAATGCAGAGGTTCTTCAATTTTGTTTGCGTGATTTCTTCCTTTTAATGTCGCCGGTGAGGAGCCCGCAGATGTAGGTGCTCGTATCCATCCCCTTCTCCAGCGCCTCTTTCTTTATCTGTTCTTTCAAGTCATCCGGCATTCTAAGGGTATACCTGATGACATCACACTCGGTCATCCACCGGGGTTCAGAAGTTACTGCAGTGGTTTTTTTCTTCGGCATTCTTCTCTCCTTTTCCTTTCCGGAGGTATCAGATTTATAGAAAAATATTATCCGCGAACGGATGGTGTGTCAAACTCTTATTACGAAGACTTTGATCTTATGAGTTATTGACAGGCTCTAATGATGCAAAGATCTTCTTTCAGGAATATAGGTATTCAAGAGCCTGCCTTCATTCCAGTCCTCTTAGACATAGAGACCGCAATAGCACCTCAACCCACCTTTAATTCGCGAGCTGCATATCCCTTTCGCTTTTTGGAAATCTGTCGGTCCCGATGATATGACAGGGGATATTGCGATTGGGCCATCGAAACAGTAGTCCCTCTCGTAGAATCTGCTAAAATGATGTCAAGGAGAAGCCAAAGCGCAGTTTGTGGCTCGGCCTTTAAGCTGAATCTTTACTTTCACAATAGGAGGATAAAATGTTACTTGATCCTGACAAAATTGTCCCTTATATCCCCACAATAGCCGCCCAGCTATTGACCGCCGTCTATGAGAGAGTCGCCTTGATAGGCGGTGACCCACATAGCGAAGAGACTTTGCGGAAAGAAGAAGAGGTTGTTTTTAAGCAATGGGAAAACCTGATGTTCCGTCTCAATGCAACCACAGATAAAATCCGGGAGAGAGGACGAACATAGACTCGGGTCACTCTAGTGATCCATAGGAGAAAGGGAGAAGCTTATTGACTCCTCAAATCCGTTGGGTGCAAACGTAATGAAATAGTTATTACGATTGGAAGCTACCGTTGATTTCTGGAAGGACCTGACACTGCAGAGTTCGGCGGGACAGAGGTCTGCACGTGGCAGACAGTGTCGAACAAGCGGATAAGTTTCGCCGGTTAAATAAATCTAACTCTTTAGAGTCTATCGCTGAAATAATGGTCTTAATGCTTCGAAGTCGAAGAATTTCACATTATTGCGACTGTAGTAAAATTGTAGTAGTCTTATACGTTTTATGCGGATTTCGACGAAATGACCAGAATATATAGAAATTCAGAAAACCTTTATTTGCGAAAAGTTACGCTGAAACTGTTGCCCGACGCCCAGTTACAAAATGTGCTCTAACCCGCTTTCAACAAAATGATTTTATTCGCCTGAACAACTTAATTGACGTTCTCACTTTGCACTTCTCTAAACAAAAGTGATGCGCTATCCAAATAGACGCGTTACGGATGCCTTATCCCATAGCATCAGCACGTAAAAGCGACCAGAAATTTAGCGGCTTATACAAAAGTATTCTTTCGATAATCGAACTACAGATGACCTTATCGAATCCCATAATTCTGTAACCAGATTTATTACTTTACAATTTCGGACCGGGCAAGCTATAGTAATGAGTAACTTTTGGAGCTGTGGAAACCTCAGAGACTTTGAAAGCGCTCTGGGGTTTTTTTATTTTTTACCCTAAAAAAGGAGATTACGTGGGAAAAAAGCTTTATGTCGGCAATATCTCGTACAAGACGACGGAAGATGAGCTGAGGGAACTCTTCTCAAGGTGTGGGGAGGTTTTATCCGTAAAGATTATTACCGACGCGTTTACCGGTAAGGCTAAAGGATTCGGGTTTGTTGAGATGACAAATGAACAAGACGCACAGAAAGCGATCGCCGAACTCAATGGCACGACCTCTGCTGAGAGGACACTTACCGTAGCGGAGGCGAAACCGCAACAACCCCCGGAAAGGCGCAGCTTTGGCGGCGGCCGTGGGAGAGAAGGTTTTGGCGGAAAAAGGGGCCAGTCAAGAGGGAGATAGATAATTTTGGAGATCAAAGTTCGTGGAAACGATATTGAGAACGCCCTCAAGGCTCTGAAACGTCAACTCCAAAAAGACGGATTGTTCAGAGAGATCAAGCAGAGAAGGTTCTACGAAAAACCTTCCGTAAAAGAAAAGAGGAAACGGAGAGAGGCACTCAGGAAAAGATTAAAAGCTCAAAAATATAAGAGACCCTTTTTGAGACGGCCTGCTGCCTCCGCATGAACACAGGACCTTTCTTTGACAAGCGTGACAGATCGATGAGAAAGGTGCTGGCCTAAACAAATTTAAATGTCCCGGATGAAAACTGCGCCACTGTAAGCCTCGCTACACCCCGCCTTTTTCCCCCGAGCAAAAGAAAGAGAGACAAAAAAATTTTATGGAATTCAACAGATTTGATTTTCACCCCCGTGTAACCACGGGAATAAAGACCGCGGGCTATAGCACGCCCACGCCAATCCAGGTCCAGGCAATACCGCCTGTCCTCGAAGGCCGTGATGTCATGGGGCTCGCACAAACAGGTACAGGCAAAACTGCCGCATTCGTTTTACCGGTGCTTAACAGGCTGATTGAGGGAGCGCGCCGGCGCGTCCGTGCTCTGGTAATAGCGCCAACTCGCGAATTGGCCGAGCAGATTCATCAGGCTATTGGAATTCTCGGAAAGGAGACACGGCTCCGAAGCGCGGCGGTGTACGGCGGCGTCGGACTTAGGCCGCAGGCAGATAAATTGCGGGACGGTGTGGAAATCGTTGTGGCATGCCCGGGGCGCCTGCTCGATCATATCGGTCAGGGGACAATCGACCTATCGCACGTTGAAATGTTAATCCTCGACGAAGCGGATAGAATGTTTGACATGGGATTTCTTCCTGACATAAGGAAGATAACCAGGCACATCCCCCAAAAGCGCCAGACCCTCATGTTCTCGGCAACCATGCCGAAAGATATCCGGAGACTTGCCGATGACCTTCTGCAAAGGCCCGTAACCGTGCAGGTCGGCCATATCGCCCCTGTGAACACCGTGGCTCACGCCCTTTATCCAGTCGAGCACCACCTGAAGACATCACTTCTCCTCGAACTGCTCCGGGAAACGGATACCGATTCGGTCCTAGTCTTCACCCGGACAAAACATCGCGCCACGCGCCTCGGGCTGCAGATCGCAAAGGCGGGCTTCAGGACGGCGTCCTTACAGGGGAACCTTTCACAAAATAAGCGACAGGCGGCGCTTGACGGGTTCAAAAAGGGAACGTATCAGATCCTTGTGGCTACCGACATCGTTGCACGCGGGATAGACGTCTCAACAATTTCCCATGTCATCAACTACGATATCCCGGATACCGCGGACGCCTACACTCATCGTATCGGGCGCACTGGCAGGGCCTCTCGGACCGGTGACGCCTTTACTTTTGTCACTCATCAGGATGAAGAGCTTGTAGAAACTATCGAGCGGACGATCGGAGAGAAAATAGAGCGCCGCTTTCAGAAGAATTTTGATTACAGGAAACCAGCCTCGCTTAGGGATGAGGAAAGGTCGGGGGCTCGCACCCGGCACCGGCGTCGTTGAATATCATTTACTCCAAACGTGCTACACTAAACATATGCCCGACTCCTTTAATGGAGTACCGGCGACCCATTAACCAGCAAGGAGGACACGCCATAGTTAATCAAAGAAGAGTACCCGCACGGGAAGTTGACAAGACTCGCATAAACACCCAGATCCGGACGATAAAATCGAAAGAGATACGGGTGATCGCCGACGAGGGACAAATAGGCATCATGGATATTGATTCGGCACTCAAGATCGCCGGAGATCGGGAATTGGATCTCGTCGAAATCAGCCCCCAGGCCGAACCGCCGGTCTGCAAGATCATGGATTATCGTAAATACAGATTTGAGCAGGGCAAGAAAGAGCGGAAGGCGAAAAAACAACAAACAAATATCTCAGTTAAGGAAATCAGAATGCGGCCGTCGATTGGCGAGCATGACTACGAGTTCAAGAAGCGGAGTGCACGCAAATTTATAGATAACGGGGATAAAGTCAAGGTGACCATTCGCTTCAGGGGACGGGAATTCAGCCGAACCGATTTGGGGGCCTCCGTTCTGAACAAGCTGGCTTTGGAACTGGGCGACATCGCCAAAGTGGAATCCCAGCCGAAGATGGATGGCCGACAGATGGTCATGGTCCTCAGGGCATCATAATTCCGAGAAAGCAAACCCGGGACCTTTGAAACCGTCCCGGCTCTGTTTTCTGCTCGCAAATGAGTCTATGCCGGTTTTTGCTAACTTTAACACTATATCGCAACTGGCGGGGGCTTACATAACTCAAGGTTATGGGCTGTAAGAATCGCATACGAAATATTTGCTTCATCCCTACCAAACCCTTTATGCCTATGTAAGACTGGGAAAAGTGGCAGTGCTTTTGAGAACATGATGGCCCCCGCTACCGAGGCATGAGTTGCAGTAACTTTACTAGAAAAAATTTGAACTTATTTCCCTCTTTGTTCTCATATAATGACGGACAAATCGTGATCCTGCCATCGCCGGATACTTCGTAGGTTTTTTTAATTTTCATGATACTGTATCGTGATCTTATAGCTGATATTCACATGCCCGGAAGTAAGACTATTCCCCTCACAATCCAACCGCCCCTCTCTCGATGATGAATGAATCCTGGTCATCGCAGCAACAACCTGGTCCAAATCAAACCCCTCTGTACAATCTTTACAATCTCTGTTCAGGCATTCAACATGAAAATAAGCATAACTTCCAGACGAAAAATTGAGAGTTCGCAATATAAGAATCGGGCTTATTCCGCTTCTGTGGTGTTCCATGTCAACGACTATGGTCGAAATTTCAGGAAAGCGCTTGGAAATAAGGCCTGTGTCATGCTTCTGCTGCATTCTTTCAGCCCTTTCATCGTACCCTTCACGGTATGCCATTATTCACCTTTCAGATGAAGTCCCCGCTTCACCGCGGAGAGACCTCTTCGGTCGGTTAC
>OUUY01000146.1 GCA_900302705.1 Candidatus Sulfobium mesophilum
TTCTACATGGCTGCCTTCTTTGCCGGAGTCGCCATTGTACTTACCGCCTTCCTGAAAAAACCGGGAACTTCGTGACAGGCTGTTTATTGATAAGAATTCTTTCTTGCGCTCAGACGTACTCAGCCAGTTCCATGACGAGCCTCTCGGATTCTTCCCACCCAAGGCACGGATCCGTAATAGACTTGCCATAGACGTTTTCGGCAATCTTTTGAGACCCTTCAACAAGATAGCTTTCGATCATAAGACCCTTCACCTTGTTTCTGAGCGTCTTTGAATGCTTGCGGCTCCGCATGACTTCCTTGGCGATCCTTGGCTGTTCGAAGTAGCGCTTGTTTGAGTTTGCATGGTTTGTGTCGACTATTATCGCAGGGAACAGGAGATTGCGTTTTTTATAGGCTTCAGCGAGCCGTTTGAGGTCTTCATAATGATAGTTGGGAATATTATAACCGTAATGGTTTACAGCGCCCCTCAATATGCAGTGAGTGAGAGGATTACCCGTTGTCTTGACCTCCCATCCGTTATAGACAAAGACATGCGGCAGTTGGGCGGCCTGTACCGAATTCAGCATGACTTCAAGGTCTCCGCTGGTGGGATTCTTCATGCCGGAGGGAACATCAAGACCGCTTATCGTCAGCCTGTGAAGTTGGTTTTCGACTGATCTCGCGCCGATTGCGACATAACTGAGGATGTCGGCAAGATAGGGATAATTCCCCGGATATAGCATCTCGTCTGCTGCGGTAAGATGCGACTCTTTCATTGCGCGGATATGCATCTTCCTGATCGCTTTTAACCCGCTCACCATATTTGGGGCCTCTGAGGGTTTGGGTTGATGGGCCATGCCTTTATACCCTTCGCCCGTAGTGCGGGGTTTATTGGTATAGATACGCGGGATAAGTACCAGTCTCTCCTTCACCTCGTCCTGCAGTTTTGCAAGCTTTGATACGTATTCGCAGACAGGGTCTTCATCGTCGGCTGAGCACGGTCCGATTATGACGAGGAATTTGTCACTTTCGCGTTTGAAAACAGATATGATCTCACTGTCTCTTTCCTTCTTCACCTTCTTTAAATCTTCCGGCAGGGGCATTCTATCAAGAATTTCCTTGACACCCGGCATTTCCCGTATATATTGAAAGCTCATATCTTCTCCCTCGATTCTTTCGAAATAAAATTACGTCCATTTTAATATATTTTCAAAATTTTCCGCTAATCTCACCAGGCCCCGGAGGATATTTTAAAACCCATAAGCTTTCTTCTTGAGGCGGTTTTAAAAAAGGACTGGAACAGTCCTCAAGATGCGAAGCCATGGTAATAGCCATTAAAAATATGAAAAAACTCAATTTGACATCGGGGAATCTATTTTATAACTAAAAACTAGAAAAATTATAAATATAAACTAATTGACTGCGGAAGGCTTAAAGACTGACCCGGTCACGAGATTCCTGAGGAAACTCAGGAGAAGAATAACCTTCAAAAAGGGGAGGAATAATGAGAGGCAAAATGAGGAAGAAGATTCTTAGTATCTTGTTTGTGGTCCTTTCGGTAGCAGCTATCGGAATCATCAACGTGCATGCTGACGGCGCAGCGGATTATGCGACGTACTGCCCGATGTGTCACGGGCCACTCGCAAGCTCTACTGTTAAGGGCACAACAGTTGCAGCTGTAAGGGCAGCTGTTACAGCTTATGGCATGGGAAATACCGGTTCGCTTAGCGATGCTCAGATCCAGGCCATTCTGAATGCTATTCATGGGACTCCAACTCCAACGCCTACACCGGCGCCGACACCCACACCTACGCCATCTCCGATGCCTTCAGGAATGCGCGCACCTTCGGGGAAGATGGTGTTCCCTCATCCGCCGGTCCAAGCGCCGGTGACGAATAATGACCCCCTCAGACCATGCCTATCGGTATCCGGATAAGCTCTATCTGCTCAAATCGGACAATACGGTGCAAGAGCTTTCGTTTTCTGATTTGTCCAGGCGATTGCAGCCGGGGTTGCCCCGGCAGGAGCCGAACCCTGGAAGATTGGTAC
Source organism: Candidatus Sulfobium mesophilum (assembly GCA_900302705.1). Lineage (GTDB taxonomy): Bacteria > Nitrospirota > Thermodesulfovibrionia > Thermodesulfovibrionales > UBA6898 > Sulfobium > Sulfobium mesophilum. Next base: position 2,031 of record OUUY01000146.1, read on the forward strand.
TCTGGGTCCAACAAACGAGACCGTTGAGAATAACGTGCCGGTTTCAAATCTCGCACCAGGAACCTACACCCTCTATCTCTTAACTACGCCTGCAGGAAGTTTCAATAAATTCTATCTCTGGAGTACGTCATTCGACGCGGAGCTTATTGGTGGAACAACGCTTTATGCCCAAAATTGCTCGGGATGTCACGGCAACATCGCCACTTCAACAAAGCTGGGAAGATCCTCCTACGAGATTCAGACAGCGATCAACTCAAACATCGGCAATATGGGAGGATTAAATTATCTTACAGCAGCCCAGGTTGAGGCCATTGCAGACGCGCTTATTACTCAGATCCCGCCTGCGGCGATGCCTACGGGGCAAACGACATTCTCTTATCCTCCAACCGATTTTCCGGTGGTCGATTCAACCCCTTCAAATATGAGACCTGTTGGAGTCGGTCCGGTTGCGGCAGGGGGTGATTCGGCATATGTGCAGCTGAGCCTTGGAAGATTCGTTAGCCCGATCGACGTCTACCTGGCATTCAACATGCCAGCAGACGCCTCGAAGCTCCATGTTATGATGGCGGATAACTCAATTCAGGCATACCCCTACCAGAATCTGCTCAGTGGTGCCTCACTTTGTGCTCTGGGTGCTTTGCCTGCAGGGATTCAGCCATGGAAGAAGGGTGTAAGCAGCGTGGTCGACGAACTTCTTTTTGACGCCCCGATATCGTCTATTCCGTCGGGGGTTTATTCACTGTACGCCATGGTGACGGCAGCTAACGACCCCTCATCTTACTATCTGTGGCAAACCCAGTTCGGTGGCAGTGCAGCACCCGACAGCGCTGCCCTCTATGCTCAGAACTGCGCCGGATGTCATGGCGCGCTTGCGGTATCGACAAAGGCGGGAGCGTCTGCATCTGCTATCACAGGCGCAATCAATTCTCTAAGCATGATGAGCGGACTTAAGAGTCTGACATCGGCGCAGATATCGGCTATAGCATCGGCCCTGGCAGTAACTTCGCCAACACCTATACCCACACCAACGTCGGGAATATATCCTCACTCCTCGACCTGGTACAGTGCAGACAGGAGCTATGTCAAAAGTAACGGGACCTCCTAATGTACCTCATGTCATGGTGCGATCTTGACAGGAGGCACTGGGCCATCCTGCTACATCTGCCACGGTAAGGAATGGTAGTTTACGAGAGACGGGTAGGCTGCCCTTAGCAGTCTGCTCCACCAATTTCTTAAAGTAAAATTGGGGGGCTTAAAAGCCCCCAATTTTTTTTGCACGTAAAGCAAAAAAATTATGCATATCGAGTATAATTTTAAGCTATGCAGAAGCTTAAAATTAAAGCCGGGTTTTTTCTTTCATGGTTGGCTACTTTTTTGTTTCTCCTTTCGTCTTTTTCCGCAGGTGCATCTGATGCGGCGGCCCGCTCCCTGTGCAAGACCTATCCAGGCGATTCATCTGTAGAGTGGGAATGCAGACGAATGGGCAGGGGCGAAACTCTCGAAAAACTTTTTGGGGAAAGGTGGCAGGATGTTGTCCGGTTTAACAGAATAGACCGGCGGCATGCACATGCAGGCGTTTATCTGAAATTTCCTAAGCGGCCGGATGACCTTCGGGACTATACGCCCCTGCCTCGTTATTATGAGCCTGCCAGCACGGAAAATAAGTTTATACTCATTGATCTTTCGGAACAATTCCTCGGGGCCTATGAGCATGGACAACTCGTGTTTTCTCTCCCTGTCTCCTCCGGGAAAAGAGATAACAGAACGCCGGCGGGCAGATTCAGGGTAAACGCATTTAACAGCAGGCACCAATCATCAATATATTTTGTCAAGAACTCAGACATGCCTTACCCCATGCATTACGGACTGAGATTTTATGTGGACGGTAACGGAGTGTCTTACTGGATTCATGGCCGTGATATGCCGGGATACCCGGTGTCTCACGGATGCGTTGGGTTGTACGATGAGGAGATGCAAAAAGAGGTTTACGGCTTTCCTCGGGTTCCTCAACTGACGGACGCCAGGAAACTTTTCGAATGGGCTGTCAGCCCGTTTGTCGACGACAAGAAGTTTCATGTTATGGAAAAAGGCCCGGTGGTTTGGGTGGTCGAGCGGCTGAAATAATTTTATTCGGGAAATATAAAAAATGATTTCTGAATTTACGCCATGGCGATGGATGTTTTGAATCTATTTATTATAGGTTTGGCTGCGGTTGCAGGTGGCGCTGTAAATGCGCTTGCAGGCGGAGGCACACTAATAACCTTTCCGATGCTGACCGCAGTGGGGGTTCCTGTTGTGGCCGCAAACGTTACCAATACTGTGGCTCTTTGTCCGGGTTACCTCGGCGCCACTTTTGCCCAGATGGAAGACCTCAAAGGCCAGCAACTGCGGCTATGGATACTTCTGCCTGCCGGCATTATAGGAGGCATTTGCGGCGGCTTTTTGCTCCTGCATACAGGCGATCAGCTATTCCGCAAACTCGTACCTTTTCTGATCCTGGCAGCGGTAGGCTTGCTGGCTGCCCAGGATATGTTACGCGCCTGGATCATCGGTCGGGCCGGGAGGGAGGAAGGGGCCACTTTACATGATGCTTGGGTTATACTGCCAATTGTTCCGGCCGCTGTTTACGGAGGTTATTTCGGAGCGGGTGTGAGCGTGATAGTGCTGGCTATGCTTGGACTGGTGTTGGAAGATTCTCTTACGCGGTTAAACGCCTTGAAGCAGGCAGTCTCGTTCAGCATCAACATCGCTGCTGCCATATTCTTTTTATTTTCAGGTCGGGTGGTATGGACGGCGGCTGTGGTGATGGCGCTGGGCGCCCTTGCCGGTGGGGCGATAGGCGGTAGACTCGCGGGAAGGATCCACCCTGTTTTGCTTCGCAGGATCGTAGTGGCGGCAGGCATCGCAATCGCGCTTGCATACCTGGTGCATTAAACCTTCCATAAACCGTTGTTGCAAAATGTATAGGGACGCATCGATGTCCCCTAAATCTTCCTAAGGTCAATGACCCTTTTGGCCTTTCCCTCGCTCCGCTCGATGCTCTTTTTCTCTACGAGTTTTACGTTGACCCCTATGCCCAGTTCGGAGGCGAGCCTACGTTTGATGGTCTCCATCAATTCGTTCTGTTTCTTCATCTCGTCGAAGAATATGGATTCTGATACTTCTACTTTTACTGTAACGTCGTCGAGGGCGCCTTTTCGGTCTACGATTATCTCATAGTGCGGCTCGGTCCCCTCGATTTCAAAAAGAACGTGCTCTATCTGAGAAGGGAAGACATTCACACCTTTTATGATCAGCATGTCGTCAGTTCTTCCCATAACCCGGTTCATACGCATGAATTTCCTCCCGCACGCACAGGACGAAGGTATGAGTCGCGTAAGGTCGCGCGTTCTGAACCTTATGACGGGAAAGGCCTCTTTGGTCAGAGTTGTGATCACGAGTTCACCTGTCTCCCCGGGGGCTACAGGCTCCAGGGTTTCGGGATTGATGACCTCAACCAGAAAGTGGTCCTCGTTTATATGGAGGCCGTTTCTTTCGAGGCATTCGCCGGCAACGCCGGGGCCCATTACCTCGCTCAGGCCGTAATTGTCGGTAGCGACTATTTTGAGTTTGTCTTGGATTTCATTCCTCATCGCCTCAGACCACGGTTCGGCCCCAAAGAGGCCGTATTTGAGATAAAGCGAATTGATGTTGATACCCATCTCCATGATGGTGTCCGCTATCATAAGGGCGTAACTTGGGGTGCAGATCAGAGCGGTAGTCTTGAAATCCTGCATGATCTTGATCTGCCGCGCTGTGTTTCCACTTGAGATAGGGATGACTGAAGCACCGACTTTTTCGGCGCCGTAGTGTATCCCGAACCCCCCGGTAAATAATCCGTAACCGAATGCGATCTGAATGACATCATCTTTCGTGATGCCGCCCGCGGTCAGTACGCGTGCCACAAGATTTGACCAGGTCTTAAGATCGTTTTTTGTATACCCCACAACCGTAGACATCCCTGTTGTGCCGGAGGACGCATGGATCCTTACAACTTCTCTCAATGGCACGGCGAACATGCCATAAGGATAATGGTCTCTCAGGTCGTTCTTTGTTGTGAAGGGGAGTCTCCTTATATCGTCAAGGGACTGCATGTCCTCGATGTTGATGCCGAGTTCATCGAATCTCCTGCGATAGAAGGGGACATTCATATACACCCGGTTCAGTGTCGATTCAAGCCGCTCAAGCTGCAGTTGCTCAAGTTCTTCCCTGCTGATCGTCTCTTTATCAGGCTCCCAAAACATGATTCTCTCCTTTAGCAAATGATACGCTATATTTTTGTCTCCGTGTCAAGATCTCTCCCTAGATAGGCTCGCTGGACCTCCCTGTTCATGAGGAGATCCTCCGCCGTTCCTTCGAGCATTACCCTTCCCGTTTCCAGAACATATCCCCTATCTGCTATCCGTAGTGCCGCTTTGGCGTTCTGCTCAACCAGAAGGACAGTGTTGCCTTCTGCACGGAGCTTCCTGATGATCTCAAAGATGTCCTTGACGATCAACGGGGCAAGCCCCATTGACGGCTCGTCCATCATGATCAACTTGGGTCGCGCCATGAGCGCCCTGGCAATGGCAAGCATCTGTTGTTCGCCGCCTGAGAGCGTCCCGGCGAGCTGCTTTTCGCGCTCCTTCAGCCGTGGGAAAAGCGCATAGACACGGTCGACGTCCTTAGGCACCGTTTCCTGCTGTTTTCTGCGGTGCTGGACAAAGGCTCCGAGGATAAGGTTCTCCCTGACAGTCATGGGCGCAAAGACCTGTCGTCCCTCCGGAACAAGTGAGCATCCCAGGAATACGCGTTTTTCCGGAGGGAACGCCTTAACCTCCTGTTTGTTGAACAGTATGTCGCCGCTTTTGGGCTGAAGAAGTCCGGAGATTGTCTTTAAAAGCGTTGTCTTTCCCGCGCCGTTTGCGCCGATGATCGTCACGATCTCACCGGAATTGACATGCATTGAGATCTTCCTCAGTACTTTCAGATTGCCGTACCCTGCCTCCAGGTTCTTGAGCCTAAGCATCTTCCTCTCCGAGGTAGACCCGTATGACTTCCTGGTTTTTCTGGATGGCGAGGGGTTTGTCATCAGCGATCTTCCGGCCATAACTAAGGACGATGATCTCGTCGGATATGTTCATGACAAGGGACATGTCGTGCTCCACGATAAGCACGGTAATGCCAGTATCCCGTATCCTCGCGATAAGCCTGCCCATCTCCGCGGTTTCCCTCATGTTCAGACCGGCCGCAGGTTCATCCAGAAGGAGCAGCTTTGGCTCACACGCGAGGGCCCGCCCGAGTTCGACGATGCGCTGCTGCCCGTATGCAAGGCTTGCGGCTTCAGCAGAAGCGAACTCGGCTATCCCCAGAAAATTCAGCACTTCGAGGCTTTTTCCCCTGATCTGCTTCTCTTCATTCCAGGTAAACGGAAGACTCAGCATGCCGGCTACAAAACCCGCCTTGCTATGGATATGTCGTCCGATCATGATGTTCTCAAGCACGGTCATCTTCGGAAAAAGCCTAATGTGCTGGAAGGTGCGTGCCATACCTCGTGAGGCTACCTGGTGGGGCATGAGGCCCTGCACCTTAGTGCCGTTAAATGTGATGGTGCCGCTGTCAGGGGGAAGAACACCTGAAATAAGATTGAACAGCGTTGTCTTGCCTGCACCGTTTGGACCTATAAGAGCCTTGATCGATCCCTGGTCCACGCTGAAGGAGACGTCGCTTACGGCCTGGAGCCCGCCGAACCGTTTCGAAATTCCCTCGAGCGAAAGAAGGCTCATTGCGTCTCCTCTTTTTGAGAACGCCTGCTGAAGAAGAGCCTGATATCACTTAAGAGCTGTTTCCTCAAAAGCCCGTCAGGGGCGAATAGCATGATCAGGATCAGAATACCTCCAAAGACTGCGTCATCAAGCGTTCCGAAAGAGCCACGGAGCGAGAGATAGTTAAGGATCAGGCTCATGGCAAGACAGCCCCAGAGATTTGCCATGCCGCCGATCGCGACAATGGATACATACCGGACCGATTTCATAACCGAAGCTTCCGACGGGCCGATGCCGCCGTTGTAATGAGTGAGGAGTATGCCCGCAATGGCGGCAAATACAGCGCTGAGCACAAAAACCCTGAGTTTATATCTTGCTGTGGGTATTCCCATGGCATCAGCAGCATCCTCCGCGCCATGGATGGCGGTGAGAGCCCTTCCGATGCGGGAATCGATCAGGTTGAGGAGGAATGCCATGCCTGCGATAACAATTACCCAGGCAAGGTAATAGTTCAGGATTCTTTCCGAGGACTTTCCGGTTATCGCGATGCCCGGAAAAACCTGAAAGGGCGGGACATCACTTATTCCGTCAGCCGCGCCTAAGAAGGTCGTCCCGAGGACTATTCGATAGACGATGATGCCGAAGCCGAGGGTTGCCATGGCCAGATAATGCCCCTTCAGTTTCAAAACAGGGCCGCCGATTGCGAAGGCGATGATCATGGCGGCAAAGACCGCGATGATGCAGGCGGCCCAGGGATGCATGGTAAGGATGTTTCCCCCGTAAAGATCAGGCCGTGAACTGAGCGCCCCTATCTTAGACAGCGCAGCAACGATTGCCTTGCCTTTATGCGGGGAAAGGTCATAGGTAGTAAGGAATGCCGAAATATATCCGCCGATCGCGAAGAAACCGGCATGGCCGATTGATATCTGACCAGCATATCCTATAAGCATGCAGAGGCCGATGGCAAGCAGCGAGTAGTATGCCGTCATGGTGAGCTGGGTGAGATGATAAGCGCTGTCTGTCAGATAGGTGAGCAGCTGAATACATACCATAAACACTGAAAAAGAGAACAAGGGCAAGAATTTTGTCCTCATCAGAACTCCTTGAGACGGGCCGCCTCGGCGCTTCCGAAAATGCCGCTTGGCCGCACAAAAAGAATAATGAGGAGGATTGCGATCGAGATAGCGTCCTTGTATGCCGCAGGAAGTATCCAGATGCTGAAGGATTCGAGAATCCCGAGTATCATTCCTGC
>OUUY01000145.1 GCA_900302705.1 Candidatus Sulfobium mesophilum
ATGTATTCATGGCGACAAGCGCCAATTTCGGCAATATGTTCAGCATGGCCGGGGCATCTCTTTTTCTCCCTTTTCTTCCTCTCCTGCCCAAACAGATCCTGCTTACCAATTTGCTAACGGATTTTCCGGAGATGGCTATTGCCGCAGACAATGTGGATAAAGAGCTGGTTGAGAGCCCCCGGCGGTGGAACATGAAATTTATACGGAACTTTATGATGACCTTCGGTCTTTTGAGTTCTATTTTTGACTATCTCACCTTCGGCGTATTGCTACTTATTCTCCATGCCTCCCCGGAGGAATTCAGGTCCGGCTGGTTTGTGGAGTCTGTCATCTCGGCGTCGCTGGTTGTGCTCGTTGTCCGCACAAGGGGCCCCTTTTTCAAAAGCAGACCCGGAAAATCTCTGTTCATGGTAACACTGCTGATCGTCGGCGTGGCGCTGATATTGCCTTTCATTCCACTTGGAGGACGGCTCTTTGGATTTACCCCATTGCCAATCTCTTTTCTTGTTCTCATGGGAGTGATCGTGGCAACTTACATCGCTTCGGCTGAAGCGGCAAAAAGAGTATTTTACAAAAAAGTACGATTTTGAAAAATAGGGAAATCCGAATTACTCTTCTTTTCTCGGCAGCGTAAAGTAAAAGATTGCCCCTTCACCCGATTTTCCTTCAGCCTATCCCCTGCCGCAGTAGCGCCTGATAATTCGATGGAGCTTCATTTCAAAATGAACTGGACATAGATTGACGTTCAGTTACTCGTGCGATGTATGGGAGAAATGCTTTTTACAAATTCTTGAATCAGTTTGTTAGGAAGGATACTCCTCAGTTATCAACAGAGGAAACGCGCGTTCATCATACAAACTGTTCGGTATGTCCATCGAATCGGGGGAAGGTCAGGAAGAAGTCCTGCCTCTCTACTAAGCTGACAACCAAACACGTTTCAAAAAAATGAAACTGCGAGAAATATTCCTTGCAATCAGCCTTGCAATCAACAGTTTTCAAAAATTTCAAAATAATGTAAGTTATTCTTAGTAATCCAGTATGGGGAAAGTCGAGCGTTGTCTGACTACAATGGTATGAACTATTCAAACAAAAAAAAGTGGGAGTGATATGAAATGAAAAAAGAGGTTTCTTACAGTCCTGATGGCATTAAGTACTTCCTCCCCCTTGAAGGGGACTATGCACAAGAGTTCACAAGGGTTTGTGATTTGGTTGCCAGAGCGAATGCAAACGGTCAGGAAATAGTAGTTGTTATGGGAGTAGGCTTTGTGGGCGCCGTCATGGCGGCAATAGTGGCCGACGCAGTGAATGAAGACGGCATGCCTTCAAAATTCGTGATTGGCATGCAGCGGCCGAGCGTGAGGAGCTACTGGAAGATCCCGACCCTCAATAAAGGGATATCACCGGTGAAGGCCGAAGACCCCGAGGTCGATAGACTCATCCGGCGATGTGTGCTGGATAAGAAGACCCTAACCGCGACCTTCACCTATGATGTCCTGAAGCTCGCGGATGTGGTCATTATCGATGTGCAGCTCGATTATATCAAGAATGAAATCGGCAATGTGAGGAACGGCAATGTCGAGATGTCTGCTCTCGAGGATTCCTTTGATATCATAGCGCACCATATCAAGCCCGATGCTCTGGTGCTGATTGAGACAACAGTCGCCCCCGGCACTACCGAACAGATTGCCTTCCCCCTAATGAAGAAGATCTTCAGGGCAAGAGGGATCGAAAGCGACCCCCTGCTTGCCCACAGCTATGAGCGTGTCATGCCGGGCAGGGACTACGTTGCCAGTGTACGGGATTTCTGGAGGGTCTGTAGCGGTGTGAATCAGGCCTCAACCGGACGCGTCGTAAAGTTTCTGAACGAGGTTCTGAATACAAAAGAATTCCCCCTTACGGTTCTAGACAGGCCGATAGAGTCTGAAACTGCCAAGATAGTCGAGAATAGCTATCGGGCCACCACACTTGCCTTTATGGACGAATGGTCCAAGTTCGCGGAGAGAAACGGGATAGATATCGTAAAGGTGATCAACGCGGTCAGGGTCAGGCCTACGCACAGCAACCTGATCTTTCCCGGCCCGGGAATCGGCGGATACTGCCTACCCAAGGACGGCGGTCTTGGGGTCTGGGCATACCGGCATGTCCTTGGGTTTGAAGATGATCTCTTCAGGATTACACCCCTTGCCATAGACATCAATGACACGCGTGCCTTGCATGCAGCCCAGTTTGTGAGGGATGCCATGAGGAACATGAACCTGCCGATCGCAGGCGCAGAGATACTGATCCTGGGTGCTTCATACCGTGAGGATGTGGGAGATACCCGCTTCAGCGGTTCAGAGTTGATGGCGCGGCGCCTTGCGGATATGGGCGCGGATATCCGAGTACATGATCCCTATGTTGACCAGTGGTGGGAATTGGTCACCCAGGACAACTACCCCAGCCATAGTCTGAAGGACTTTTTCAGAAACCAGAAGAAGCTGAAGGACCTGAAGGTGCTGAAAGACCTGACAGAAGCATTGAAGGGCATCGATACCCTGGTCTTTGCGGTGCGCCATAAGGCATATCTGGACCTCGAACCTGAGGACGTCGTCAGGGCTGCAGGAGGCCCCATTGCGGTTATCGACTGCTTCGGCGTTCTCGATGACCGGAAGATCAAAGGCTATCTTCAGCTTGGGTGTGAGGTCAAGGGCCTCGGCAGGGGTCACATCCAACGCATTAAGAATGAGATCAGAAATACAAACCGAGTGCTTTAAACGAGGAGAACAAGCTTTTTTCTGCGTGCGTTACTTTAAGAAGTGCCAATTAGTTTCGGACATGCTTTTCGCTTCGGTAATGCTCGCTACGTAATGTTGTCATTACAGGTTGATTTCTTATAATAATCTTTACACGGGATGTGATCCCCTTGATCGTTTTAGTAACCGACGAATACGCAGTTTTGACGAATTGAAGCTAATAAGGATTTACGGAAGTAATATGCACAAAGTATTGACAACACGGGATGAAATTGTAGTCACTTACTTAGCTTGCATTTCCCTCTCAGCTCTACTAATATTGCAATTAAGAGCAACCATGCAAATATGCGGCTGGGGGAGGAATGCCAGGCTTAAAAGATTTAGAAAAATGAAAAAGATCACTATATCTATTTTGGTAATATCTATATTTTGTCTTACATGGTCGGGCATCTCCTATGCTGTAAGCCTGAAAGAGCAAAAGAAAAGACAAATTAAAGAATCAGCAAGTCAAATCAATAATAGTCATGACAACCTGGGGCAAATAGCAGCCTCGGCGGTATCCCTTTGGCCCTCCTCTCCTCCTAATAATGCAATATCTGCTATATTTTCATGGTTTAGCGATCCTTTCATGATTTACACGTGGAGGGAGGCTGGCAATACATGGGTTCAGATTGTTCCACAAAACGGCTCGCGACCGTTAATATGTAGTTCATTTTTTACTATAGTTCAAAACGCTATCCGATTCGATACCGTAAAATTAGAGACGATCAGCGGAGATTCTCAGTGTGACTATGTTTTAATCACATCTATTTTCAGATTCACCCAGTGGTCTTTTAATACTGCGAAGGCTGATCTTAATCAGGCCTTTACTCTTATTTATGATGGAGGAACACTACATAACTTGAATCTGCCTCGGGACAGTTCTACGCTGTCCACTCCCTATCCGAAGGTGATCGCAGATGGAAAGGAGTGGGTAAGTTACAGTACAGGTTCCTCTGGTGAATCCTACTATGACTCGGAAAGTATTATTACTTATCTGATTGAAGATATTGTGCAGGTTTGGAGCAAAACGATATATTCAGATGAAGGCAAAAAAATCCTAGAGCAAGATTATAAAGTGCCCGATATTTCAGAATCAAAAAGTCTTCAGGAATTTAATTGCCACACAAGAGAAACGCGGACTATAACAGCAGGCTACTACAATTCCTCTCAGAAAGAAGTTATCAATGCCGGCGACAAGCCGAGTGGCTGGATGAACATACCTCCAGGAAGCAGAGCAGAGAATCTGTTTAAAATTGTGTGCAGGAAAGTGCAAAAATAGAGGGAGATCCCCCCTGTTTATAATAATTTCCTTTTGTACTTCGCGTGGGAAGCAGGCAACTGGACTGGCGGTGTAGGCGAAAGGTCATCGGGCATAACACATAATAAGACTTTCTGAGACAGCCCTCCGCCTCGGGCTGAACAGGTTGCGCCTGCTCACCTGTAATTCATACCAATAAATAGTCTATCAACGCTGGCATCCGGCGCTAAATTAAACGTCAGACTTGGGAAAGCGCAACCCTATTCGTCCTTATCAGCCATGGGATGAGCTTTGTCATAGACGTCCATCAGGTGAGTAAGATCCAGATGAGTATACTTTTGCGTGGTAGAGAGCGAAGTATGACCCAGGAGTTCCTGGATCACCCTGAGATCAGCGCCCGACTGGAGCAGATGGGATGCGAAGGTATGCCTCATCGTATGCGGACCTATGTTACCGTCAATTCCGACCTGTTTTGCGTACTTTACAACTATTCTACGTATACCTCTTTCGGAGAGCCTTCCTCCCCTTCGGTTGATAAACACAGTAGTGCTTCTGCGTTTGAGAAGCAGTTTTTCTACGAGATATGTTTTTAGCGCGTCAAGCGCCTTCGATCCGACCGGGAGGACACGCTCCTTCTTACCCTTCCCCTTCACCCTTACCACCGCTTCCCTGGTATTGATATCTTCCATCGTGAGCCCTGCAACCTCGCTTACCCTCAGCCCGCTGGAATAAAGAAGCTCGAGGATGGCCCTGTCTCTGGCCTTCATAAAGCCTATGCCCGAAGGCTGTTCAAGTAGAGAAAAGGTCTCATCTACCGTCAGGAATTTAGGAAGAAGTTTTTGGGCTTTTGGAGTTGAGACAAGCTTGGCAGGGTTGGCTTGGATATAGCCCTCCCTGTAAAGATATTTCAAAAAAGAGCGTACGGCAGCAAGTCGCCTGCCGGCTGTTGTCTTGCTGAGGCCGTTCTTTATCTGTTGAGCAACAAACGCCCGAACGTCGATCAGTTCTATCTCATCGGGTCCTTTTTTTACGAATTCAGCGAACTCTTCAAGGTCTTTGCCGTAGGCCCTGAGCGTATGTTCAGATACGCCCTTCTGGATGTCCAGATATCTCAGAAAATTCCCGATATGCTTTTTCACTGAGCGACCTTCTTCACGTATTCGCCCCAATCCATAAGCGCCCTGTCGACAATAGCCGCCTTTCTCTTCTTTTTGTCTCTGATCTTCATGAGAGCCTCTGAGACCGGGAAAAGTCCGAAGTTTATATTGCTGGGCTGAAAACTACCTGGCTCCGATTCGGTGATATGCCGTATCAGAGCCCCATGTGAGGTCGTCGAAGGAACATCCACAGTGTCTTTGCCCTTCATCATAAACGCCGCGTTAATACCCGCAACAAGTCCCATGGCTGTTGATTCAATATAACCTTCGACCCCTGATATCTGCCCGGCGACAAATATATTTTTACTGTTCTTGAGCGTCAGGTCCTTGCTCAAAAAAAGGGGTGAATTGATAAACGTATTTCGGTGAATACTGCCAAACCTCAGGAATTCAGAGTTCCCGAGTCCCGGTATCATTTGAAAGACACGCCTCTGTTCAGGCCATTTCAGGCGAGTCTGGAACCCGACGATATTATATGAGGTCATTTCCCTGTTTTCGACCCTCAGTTGGACCACCGCGTATGGTTCCTTGCCGCTCCTGGGATCAACAAGGCCGACCGGCTTCATCGGACCGAAACGCAAAGTGTCCCTCCCCCTCGAAGCCATTACCTCAACAGGCATACAGCCCTCAAAAACCCGCTGGTTCTCAAACTCCCGCGGGGTCACTCTGTCGGCCTCGATAAGCGCATCATAGAAGTTGTCATATTCATCTTTGTTCATGGGACAATTTATGTAGTCATCGCCGCCCTTACCGTATCTTGATGCCCTGTAGACCTTGCTGTAGTCGATAGATTCTGAATCGATAATAGGAGCAATAGCATCGTAGAAATAAAGATGCTCACCTCCAAGCAGCGCCGTCAAAGAGTCGGCCATAGCGTCGGATGTGAGCGGCCCTGTCGCTATTATGGCAGGTCCGGCAGGCAATGAAACAACTTCTTCTCTGACAATCCTGATGCCGGGGCTCCCGGAAAGTTTTTTTGAAATAAAGTCGGCAAAAATATTTCTGTCAACAGCAAGCGCAGAGCCCGCAGGCACCTGCGAAGCCTCCGCGGCTTCCATTATAAGCGAGCCTGCCATTGTGAGTTCACGCTTCAGAAGGCCCGGCCCGCTATGAAGGTCATTCGATCGAAGCGAATTCGAGCAGACCAGTTCAGCAAGGCTTCCTGTCCTGTGGGCCTCTGTCATCTTGCCAGGCCTCATCTCATAAAGAGCTACCTTAATCCCCCTGCGCGCTGCCTGCCAGGCGGCCTCTGAGCCCGCAAGTCCGCCGCCGATTACGATCAATTCCTCAGACATGTTTAATTATAACCGATGCAGATAAGGGCCGGTGTGACGCAGTTCATCGGTTATTCCTTCACGTGGTGCTTTTTTTTCGCCCTGCCGCCCCTGGGGACGATGGCTATCCCTGAGGAATCTATGTGACAGCGGAAACGGTCCGCCTCGGTGTCGAATCCGATCCGTTCGTCTTCTTCTATGACATTCATTTTGTCTACGATCACACGCTTGAGTTTGCACCCCTTCTTAAGCACCGTTCCATCCATGATGATACAGTCTTCCACACTCACGCCGCTTTCGATGGTCACGCCGCAACGGATAATCGAGTTCACTATGCGCGCCTTCTCGATGAAGACCCCCTCTGCCAGCACGCTGTTTTTAATGTCAGCCCTCCATATTCTGGCGGATGGACCTTCGTACCTGGTGGGATGGATAGGCCAGTTCACATTGTTAATTTCGAAGTTTGGAGAACTGCCGAGGATATCCATATTAGCGCTGAAAAAGGCCGGTATCGTTCCCACGTCCCGCCAATAGGCCTTTTCCTCATACGGTGTAGTGCCCGGCATGACATTCGCCGAGAAATCATAGGCGAATATCTTACCGGTATCTATCATGTCGGGCAGAACATGTGAGCCGAAATCGTTCTGCTTTTTTCTCTCAGCCCGAGCCAGGGCATCCTCCAACCCCTTCCTGTTAAAAATATAATTACCCATCGAGACGTAGGCGCGGTTCGGGTCACCGTACATAGAGGCAGGCTGGCGTGGTTTCTCCTGAAAACTGACTATCCGGTATTCGCTGTCCGATACAATAACACCAAAGGACGAGGCCTCCTCAATGGGCACAGGCCTGGCCGCCACAGTCACCTCGGCGTCGTTGGTCAGATGAAAGTCAATCATCTGCCTGATGTCCATACGATAAATATGATCCGCCCCGAAGACTACGACCAATTCAGGATCGAATTCCCGTATCAGGTTGATATTCTGAAATACCGCATCCGCTGTACCCTCAAACCACTCCGGACCGGTCCGCATCTGGGGGGGGACAACGGTAATAAAATGGTCTCTGAGTACGGGGGAAAGCACCCAGTTCTGCCTGATGTGTTCGATGAGAGATTGCGACTGATACTGCACAAGCAGATAGATCGAATATATCCGTGAATTGACAAGATTGCTGAGAACGAAATCGACTATCCTGTACCTGCCGCCGAAAGGTACGGCAGGCTTCGAACGGAAGGATGTCAGAGGGAAAAGTCTCTTTCCCCTGCCCCCGGCAAGCACAAATGCAAGGATCCTCGGATGCGACATAATAATCTCCTAGAAGCTGAAAAGATACTATCAGATTACCTCTTTGCGGGAACCGATACAATAGGGGTCAGCCATTCGTTAAAAAAAAGAATTTGTGCAATTTTGGCGAAAAAAAATTGAGCTGAGAACAAAAAATGCGGGCCGGGGCGGGTCCACGGCTTGTAGAGAATCCTTCACCTCCCCCATCCCCTCCTTGCCGAGGAGGGGATGGGGGAGGTCCGGGCCGCAATTACCTCATTTTTAACTTTGGATACCTCGCAGCTCTCTTGCGGGTAATGCATTTGCAGTTTAACTTCGCCCTCAATTAAGAACAAAATGATCTCTTCTGTTTTTTGCCCAGCACGCCTCATTCTCTTCAGTACAGACCGGTTTTTCCTCGCCATAGCTTACCGTGTCCATCCTGCCTGCCGGGACGCCAAGCGCGACGCTCAGCAAAACGGGTTGCTGAGTTCTTTTTCGATGGACCTATGGCAGGTAATTCCCATAGGTCCATCTTTATTTTGCCCCTCTTCTTTCCGTCGTCGTCGGACTCGCTTGCATCTTCAATATAAACTATCTTCTTAATTAACAGATGCAGCAAATCATGTTTTTCATCCTGCGTGAGTTCGTCGTAAACGTCTTTAAAGACGTTGCTCCTACGGCTTTGGCAAGGGACATTTTAGCTCAAGAATACGGCGTCGATTCCGATACCATCAAGAAGAGAATTCCACGAGGGATATCCAAAGATCTTAATGATAAGTACCCGAACATTCCAAACTATCCTCAGTTCATCAAAACCATGATCACTGAGGGGCTAGAGCGGAAAATAAAGGCCCAAGAAAAAAGAAAAAGCCGGCAGGACCAGCAACGTCTGATACCGTGAACTGTAACTCCCGTGTTCTGCCGCCACCTTCCTGCCAATTATTTCCAGTTGGGATTTTCCAGATAGTCTTCGGTTGCTACCATTAATTCACTCATGCCTTCGATGTGCCCCAGGTGGTAGGCTGGAAAGGGATCACAGCAGGGTCAAGCTGTGGATATTCCGGGCAATATAGGACAGCGATTCCGGATTCATTTCGGACACTCATTCCGGTGCATTCCGGACAGCACTTATTGTCATGTCGAGATTCCGGAGTATTTTGACAGGTATTCTGAAATACTTCGGATCAGCAACGGTAGCTTCACCCCGAACTACACCCCCTGTGTTTAACAGTTCCACCGACAATTACGCAAAATCGAGCGGGAAGGATCAGTGAGGGATACTAAGAGAAAGGTTTACCGCGGTTTTGAGCCGCCGGAGCTATTAAGCTAACTCCGTCCCCCCCTCCCTAAAACATCCGTTACCGATTTATTACCGAGTTGTTCGGCCAGCGCGACAATAATGCCCTCGGGGCCGCGGAGGTAGCAGAGTCGATACATGTCCTCGTACTGTGTCACCTCGCCAATGAGTTCAGCCCCATGTTTCTGCAGGC
>OUUY01000144.1 GCA_900302705.1 Candidatus Sulfobium mesophilum
AAAACAGGGAATGTTTTTTCAGCCGGGGTCCTTGAAATCCTGCCGGACGGCTTCGGATTTCTCAGATCCCCTGATTACAGCTATCTCCCTGGACCGGATGATATTTATGTATCCCCGTCGCAGATCAGGCGGTTCAATCTCAGGACAGGCGACCTCGTTTCGGGGCAGATAAGACCTCCCAAAGAAAGTGAAAGATATTTTGCCCTTCTTAAAGTCGAAGCGATAAACCACGAATCGCCCGAGGAAAATGTTAAAAGGCCCCTCTTCGATAACTTGATTCCATACTACCCAACCGAGAGGTTGAAGCTCGAATATGACACCTCGGATTATTCGACGAGGGTAATGGAACTGATTACCCCCGTGGGGATGGGTCAGAGGGGAATGATCGTTGCAGCACCCCGCACCGGAAAGACAATGCTGCTGCAGTCAATCGCAAAGGGGATCAAGAAAAATCACAGAGACGTACACCTTATTATCCTCCTCATCGATGAGCGGCCTGAGGAAGTGACCGACTGGAAGCGGCAGGTCAATACCGCCGAGATTATAAGCTCAACTTTCGATGAGCCGCCGCAGAGACACTGTCAGGTATCAGAGATGGTCATCGAAAGGGCAAAGCGTCTTGTCGAAAGCAAGAAAAACGTGGTTATCCTACTTGACAGCATCACCAGACTTGCCAGGGCCTACAATGCCATTATGCCTACAAGCGGCAAGGTCCTCTCAGGAGGTCTTGATTCCAATGCGCTTCAAAAGCCCAAGAGGTTTTTCGGGGCTGCGAGGAATATCGAAACCGGCGGCAGCCTCACCATAATGGCGACCGCCCTGGTCGATACGGGAAGCAGGATGGATGATGTTATATTCGAGGAATTCAAAGGCACCGGCAATATGGAACTGCACCTTGACAGGAAGCTTGTCGACAAGAGGATATTCCCTTCAATCGATATCAACGGCTCCGGAACCAGAAAAGAGGAGCTGCTTGTGGACAGGGACGTGCTGAACAAGATGTGGATATTGCGAAAGGTCCTTAATCCCCTCAACACTGTGGAGAGCATGGAATTTCTTATGGGGAAGCTTTCAGGAACGAAGAGCAACAAAGACTTTCTTGATTTGATGAACAAATAATGGATGGAAGACCGAAGAAGGGCTAAGAAATTCCTCCTATTCGGGGCTATCCTCGGCGCACTTTCCAGTCTTGCGATCTCGATGCTGATGGACGTGCAGTTTGCCGATGCGCTGAAGGGGACATGGCGCGATGCAATCGCGAAAGACTTAAATACCTTCCTCTCTTTGGGGGTAAACTCTCACAGCATTATCGTCTACATAGTATTTCTTTTCGTCCTCGGGATACTCATGGCTTTCGGCGCCTTTCTGGGCTTCATATTTTTCTTCTTCCTGTATAAATTCTTCAGTTTCCTAAGCAGCGATTAGGACAATAAGGCTTCGGCGTTTAAAAGGAATCCCTCCAGGTGGTATAATTACCAAATTCATGGCGAGGCGAGGGTAAGGACCGAAATATAAACGATGCCCAAGAAATCTTTTTCTTCATTCTGTGCGGCTTTTATCGAGGAAAATCAAAAGGCTATTGTGCTGCTGCTGCTACTCCTTACGGTTACGGGGGGAATTGTGGGGTTCCGGTATTATAAATTCGCGAAGGAAGACCCGGAATTTTGCACAAAGTGCCACATGATGCAGGAGGCGTTTAAAACCTGGCAACTGAGCAAGCACAGGGATTTCCCCTGCCAGCGATGTCATCAGATGAGTATGCTCGAGCAGAACAAGATGCTCATTTCCTACGTTGTACAAGGCGCGCAAACTACAACAAAGCAGACCCACGGCCGCATTTCTCCCTGGAACTCATGCAGGGACTGCCATCTTTCTGAGGTCTCTCAGGGGTCTGTCACTTTGAGTAATTCTTACGGCCATGCCCGGCACGTATTCATGAGGCACATCGGTTGCAGCCAGTGTCACACCGGCAGCAGCCACAATTTCAAGCCTAACGAACAGGCATGCTCCGGGTGCCACAAAGATAAGGTAATTCATGGCATGGGAATGGCCGGACTTTCGTGCCTGAAATGTCACAGTTACGGCACAGACACGCCGAAGATGATACCGTTCGGCAGATGTCTTTCCTGCCACAAAGACATTCCTACCAAGGGAACGATGTCATCGCTGAGATGCTTTGATTGTCATCATCCGCACGGCAAAATCAAGCCTACGAGTCCCGACTGTCTCAAAAACTGCCACGGGAGCGAGGCTAAGGTAGGGCAGCACAACCTCCATATGACAAAGGCAAAGCTTGACTGTCTCGACTGTCACAAAGCCCACACGTGGGTTATAGGGAAACAAGAGGCCCAGAAACTCTGCCAGCGCTGCCACGCTCTTAAGGACCCGGCAACGTTTATAAACTAGTCGAAAGGACTACGGGTTCAGGGGTTCAAGCATACGGGTCAGGGCTTGAATCCCCTTTTTACATTTTTATTCGATAACGTAGCCGACCTTGACCTCCAGGTCCTTCCTAAGCGAGTGGTAGACTGAACAGTATTTTTCCTGCGAAAGCGCAATCACCCTTTCCATCTTCTTTGGTGTGATGTTTTCTCCTGAGATGTGAATGACCATATCGATTTTCTTGTAGTATTGTGGAGGCGTCGGGTTCCTCTCGCCCTGGATATCGATCTTAAACTTCGAGATTATGCACTTCATCTTCTGAAGAAACGATACCGCATCTATTGCCATGCAACCGGCAACACTCAAAAGGAGGCTTTCAGTGGGGATGCATCCCCATTGCGCCTGCGCATCGAATTCGATTTCATAGCCGCGCTGGGTCCGCGCAACAAATATCAGATCCTTGTCCCATGTGAGAGATCCCTTATTGACAGGCATAATCTTGCCCTTGTAACCTTCCAACGACTCTTCAAGTGATTCCACATCTTTGTCTTCTTTAGGGCTCACTTTTTCCTCCTGTAGCCGGATATAAGAAATTGTGAGAGATTATAACACAGAAGGGGAAAGAGCACGCATGAGCATGCCTTGTGATGCGGCCTATCAACTACAGACATGCAATGCCCGGACAAGGCAATGATGAAGAAAGAGGTCTGGCCGGCGTAGAAAAGCCGCCGGCCAGAGAAAGGCTTGTTATCAGTGCGTCATATCAGCAGTCACGACCCTGGTAAAGGCTATCCGGCCGTCCTGGTAATCCACCTCTACCGAATCACCCTCGGTAAATGTCCCGTCGAGGATTTTTTTTGCAAGTTCATTCAGAATCATCTTCTGAAGTATTCGCTTAAGCGGTCGCGCTCCATAAACAGGATCGAACCCTATTGTCGCGAAATACTCTCTTGCGGCCTCTGTAAGTGTAATATCGATCTGCTTTTCCATAATGTATCTTTTCATCCTGTTGACCTGAATCTCGACTATCTGCTTCAGCAGCCCTTTTGTAAGAGGGTTAAAGATGACGATTTCATCAACCCGGTTGAGAAACTCGGGCCTGAAAAACGCCTTCAGGTCATTCATTACATTCTCCCTGAAAGTTGTGTCAGTGCTATCGACCCAATAGGCAAAGGGGTTCTTTTCCCTCTCCGCAAGCATCTCCTGTATATGGGTGCTCCCTATATTCGATGTCATGATAACGACCGTATTTCTGAAGTCAACTGTCTTGCCATGGCTATCGGTAAGCCTGCCGTCGTCGAGCATCTGAAGCAGAAGGTTAAAGACATCCGGATGGGCCTTTTCAACTTCATCGAAAAGCACTACCGAATAAGGCCGCCTTCTTACGGCCTCTGTCAGTTGCCCCCCCTCTTCATATCCCACATAGCCGGGAGGGGCCCCGATCAGCCGCGACACTGTATGCCTCTCCTGATACTCAGACATGTCGATGCGTATCATCGCATCTTCGTCGTCAAAGAGAAACTCTGCAAGGGCCCTTGCCAATTCTGTCTTGCCGACGCCGGTCGGACCCAGAAAGATGAACGAGCCGATGGGTCTGTTGGGGTCCTGTATGCCTGCCCTTGCCCTGCGGACAGCATTAGAGACCGCCTCTATAGCCTCGTCCTGACCGACGACCCTCATCCTGATCCGCTCGTCCATATTAAGAAGCTTCTGAACCTCGCCTTCGAGCATCCTGGACACAGGGATTCCAGTCCACTTTGATACGACCTGTGCTACGTCTTCCTCGTCCACTTCTTCCTTGAGCATCTTCCTTTTTTGCTGGGCCTCTGCCAAATGGCTGTTTTCTCCTTCGAGAGATTTCTGCAGTTCTAGCAACTTGCCGTATCTCAGTTCGGCTGCCTTTGTCAGGTCCCCTTCGCGTTCAGCCTTTTCCGACTCTATCTTCGTCTTTTCAATCTCGCCCTTGATGTCGCGGATTTTTGCGATGATCTCTTTTTCGGACAGCCACTGTGCCCTCAGACCGTCGCGTCTCGACTGAAGTTCCGACATCTCCCGTTTCAGCTTCTCGAGTTTGTCACCTGATTCTCCAGAGTCCTCCCTCATCACTGCCTGTTTCTCAATTTCTAATTGTCTGAGCTTCCTTTCAATCTCATCGAGCTCCAATGGCATACTGTCTATCTCCATACGGAGCTTGGAAGCTGCCTCATCTATCAGATCTATTGCCTTGTCAGGGAGAAAGCGGTCCGTGATATACCGGTGAGAAAGCACTGCCGCTGAAATAAGGGCTGCGTCTTTTATCTTCACACCGTGATGGACCTCGTATCTCTCCTTAAGCCCGCGAAGTATGGAGATCGTGTCTTCGACGGAAGGTTCCTTTATCAGTACCGGCTGGAACCGTCTTTCAAGCGCCTTGTCCTTTTCTATATATTTTCTGTATTCGGCCACTGTTGTAGCGCCGACACACCTGAGGTCTCCTCTTGCCAGAGCCGGCTTAAGCATATTGGAGGCGTCTATCGCTCCCTCTGCCGCTCCGGCGCCGACCAATGTATGAAGTTCGTCTATAAAAAGGATTATCTTGCCGGCTGCTTCTTCTATTTCCTTGAGGACCGCTTTTAACCTGTCTTCAAACTCTCCCCTGAACTTCGAACCAGCAACCAGTGCCCCCATATCAAGCGATACGACCTTCTTTTCTTTCAGGGTCTCCGGCACATCGCCGGCAACGATCCTCTGCGCCAGGCCTTCTGCAATAGCAGTTTTCCCCACACCGGGGTCTCCTATAAGAACCGGGTTATTCTTTGTCCTTCTGGAGAGAACCTGTATTACTCTTCGTATCTCTTCATCCCTGCCGATAACAGGGTCAAGTTTTCCCTTTGCCGCCAGTTCTGTGAGGTCTTTGCTATATCGTTTAAGTGCCTGATACTTTTCCTCCGGGTTTTGGTCGGTTACCCTCTGAGAGCCTCTGATCTCTCTCATGGCGGTCAGTATTTTTGTCGTGTCTGTCCCGTATCTTTTCAGAAGATCTGAAGAAGGCCCGCCTTCTGAGAGTATTCCCAGGAGAAGGTGTTCAACGCTGACATATTCATCCTTGAGATGCCCCGCCTCTTTCTCTGCTATCTCGAAGACCTGCTTCAGCCTCGGGGAAATATAGATCTGCCCGATAGGCGACGCGCCGACGATCTTGGGCATCCTGTCGATCACCTCTTCCACGTCTTTTTTAAGTGCTTCAGTATTTACCCCAAGGCGTTTCAGTATCTGGGATGAAACGCCCTCAGTATTATCGAGCAAAACCCACATGAGGTGTTCGACGTCTAACTGCTGATGGCCTTTCTTTTCGGCAAGCCTCTGTGCGTTTTGTATCGCCTCCTGGCTCTTTACTGTAAATTTATCCATGAAACCTCCTCAATCTTCCCGCAATGCCTTCTTAAGCTTCTCTCTGAATTCTCTTCTTATCTCTTCCTCAAGCTGACCCATCATCTCCTCCATCTCCTCCTGCATGACCTCCATCCTTCGGCGCATCCTCAGAATGATATCTACGCCTGCCTTGTTTACTCCGAGCTCTCTTGTCAGCTGTAGAATGAAATTAAGCCTTTCCACGTCATTTTCGGAATAGAGCCTCTGTCTTCCTGTTCTGCGGGGGGTGATGAGCCCTTCCTTTTCATACAGCCTTAATGTCTGGGGATGAACCCTTAGCATCTCAGATACAACGCTTATGAGATACAGAGGCCGGGTGCTTGTCTTTTTATCCATGGTTCTTCACCATTCCTTTTCGCGGCGATTCCTTATAGAGTGCCTCTACTTCCTGTATAGCATGTCTGGCCTTCTCAGTGACATTCTTCGGCACAGTTATCTTGATTGTGACGTACTGGTCTCCCCTCTTTCCGCCGTGAGCCGCAGGGAAACCTTTCCCGGACAGTTTGAATTTCTGTCCACCTTGTGTCCCGCCGGGCAGAGTCATCGCAGACACGCCATCTAAAGTCGGCACTTCAATTTTTGCCCCAAGTGCCGCCTCTCCAAATGTGACCGGCACTTCAACATATATATTATCGCCCTGCCTTTTAAACAGCGGGTGTTCCCGCACTGTTATCTCTATCTGCAGGTCTCCCGAAGGTCCCCTGCCCTGTGCAGCGCCGCCCATTCCCTTAAGCCTCACCCTTGAACCGGTGTCGGCTCCTGCCGGTATCTTTACCTTTAAAGATTCCTGACGTATGGTTTTCCCCCGGCCCGCGCATGTCTTGCATGCCTTCGTAGGCCTTCGTCCGGAGCCGCCGCAGGCTGTGCAATACTGAGACATCTTGAAAAAGCCCTTTGAGGCCTGGACCTTTCCGGTCCCGTTGCAACTGTCGCACTGCTGGAAGCTCTCGCCACCGGAACCTCCGCAGGCTGTGCATTGCATCTCCCTTGCAAAAGATATGGATTTGGTGACCCCTGTAAATGCCTCCTCAAGGGAGAGTTCAAGGCCCATTACAAGGTCCGGCCCCTTTAGTTCAGCTGCCCCTTGCCTGCCGCCGGCACCGAATAAGTCTGAAAAGATATCTCCGAAGCCGCCAAAATCAAAGCGGTCTGCAGAGGTATATGCCCTGTAGTCAAATCCAGGCCCGCCACTTTCAAAAGGAGAGCGGCCGTATTGGTCGAATTCAGCCCGTTTCTTTTCATCTCCAAGGACCTCGTAGGCTTCGTTTAGCTCTTTGAATTTCTGTTCGGCTGACTTGTCTCCCGGGTTGAGGTCAGGATGATATTTGCGCGCAAGCTTACGGTAAGCCTTCTTGATTTCATCTTGCGAGGCCTTTTTTTCAACGCCAAGTATTTCGTAATAATCTTTTACCTGAGGAGCCATTTCCACCCCACTTTATCTTATGTTGGTCATATTATGTATCTTTAGTAAGTTATTGTCAAGTCTATTTCTACGCTACTTATCATATCAGTGGGCAACCGCCGGCAAACGGGTGATTAAAAGGCCAAACAAAAAAGGGGGAGATAGCGGGATATTGGCCGAATTTAAAAAACCGCTCCTGATTCAAATCGGGAGCCGTTTCTTTCAGGACTTAAGTATCATCTGGTTCGTTGACGACCGCGTCTCCCCTACAGAGGTAACGCGCACTGCAGCCTGGTCGCGGATAGGACACTTGTTTTCACAAATCCCGCAACCGATGCAGAGATTCGGGTCTACATAAGGGCGCTTAAGCACTTTTGTCGTTCCGTCGCGAAGTTCCACCTCAAATGTCTTAAACCAGATCGCCTTCGGAGATGTGGGGCAGACCTCTTCACAGACTATGCAGTCGATATTCATCGCCCAGGGAAGGCATCTTCCCCGGTCGTAAAAAGCAGTGCCTATCTTAAGCGGCTTCTGACCGGCACCCTTGCCCAGTTTTTTATCAAGAGTGAGAGGGCTGATAGCGCCGGTAGGGCATACGTGACTGCAGAGAACACAATTGTACTCGCAGTAGCCGATCCTGTTGATAAGGACAGGCGTCCAGATCCCCTCAAATCCTGCCTCGAGCAATGCCGGCTGAATAGCATTCGTAGGGCAGACCTTCATGCATTCCCCGCACTTGATGCACCGTCTGAGGAAGTCCTCTTCGGAGATGGACCCAGGAGGCCTTATTACGCGATACTGCGGCGAAGTCTTGGAGGTAATGGTGCTTCGCATCATGGGCAGCAAAACCACCCCTGCGAGTGCGCTTTCGATCAGCCTGCGACGGCTTACGTCCAGTGGCATCTGCACAGAACTTGAGGGTTTCGACAGGCCGTAATGGATTGCGCCTTCAGGGCAGTCTTCGATACAGTTCATGCAAAGGTGACATTCCGTAACTCGAAGGGCTGCGTGCGGGTCGCATCCGCCGTGACAGTGGCCGAGGCATTTTTTGCAGTCGGTGCAAAGGTCGACGTCGCGCCATATCCTAAGAAGAGGCCGGGAAGAAAGCAGCCCAAGAAGAGCACCCAAGGGGCAGATCGCACGGCACCAGAATCGCGGCAGAAACCTGTTAGCGAATATCACCGCAAGAAAGATAAGGCCCAGCAAAGTTCCGCCATTAAAAATGGGCTGCCTCAGATAGAGCCAACCCTGGCTGTGATTAATCGCCGGAAATACCGAGATGGCGAAGGACCTCGTGATAAAGGGAATTGGATCGAGCAATCCGGTCTGGAGCGAACCAAAAGCGGCCATAGCGAGTAATAGAGCAAGAAAATAGTATTTGAGCCGGTATAGGGTGCGATAGGAATTCAGTGCAACGGTATCCGCCGTCCTCAGCCTGATAAAGATGCTTCCCGCAATCTGGTTGATGATGCCCATCGGACACACCCACGAACAGAAGAAGCGGCCGAAGAAGAGGGTCCCGATGATAATAAAGAGGGAAAGGGCGAGCCCTTTATAGACCGTCCAACTGGTTAGAAAAGAGGCTATAGCGGCGAGGGGGTCGAGTTCCAGAAAGAGCGGAGTCTCGTAGCCCTTTATGCGTCTGAAACTCGTCAGCCAAAGAAGAAGTATGAAGAGCACCATAAAAAAGACTGCATAAATTCTTCTGATATTTCGCAGGGTCAGGATATTTCGGATCATACATTCATCTCGGCAATGTTGAGCGATTTCCAATCGGAAATCCCTATGCCCCTCTTTTCCGCCATTAAAATAAAAGGAATATCCTCAACCTTCAGATCAAGAAACCTTAGTCCATAAGACTCAATTGCGACCAGGTCCACCCCGGCGATAACCGTGTTCTCCATGGAAACGTCAGCGAGGTTACCGCCGGTCGGACCGTTTCTCTTAAGTACCCTCGTGGCATCCATGACAGTGAGTGTCGGCCTGATCGCGCAGGCGAGGTCTGCGATCGCGGTATTGATGTCCTGATGCAGGCGGTTTCGCTGTCCGCCGAGGGAGCCGTAAAGGTTTTTCATCGCC
>OUUY01000143.1 GCA_900302705.1 Candidatus Sulfobium mesophilum
AGAAAAAGATGAGCAAGCACAAGCATAAAAAACTGCTCAGGAAGACAAAACATCAAAGAAGAAGGAATAAATAAAGGTTGGACATCTTGTCGATTTCATGCCTTATTTCATTATTTCATGATAAGCTCTATTCGGATATCCTCACGTCCGCAGGGAAACGGCTTACTTTTATCCCCGCAAAAGGCATCTTAGAGAGATAATCCCTGAAAAGCACTTTTTTTACGCTTCCGCCTGTCTCCTTTCTTCCGCTCGCGTGTATAAGATAGATTGTGTCGGCCTCTTTTTTGATGATCCCTATATGACCAATGATTGCTCCATCAACCAGCTTTTCCAGGGAGTTCACAAAAAAAACAATATCCCCGCTTCTGAGAGCACTTACTGAAGCAAAGACGTCGTTTGTCGCAATAAAGACAATCTCTGTCCCGGACGTTTTCAAAGTTGTTAAATTCCCTGCCAGCCCGGGTGTTATATCTTTTCCCCACTTTCCGCTTTCGATCATTCTTTCGGCATATTGGAACCTGTCTTCATAGTTGACAACCCTCGCTCCCTCGATCTTCCCACTGTGAATGAACCGGATGTCAAGCGCTATCCTTTGGGAATCATCAGGATTTTTTCCGAAGGCTAGTTCAACAGCCCTGAATGTCAGATACATGCAATCTACTTTTTCATCCGAAACGATGACATTTTTTCTCACATATTCCCCAAGCGGGTCAGTGTCGTAAGGCGTACCGACAAACTGCTCGGCCCAGAAGGCGATGCGCTCCCCCGACGGCAATATCCTCGTTTCGCTCTGCAGGGCGGTGATGTCGCCTTCGGATAAAAAGGCGAATGCTACAGAAGGCAGTAAGACAAAAAAGACAAGAATCAGTCTCATCGACCTATTATAAGCTCAATAATATTTTATGTCTTTTGTTTATGTTGAAAACACTCTGGATCACCCGGTCAAGCCCGGGGATGACAGTCTTAAGCGATACTTTTTCCGTCAATCCCGCAGTCATTAAGCGGGAATCCATTTATTAGTTTAAAGAATTCATCTTTTACACCAATACATTGCTGTCCAAAATATCCAAAAATACGACGGGACGCCTAATAAACGCAGCGACGATTCCTTATAAAATTAATCCAGCCGGATATCCCTACAAGCACCTATACGGAATATTTTTGATAACGCCGGATATCTAATCAACGTCTAGCATATCAATATCATGTCGATTCGTTGGGTTTATGAGGCGTTCAGCCATATTCCCTTCCTACTGGACAAGAATGATGCCGATTTTAACCAAAATTTTTGAAACAACAGGCTTTAATAGGGTATCATTCATAGATGATAAAACCTTTTTCTACAACAGGAATAGGAAGCCTGCCGCACCTTAGGGCTGAGGACGCCTGCAGACTTGTACTTGAGACCTTCGACATCCCGTTCTGGCCCCAGCTTCCACAGATATCCTTCAGGGAATTCATGATCCCCCAATATTCGGAGGGGATGCCCTTTCTGAAAATTGATACAGGAAAGCAGATGGTCTGCATCGAAAGAAACAGCTCTGATGAACTCGAAAGATTTTATGAAGGGTGGAAGGACGACAGCAGAGTGGCAATATCCGAGGACTATGCAAAGGGTCTTCACACCTTCATGGGCATGATAGGGGACAAGCGGTTTGAATTTTTAAAGGGCCATGTTACTGGTCCGCTGACATTCACCCTGGGGCTGAAAGATGAAGATGGAAAACCAATATATTTCGATGAGGAGCTGCGTGAGATATCCCTGATGCTCCTGAAAGCCAAAACAAGATGGCAGATCGATGTGTTGAGCGCATATGCGTCAAAGGTGATCGTCTTCATCGATGAACCTATCCTCTCTGCACTTGGCACCTCCGCATATCTAGGGGTCAGCGAAGAAGAAAGTATACGGTTGATCGGCGAAGTGGCGGAAGTCATCCATTCCTCAGGCGGTATTGCGGGCATTCACTGCTGTGGAAACGCAAACTGGCCGCTCGTTATCCGGTGCGGGGCCGACATCATCAACTTCGATGCCTATGACTATGTCGATACTATAGCCCTTTATCCTGATGAGTTCAAAGACTTTTTGTCCCGGGGTGGTCTTCTTGCGTGGGGGATCGTACCAACATCGGATGCTATAACATTCGAAACACCTGATTCGGTGATCGGACGGTTTCGGGATGGAATCAGGAAACTCTCGGGGAATATGTCAGAGGAGTTACTCCTTGCGCGCATACTCGTGACGCCTTCCTGCGGCACCGGTTCAAGGACCGTGGAAGAAACGCTCAAGGTCTTTCAGATTCTGATGAGGCTGAAAGAGGCTTTTGCGTGAGGGGCATCTTCATATCTATTGAGGGCATTGAGGGTACCGGGAAATCCACACAGGCTACCCTGCTTGCAAAATATTTGAAGGAGAAGGGGTACGGAGTTACGCAGACAGCGGAACCCGGCGGCACCAGAATAAGCTTCAGGATAAGGGAACTTCTTCTTTCCCCAGAAAGCACAGACATGGAGCCTATGACCGAACTACTCCTTTATAACGCTGCCCGGGTCCAGCACATAAAGGAAATCGTGATGCCTGCCCTGCTCAGAGGAGAGGTGGTAATCACCGACAGGTTCAGCGATTCGACAATGGCCTATCAAGGATACGGCAGAGGCATCGGCCTGGATCTGATCGATTCCCTTGACTCTGTTGCCACCGGCAGACTCAGGCCGCATCTGACGATCCTGCTGGACATAGATGTAGAGACCGGACTGATGAGAAATCGTAAGCTACAAAAACATGACCGTCTCGAACTTGAAGACATCTCCTTTCATGAAAAGGTGAGGAAAGGGTTCTTAGGTATGGCAGCCAGGGAACAAGAGAGAATAAGGCTGGTTGATTGTTCAGGCGACATTGAAGCGGTACGCAGGAATATTGTCGGCATCGTGGATGCATTTTTTGATGCGTTACAAAAATGACATGTCAAATGGCGAGCAAGGAGGTTCATAAGAGCAGTGTCTCTTAAAGATATCATCGGCCAGGAAAAGGCAGTGCGGATGCTTTTAGGGATACTCATAAGGCAGAAGGTTGCATCTTCGTATCTTTTTTGCGGAGAGACGGGAATAGGCAAGAAAACAGCAGCAGTTGATTTCGCGAAGGCGTTGAACTGCCTTAACCCGCAGCCTGCCGGGCCTCGGATTACGTCTGATAGCCCTGTTGACGCCTGTGAAGAATGTGAGTCATGCTCAAAGATAAAAGCCGGCGTCCATCCGGATTTTCTTCTCATATCTCCGGAGGAAAGGCTTATAAGGATAGAAGAAGTCCGCATTATAGACGATGCGCTCTCCTACAAACCTTTTGAAGGAAGAAAGAAAACAGTCATCGTCGATGATGCCGAGACGATGAACATCTCAGCGGCCAACGCATTTTTAAAAACGCTGGAGGAACCCCCGCAAGACAGCGTCATCATCCTTGTCTCTTCCAGACCTGACCTGCTTCCGGAGACAATACGGTCGCGCTGCTCGAGAATCAATTTTTTCCCCTTGTCCAAGGCTTCCTGCAGAGAGGTACTCGCTGAAAAGGAAAAGGACGCTGAAAAATTTTCCCTAGCTGCCAGGTTGTCGATGGGGCGTCCGGGGATTGCACTTTCTTCTGATCTCCATGAAGAGAGGAAATGGGTCCTGAACCTCCTCAGGGGGATGCTCCATGCTGAAAAAGACGGTTGGTCGTCGCGCGACGAAATGCAGCGATGGTTTGACCATGCACTGGTTCTTTTGAGGGATATGACTGTGTTAAAACTGACTGATGATCCGCGGCAGCTGGTCAATAACGACCTCGAAGGGTATTTGACCGGCCTAAGCAAATCGGTTGACGTAAAAGTTATAATATATATTCATCAGGAGCTGAGCCGTATAAGAAGGCTTCTGCAGTTCAACCTCAATAAATCCATAACATGGAATTATACGGCTTCAATGTTGAGAAAGGGACTGGTATTTTAAAAAAATGCCGCGTGTCATAGGGATAAGATTTAAGAGCTGCGGGAAAATATACGATTTCGAGGTTGACGGACTCGAAGTCACCAAGGGTGACCGCGTGATAGTGGAGTCGGAGTTCGGGCTTAGCATTGGGCAGGTGATCACCGGCCCAACATCCATGGAAGAGCCTGAAAAGGAGCTCAAAAAGGTACTGCGCGTCGCAACCGAAGATGACCTCAGACAGAAACAGGACAATGAGAATTTCGAGCGCAATGCCAGGAGTTTCTGCCTTGAGAGAATAATGGCTCGCGGTCTGCCTATGAAACTGGTCTGCTCCGAGGTCACTCTTGACAGGAAAAGAATAGTTTTTTATTTCACTGCCGACGGCAGGATAGATTTCAGGGAACTGGTCAAGGATCTTGCCGCAAAATTCAAGACACGGATAGAGATGCGTCAGATCGGGGTGCGCGATAAGGCAAAGATGGTGGGAGGCCTGGGCCTGTGTGGGAAGGAACTCTGCTGCAAACTCTTCCTCACCTCCTTTGAGCCCATTTCAATAAAAATGGCAAAACAGCAGGAGCTTGTACTTAATACGGGCAAGCTCTCGGGTATTTGCGGGAGGCTGATGTGTTGTCTGGGATATGAGTATAACGAAGGCAGTGAGGGAACTTCCGGGCGGACTGACGAAAGGAAGGTCTCAACAGTAGAAGAGACTGTTGCCGATTTATCAGAGGAATCATTGGTCGGCGCTGAAGTTGCATGCTGTACCAAATCACAGCCTCCGGAGGTGCCTTCTTCGCAGCCTGCGAAACAGGATGATAAGAAAAAGAGCGAAGGGTTCAGAAAGCAGAGGAGAAGAAGGAGATACAGAAAGAAAGCAACCAAAAATGAATAAAAAATTTTATGTAACCACACCCATTTACTACGTCAACGACATCCCGCATATAGGGCACGCCTATACAACGGTGGCTGCCGATATACTTGCCAGGCACAACCGGCTTTTAGGCAATGAAGTGTTCTTCCTTACGGGCACCGACGAGCACGGTCAAAAGGTCGAAAAGGCTGCCAGGGAAAAGAACCGTTTTCCAAAGGAGCATGCCGACATTATGGTCAGGAATTTCATGGACCTGTGGAAGAAGCTCAATATCTCAAACGACGGCTTCATCCGTACAACAGATGACGCCCACATCAGAACCGTGCAGGGTCTCCTTCAAATGCTTCTGGACAGAGGTGAGATCGAAAGGAGGGAATACTCAGGCTGGTACTGCACCCCGGACGAGCGGTTCTGGACGGAGAAAGACCTCCTTGATGGCAAATGTCCTGACTGTGGCCGCCCCGTAGAACAGATACACGAAGAAAACTATTTTTTCCTGATGTCAAAATATCAGGAAAGGCTGATCGAATATATAGAAAAAAATCCCGCCTATATCCTGCCTGAGACCAGGAAAAACGAAGTACTTGGGTTTCTCAGAAACAACGCCCTTGGAGACCTCTGCATCTCCAGACCCAAACAGAGACTATCATGGGGCATCCCGTTGCCCTTCGACGACAACTTTGTTACCTATGTCTGGTTCGACGCACTCGTGAACTATTTTTCGGCCACACGTTATCTCGCCCCGGACGCCGGCAAGGCCGGGCAAGGTGATTTCTGGTGGCCTTCGGATCATCACCTTGTCGGCAAGGATATCCTGACCACCCATGCGGTCTACTGGTCCACAATGTTGATGGCTCTGAACCTGCCGCTGCCTGTAAACATCTTTGCTCACGGTTGGTGGACGATCGAGGGAAAAAAAATGTCAAAATCCCTCGGCAACGTAGTCGATCCAAACGCCGTTGCAGAAAAATACGGTGCTGACGCCCTCAGATATTTTCTCGTAAGGGAAGTTCCCTTCGGCCTCGACGGAGATTATTCTGAGGATGCGCTCATCAACAGGATCAATACCGACCTCGCAAATGATCTGGGCAACCTGCTGAGCAGATTCCTTACAATGGCTGAAAAATATTCAGCCGGAGAAATCGGCGCGCCCGAAAAACAAACTTCGATCGCGAGCCTTTCAGAAGAACATAAGGACGCATGCTCCACGGCCGCTGCGGATTCTCTCCTGGAGGAAAATTGGGACTATCTGCGGTTCACTCACATCCTGGACCGGATATGGGACATCATAAGAGCTTCAAACAACTATATCGCTCAGACAGAACCCTGGAAACTGGCCCGAAACGACAGTGAAGCCGTAAAGGATGTCCTCTACGGTGTCTGGAATGCCTTGCGCATGTCTGCGGTGCTGCTTTATCCATTCATGCCTGATACATCAGAGAAGCTCTGGAGGCAGCTGGGTCTGTCCTCGCTCAAAGAAGATGTGGCAGGGTGCGTCTTTGAGGCCTCAGAAAAAGGCGGCAAAGCCACGATTTTTGAATGGGACTGGAGGCCGGCCTGCCCTGTTAAGGTATCAAAGGGCGACCAACTCTTCCCGAGGATAGAGAAGAAAAATGAGGAGGAAAAGAAGGAACTGCAGGCAAATGCGGCCGGGGAGAAAGCGGCATCGGCTCAAAATGTTATTTCGATTAATGACTTCGCGAAACTCGAGATGAAGATCGGCAAAGTATTAGATGCCGAAAGGGTAAAAAAATCAGATAAGCTTCTGAAACTTCAGGTAGACACCGGTGAGATGCGTCAGGTTGTTGCCGGCATCGGTAAGGCTTACGCCCCTGAGGATCTTATAGGCAAAAAAATAGTAGTAGTCACAAACCTTCAGCCGGCAAAGCTTATGGGCAATGAATCAAACGGGATGCTGCTTGCCGCAACAGGGCGCGATGGGACGCCGGTCATCCTCATGCCCGAAAGGGATGTCGAAGAAGGTTCGCGTATAAAGTAATCTATTTATTTTTATAATAGATTTATTATGATGCTTGAAAAACATGATGTTCGGGTTATTATATGTTCAAAGCTTTAAAAAGAGGACATCATGCCATTCAAGTGCAAAAATATGGAAGGTTGCTATATGTACAACCTCCTCACCACATCTGTGAGAATTATACGACTGCAGCCTTTTCTCACAGGATATTGCGAAGATTCCGTGAAATACCTTGAGTGCGCCAGGTATAAGCTCATTGAAATCGGTAAGGAACCGCCTTCAGACCTCCTGCCGGACGGCAAGAAACTGACTGCCTAGGTCTCCTGCGCTCTCAGCCTTTCAAGATACTCTTCCCATTCGAGCGGCAGCATGTGCTTCTTCTTGTTATTGCATTCCTTGCATGAAGGCACGATGTTGCCTTTAGCGGACTTCCCTCCCCTGATAAGAGGAATGATATGGTCCATCGTAAGTTCCTTAGGCGGAAATTTCTCATGACAGAAATAGCAGACGCCTTCTGACCGTTTCCGCTTCCACCACTGGGACTGGCGAAGCTGGCGCGCCTTGGCTCGTTCCTTTTTGATTTCCTCCTCTGTCACCTCAGATATAAAAGTCATCACTGAGAAATACCCGACCAGACCACACACCTGTCCCGCCCATTGCGCTTCGCATGGTAAAGCGCCTTGTCAGCCCTTTCTATGAGCCCTTCCTTGCTCTTTGCATCCGAAGGAGAGGTTGCTATACCTATGCTTACAGAAACATCAATCCGCCTGCCATTTGAAGAAAAGGGGGCCCCCTTAACTTTTTGCCTTAACCTTTCGGCTATATTCCTTGCGCCTTCACTGGAGGTGCCCGGAAGGATCACTGCAAACTCTTCTCCTCCATATCGTGCCGGGATATCTATGTCACGAATGGTTTCCTTTAAAACCTGTGCAACTCCCTTAAGCACAAGGTCACCTACGGGATGGCCGTAGGTGTCATTTACCCTTTTGAAATGATCGATATCCGCAAGCACCAGGGAGATGGGCTCAGGAAAACGTTTAAGTCGATTGAACTGCTCTGAGAGTTTTTCCTGAAATATCCTGTGGTTAAAGAGACCGGTAAGGCCGTCAGTGGTAGCCATCTTTTCGATCCTCGCATGAAGCATTGCATTAGCTATAGATGTCGAGGCCTGATTGCAGAAAATATCCAGCAGATTAATCCGCGAGGCATCGAGGAAATTGGCCTCCCTTGAAAGAATTACCAGGAGTCCAAGTAGGGCATTTTCATATATCAAAGGAATTGCCATTGCTGACAGGACTCCTTCCGTCTCAAACGGCATTACATTAACAGAAGCATAGTTCCGCAGGTCAGGCACATAATGCCTGTGCCTGTTTTCAACGGCAAAGTTCACGATAGTTCCGCTAAGGTTGAAGATAACCGGGCCTTCCCGCACCGCGCTCGTATGATACTTAAGCTCGAAATTCCTGCCCTGAATAATAAAAAAAAATGATTGCCCCCCGGATATCTTCTCTGCCACCTTGCAGAGCTTCTCGGAAATCTCATCTATCTTAAGAGAGGCGACCAGGGAGGAACTTTCCCTTTCCAGTATCTTCAGACCCGATAATTCACGGTTCAGCGCCCTGGATATCCTTTGTCTTTCGAGAATCCTGCCGAGATGATCGGCAAACATACCTACCGTCTTCTCAGTCCCTTCAATCCCGCTGAAGGCCTGGTAGCGTGAGCTGTCTACGGCAAGCACTCCGATTACTGCTGAACTCTCCGAGATAGGGATAGCGATAACAGAGGTAATCCTTGTTTTCCCTTTTTTGTGGTATCCCAGATCAATAGCATTTTCAGTAAGGTTGCCGGACGAAAAAGTCCGCCTTTCCCTCAGGCATGCGGCGATAACGCCGCCGTTGTCCGTAACAACATAGTCCCTGTCTTCTGTTGTGCACCTCAATTCAAGCCCCTTGCTGCAGGGGACAAAAAAATTGGCCGAGTCTGCCAGGACCGCCTTCTTTATGGTAAGCAGGAGCTCTTTTATCTCCTCGTTGGCGATTCGCTCGGAAGCCAGATAATGAACAGTCATTTCATCGTTGCTCAGAGATTCCATCCCGGCTTCTCGCGTAACCCATTTTGCCTTTTCCCTGATGTCGCCCAATGATCTTTCAATGTCATCCTTCTGCTTTTTCTGCCTTTCACTCATAACTCCTGCCACCACTGCCGAAAGCATGAGAGCTAAGGAAAATGCAGCCTCCTCAATCAGGGTTTCAGTAGAAAAGGGGGTCTTCTGAAGCAGAAAAGATACAAACCCCGAAAGAGAATCCTTCATCCCCACAACAGGGACAAGCAGAGAAAGACGAAAAATTACCTTCACCGGATAAAAATAGATGATGGTAACAACGACCGGGAAAAAAATCAGTTTAAGCCATTGTAGTTTAAGAGCAGAAATAATACCGGAAATGATTATCAGTGATGCCAGCAGGAACTCGGTGGATAATTCCCTTTCACCAGCGCTGTAAATGAAAAAAGCATACACGAGCACCGCCACGGCAGACAGCGGAAACCAGATGAGAGGGTGCGTGACGGGGAAATCAGCCAGCAGGAAAAGCCAGGAAATGAAGAGCAGGAGGAGCAATGCGCCCCTCTTCAGCCTGTTGCCCTGCCCTTCTTTATCTCCTCTTCCCGGA
>OUUY01000142.1 GCA_900302705.1 Candidatus Sulfobium mesophilum
AACCTGCCCGACCCGTATGACTGCAGAGTCGCGCTCCGGCACTGAAACCTTTAGTCGTAGTGGGTGGGTCCGGACAAGGACAGCTACTGGCGCCCCTGCGGCCAGAAACTCACCGACCGAAGTCTTTCGTTCCCTGACAGCGCCGTCTATAGGAGCGTAGAGCGTTGCATCTGCCAGTTGCTGGCGGGATAGCGCTAACTCGCTTTTCCGCTGAGCCAGAAGGGCCTGACGGTCGCGGACCTCCTCGACACTCGCCTGATAGCGGCTCTCGGCCACTAGCAGTCGTGATACAGCCGAGTCAAAGTCCATCTTTGAAATATAATTTTTCTCGTGCAGCCTTTGCGCACGTTCACGATTCTGGCGAGCCTCATCCAGGACTGCCCGGGTCTCCCTGACAGGAGCAGTTTTTTCCGGATCTACACGGTCATCGGACCCATCAGGAGAGAGTCCCAAGCGCGCACGCGTCTGACGCAGGGCAGCCTCTGCCTGTTCAATACGAAGCAGAAAATCAGTCGGGTCGAGCCGCGCAATTACCTGGTTCTTGCTTACAGTGCTGCCCAGATCAACCGCAATTTCGCTGATCCTCCCGGATACCTTGAAACTGGCGACCACCTCTTCGTCGGCTGCCAGTGTACCGGTAACGGCAACCGTCCGGGGCAGACTTCCTTTCTCGACCGAAACAAGGCGAACCGCGCGCGGCGCCTTGGTCCTTGAGGCCTCGGGTGCTTTAGTCTTTCCGCATCCGACGAGCACCAGGATGGCTAACAGCGCGATAAATATGTCTTTTCGCATAATTACTATTTCTCAGGCCTAGGCAGATTGTTGCCGACTGATTGATATAACAACGGTGCACTCTGGTTTCTTCCTTGAAATGAGAATCCATTTCCCTGACGCAAGTGAAATTTAGCATAGCGGTATACGAAAAAACAAGGCTGCTCCCTATGAGGCGCGGCAGTTCGAAGTCCTGTAAAGACATATAACCATCCCTGACTCCTAAAATCTGTTGCTTTGAAATCGCATAAAACAATTCTTAACAACTGAAACTACTGCGCAGTCCAGGAAGTAGTCGAAAAACTGATCGAACACTGGCGGAGCATAACCTCTTATTGCCGGAGAAGTACAGCGCGTAACGCGACAAATGGTGCACCCGGGGCATTTTCGACCCGCTAAGAGATTTGCTCGTGGCCGTTTTTTCTGATAAGCTATCGAAACTGCATCATGATGCATCGGCCTTCGTTATTTTACCGAATTACGAAGTCGCGTGCGCACTGTTGCCTTGGTATCCAATTCAAAAAGTCCGACGGCTTATGTGATTGCAGGTGAGTTTGCTCCAAACAGCCTTTTACCTTCAGTCTGTAACACAGTACTTTTGAGTAAGGAGAACTACACAGAGATGAATGACAAACATATTTCGATTATCGCGGAGGAGCTGGGGAAAAAGGTTCCTCAGGTCAGGGCTACGGCCGTGCTGCTCAAGGAAGAGGCGACGGTTCCCTTCATAGCGCGGTACAGGAAAGAGGCGACGGGCAGTCTCGACGAGGTGGAGATTGCAGCGATCAGGGACAGGCTCGATCAGTTGGGAGAGCTTGACAAGAGACGTGATTCCGTCCTGAAATCTCTCGTTGATCGTGGCATCCTTACAGATGAGCTAAAGGAGAAGGTGGAGAGCGCCTCTTCCATGACAGAGCTTGAAGACATTTATCTCCCCTTCAGGCCGAAGCGTCGCACAAGGGCTACGGCAGCGAAAGAAAAAGGGCTCGAACCCCTTGCAGCATGGATTTTTGAGCAGAAGGAAGGAGACCCCGAAGCCGAGGCATTGGCATTCGTCGATCCTGAAAAGGGGGTTGAATCCATTGATGCCGCCCTCGCTGGGGCCCGCGACATTATCGCAGAATGGATGAGCGAGGACCAGAGTGCGCGTGAAAAAATGCGGGGACTCTATCTTAATACAGGTGTGATGAAGTCTAAGGTCGTCTCAGGAAAAGAGGAGGAGGGGGTAAAGTATCGTGATTATTATAACTGGGAGGAACCTCTCTCATCCGCCCCTTCTCATAGGATTCTGGCCATCCGCCGGGGAGAAAAAGAGGGGTTTCTGAGTGTCCGGATTATGCCGCCTGAAGAGGAGGCCGTTTCGCTCCTGGAAGGTCTTTTTATCAAGGGAAACCATGTTACGTCGGAGCAGGTTAGAAAAGCGCTGCAAGAAGGTTATAAGAGGCTTCTCTCCTCTTCCATCGAGGTCGAGATACGCCTTGCTGCAAAGAAAAAAGCAGACGAGGCCGCAATTCGGGTCTTTGCCGGGAATCTCAGACAACTTCTGCTCGCTCCTCCCCTCGGCGGAAAGAATGTCCTCGCCATCGACCCCGGTTTCAGGACAGGCTGTAAAGTGGTCTGTCTCGACAGGCAGGGCAAGCTCCTTGTAAACGATACTATCTATCCTCATTTTTCGGATAAGGGGGCGGCAGAGTCGGCGGCGAAGATCGGGGGGCTATGTGCTCAGTTCGAGATAGCGGCGATAGCCATAGGAAATGGCACCGCAGGCAGGGAGACAGAGACCTTCATCAGGGGCCTGGGTCTGCCGAAAGAGATAGCCGTGGTAATGGTGAACGAGAGCGGGGCATCGATCTATTCTGCATCTGAGGCTGCCCGCGAAGAATTCCCCGACCAGGATGTGACGGTGAGAGGCGCGGTCTCTATCGGAAGGCGGCTTATGGACCCGCTTGCAGAGCTCGTTAAGATCGATGCAAAGTCTATAGGCGTCGGACAATACCAGCACGATGTGGAGCAGACCTCGTTGAAGAGGAGTCTCGATGATGTTGTAATGAGCTGTGTAAACGGAGTGGGCGTAGAGGTGAACACAGCCAGCAAGGAGCTCCTCACCTATGTCTCCGGTCTTGGGCCTCAATTGGCAAAGAATATCATAGAATTTAGAAATGAAAACGGCCCCTTCAGATCGAGGAATGCGCTCAGGAAGGTCCCCCGACTAGGCCCGAAGGCATTTGAACAGGCCGCAGGTTTCCTTAGGATAAGAGACGGAGAGGATCCCCTCGACAGAAGCGCCGTTCATCCCGAAAGTTATCATATCGTTCATGAAATGGCGATGGACATAGGATGCTCTATCGCCGATCTCATGGGCATTGATAGTCTCAGGAAGAGAGTCGATCTCAGAAGATACGAGACCGACACTGTTGGAATGCCGACCCTAACTGATATTATGGCCGAGCTATCCAGGTCTAGCCGCGATCCCAGGGAGCAGTTTGAACCATTCCGTTTTGCCGAGGGCATAGAGAAGATCGATGACGTGAAGAAGGGGATGCGGCTTCCTGGCATTGTCACGAATATCACCGTCTTCGGGGTGTTCGTCGACATCGGCGTCCACCAGGACGGTCTTGTGCATATCAGCGAGCTTTCAGACAGGTATGTGAAGGACCCCGCCGAGGTAGTAAAGGTCCACGAAAAAGTGATGGTCACAGTCCTCGACTTAGACATTGCAAGGAAGCGGATAGCCCTTTCGATGAAGAGCGGTCAGAGCAAGACTGAAGCTCCTACTGGCAGGAAAGAAGGGGATGCGAAAGGAAGGGATGTCGCTCAGAAAGAGAAGAAGGAAAAGAGGCCCGAGCGATTCGCTAATAACCCCTTTTACGATGCATTAAGGAAGAAGTGAGGAGGAGGTGTTCACCCCGCGGTCTCCCTTTTGTACCACAGATACAAAGCTTCAACTTTATTTCTGGCCCAGGGGGTCCTTCTCAGGAATTGCAGACTGGATTTGATACTCGCATCATTATTAAAACACCTGATGCGGATGATTCTTCCCATTTCACCCCAGCCATAGCGTTCTACCAGCTGGGTCAGAATCATTTCCAAAGTGATGCCGTGAAGAGGATCTTTAGATTTTTGGTCAGTCATGTCTCAGCCCGATTAATAGACTAGTTCTGCTTTCCGCGCTGATTCATTCCGCTGTTGCTGAGAACATACCGCTCTTTATTGGACTCATCATATGACTATTAGCTGAGGTGTTTGTTGACTAATTTGGTCATCTCGAACATCGAAACCTGGTTCTTCCCGTCGAATACAGCCAAGAGATTGTCATCTGCATTGATATTTCTCTTATTCTTTGCATCCTGGAGATTATTGTTCTTTATATACTCCCATAGCTTCTTGGTTATCTCTGTCCTTGGAAGCGGTTCATTCCCCACTATCTTAGCCAGCGCCTCGCTGGGTTTCATAGCCTTCATGAATGCTGAATTAGGGGATCCCTTTTTTGTAACTTTCTTCTCAGTTTCTGCCATCATTCTTCTCCTTATGTTTGCGGATATAAAGTCTCAATTCCTCTTTTTCAGAACTCACGTTTCTAAAAGTATACACTAACCGGTTGGCCGATTGATCATATTGCCGTTTGTTTTTGGAAATGCGCAGGGGTGTTTACCGAGTCGACTTAATAACAGGTATTGGCGGACGAAACTCTATGAAGATTGCGACCAGAATAAGAGACTTTTCAAAAGACGCGAATACGCTTCTTTCAGCCACTACACTGCATTTCGCCAGAGACTAGTAATAAACAATTACCGTTAGAAAGATTCGTTTCGGGAGATTTCCAAGCAGACCTCGCGAGGTAGTTGCGGAATGAAGCTTAACCATGAAATCCGGCATTCAATGTTAGCTTGTGATGTCCGAACACCCTGCTATTTATGTAACAAAAACAAGTGACATTATGAAAATTAAGAATGACGCAAGGCTCAAAAAGCTTCTCATGGAATGCAGACGTCCCCATCGAGACAAAAGTTCGGCGGCATTTTCAGAACTTTTGTCCAATGAGGGATCCAGTAGCTTCTTATTAACAGGAAACATTACGATTAAAGTAAACGGAATAACTGCTCCAAGAAAGATTCCGCCTATCAGCCATGTGATGCCTGAACTCAAAAGCCAGGCGGTTATCCCATTTATGGAGCCAAAGGCTGCAAGTGACGCTTGCATGACTGTAGCTCTTTTGTAACTCGGCGCAAACTCCGTCACGGCAAGAGCAGTGCCACACTGCATTCTTGCCGGATGCTCTACTAAGTTGACATAAATAGCGGCGCCCGAAAAAAGGCCTGCGGCTAACGTCGCCAATAATTTAATGATCACGGATATCATTATTCATGAATCCCTATTACGATCTTTACTCCCCAAATTATATCATGGGTATAAAGTGTTACAAGGAAGTACCTCGCGCGTTTCGGCCTTACCAACGGAACGACTTGACGAAGTTTTAACAGGCTACCTATCATTTCGGGATGAAAGCCCTTCCATTTGGGAGAGGGTCTGCTCCGAAGGTTGTAGGGAGTACTTTGCGCCGACCGAGATTTCTCAAGTTTGCGGACTTGGATCGGAAACAGACAGGTATCAATGGCCGAAACTGTCGCGGAGTACAGGAAGGAAATGTTGTCCCGTCACTCCTTTTATCTCTGGTGGGACCTTTGTCCTGTACATCGCGGGTCATATTGCGGATAACACTGACTTAATGACAGGTATGGAAAGCTGAAACTAATGAGGATTAACGGGAAAAATGTTTAGCCTAGGCTACTTAAAATCTCTACCGTAAGGGGACAGATTCAGGGGTGATGACAGAATTATCTGCTTTTTGCACAGGCTTTTCCGTCTGCTTTCCACGAAGTGTCTCTTTTTGCCGAGGGTCCAAAGGTCCACTGAAAAGAAAGGTACGCAAAAAATGTGTTAGGTCCTTTGAAGTCTTGTCCGGCCGAAAAAAGGATGTGGTGTTCTTCACTCAGATTAAGTGAACCGCCGACGTTAAACCCTGTTTCATCGCTCTCGCCTTTTTCCTTAGGAGAAGTGTTGAAGACTTCAGCTCCCAGTGTCAGCATCTCAGAGATTTCCCGCTGCAAAAGCCAGCCGGCAAACCAGTAGTTCTTATTGTCTTTGCCGCGATGGTACCAGTAACCTCCACCACCATATGTTGTCCACGGCCCCCAGCTCTTCTGGACCCAGATCGGAAAAAACATCTTTATATGTCCTTCGCCCAGTCCTCTTGAGCTATCGCCTGTGGGGAGATCAACAAGCGGGAAAATGCTAACCTGTGGTGTCCATCCCTTTTCATCCTCATGGATAAAACGATATTTCAAGCCTATTTCCAAATCGCCCGGCCCGTACTGCTTTGAAGAATCATGAGAAGATGAATAGGCCATAGTTAGTACCACGGAAAGTTGTGTGTCTGGAAAGATACCATAATTGACGTCAATGTGCGGCAATGTAGCCGATGTCTCCTCTCCTCTCTCGTGTGACCACTGCGTGGCTAAATACACTTCCCAGTGTCTATACTCTGCAGGTTCGGGATCGTCTGTAAAGAATGGTGGACCTGCCCATGCCAACCTGGAGCTAAACATAAGAGACATACTAAAAGTCGCAAATAGCGTTAGACACCGAAACATAAGAATAAACATCTTGATATTGCCGAATTTATTTTTTTGCTTGCAGTTCTGATTCATAAAATCATCGCGTCCACATTTTACTCTTCAAGGTGGTATATAACGTCCCTCCTTATTTGGCATAAAGCCTTTCTTACAGGACATTGTCCAAAGTATACACTGAGAATAGTGCGAGGTGTAAAACCAGTTTATTAATCTAAACGAAGGTTGACGCAATGATTCCACCGGAGGGCAACTGTTCGGGAAATCAGGGCTGCTGGCAGAGCGAAAGATGCAACAACAGTTCAAAATGGAATAACCAAGTTAAAGAAGATGTCTAGTTCGTTCCTAAGGCTATTTGAGACTGCGCATCAGCATTTATTTAATACAGTTTATTTCTTGTCATAACCTTTATAAGCTGTGGACATCTCGTAATGCAAGATTACAGGATGAAGTCCTGCGTCTCTCCGCCACCGACTTAATCACAGGCAGCCGAAGGCGAAACTCTATAAGGAGTATGGTGGGAATAAAACAGTATTGGAAGATGGACGCCACTATGTCGTCGGCGGTAAAAGCATGGCAAGCTCATCGCGGGGGAACGGTTCGTACTGTCGGGAGAATGGCGGGATGAGCATGGATGCCCACCCCGCGCTTTTTTGTCAGATTCACGGCATGAAGCCATCGCTGAGGGTCTTCAAAAATGCGACTATTGCGTCCTCTTGTGCGTCAGTCAGGTGCAAGTTGCCTAATTCCTTAGTATTCACATTCACCGGTACCTCAGGAACCGGCCAGCATCCCTGCGTAATTGCATCTTCCGCAGTGGTAAAGGCGGAAAGACACGAGGGCTTTGCATCCCTTGTGTTATAGAAGTTTACGATCTGCTTGAGGGTTTTGAAATAGCCGTTGTGCGAGTATGCCTTAGCTTTTGTCCCGAGACTCGTGTCCCACTTGTCGACGTTTCGCAACGTGGGTACCTTCATCTTGCCGTTGTTCATCGCCGCAAACTGTTCATAGTCTGTGATTTTT
This sequence comes from Candidatus Sulfobium mesophilum, assembly GCA_900302705.1. Classification (GTDB taxonomy): domain Bacteria; phylum Nitrospirota; class Thermodesulfovibrionia; order Thermodesulfovibrionales; family UBA6898; genus Sulfobium; species Sulfobium mesophilum. The sequence goes on from OUUY01000142.1 coordinate 7,425, forward strand.
GCCAGGAAGCCGCCCAGACCCAGATCGATCCAAGTCGCTCCCTGCGGATTGAAGTCGGGCTCGTTATAGAAGGGATTCATCGGGTTTCTGGGAACACCGAGGTTATCGAAAGTGTAATCCGTGAAAAGCGGAGGCTCCCCATTTGCTCCAGTATCGAGGATGTGGCAGTTTGCACACTTGCCTTTCGACTTGAAGAGGTCCAGTCCCTCCTTCTCCGCTTTCGTCAACTTAGCCTGCCCGTTCAGGAAAGCATCGTATTTAGAACTGAACTGGTTTACCTCTGACGACGCCTCGTATGCAGCGACCGAAAGGCCGACGCAGTCATAGGCAGCCCCCACATTTGCCGGGTCGCAGGCATTGGCGCCGCAAACACTTGTAAACAGACCGCTATAGCTGCCTGCGCAGATTTTACCGATCACATCAGCCGCAGAGGCCAGAGCCTGCTCAAGGGGATTCAAAAACGGGCCAAGGGCCTGTTCGGCAGAGGGACTGCCGAGTCTCTCACCCGTTGCCCTGCCGTCCCAGAAATTTCCGCCGATGAAGAGGGCTTCCTTTTTCTCAATCACGTAATGAAGAATCGGGCTTGGCGTTGCATATGCTGCCGACGGCGGCTTGCGGTTGCCAAACCTTCCGGAGATCGAGCCTTCATAAACGGCGCCGCCTGCGTTGATAGCTGCAACTGGGCCGGTCCACCCCGACTCCGCAGCATGACACGCAGCACAGGCTTGGTTGCTGTTGATAGAGAGATTCGTATCAACGAAGATTGATTTGCCTAACTGCTCCCTGTCCGTGAGCCCGCTAGCGGCAACAGCTCCCATTGCAAAAAAGAGCAATAAAACCAGCGAAACGATCGGTATCTTTTTCTTCATCATTATAATTCCCCATTTCTTCTCCCCATTGAGAAGGGAGATCGTGTTGATAATTAGAACTTCTCCTTCGACACCTGGACCGTGTTCCTTAAAATCCGTCGCTTCCCGTCCCCTTCTCACGAAGGGTTTAGCTTTATTGCGAAGCGGATTTCCTCTTTTCCTTTTAATGAAACTTCCAAAATGAGGGAACTTTTTCAGGCCAAACTCTTGATCGCTTCACCTCCTTACATCGGCACACTTTTTTCGGAGAGAAGTCCCCGAAGTGTGTGCGCCGTCATGATGTATAGCAAAATATAACTCTCTCGAAAAATATGCCCGAACATTTGCTCTTCCTTCTTGGTTTTTACAGCATAAATGAATGGCTCTAATCACACTGATACCGCCGTAAACCCGGAGAGTCAAATTAAAATTTTTTAATGGTATCATGAATTCAACAGCTTCCAGCTCTGTTGCTTCACACTCGTTCTTGAGAGCGCAATATTTGGCAGAAGTGGCAATCATCAGTTATGAAAAATTTAACCTGCTGGAGATTCCAGGAAGGAGTCCTGTCTCTCGACTTCACCTTATGAGAGAACTAAACTGTTGCGGATTTCCTGTTGAAATGAACAGCAAAAAAGAATTGCGCAGTTTACTACGGTCTTTGTAGTAGCCTACTCAAAAAAAATAGGCCCAAGGTTGCCCCAGGGCCTTATACAGAAGGGGAAATAACCTAGGACACCTTACCCTTCTGGATATTAATCTCTGCCGGTTATTTCTTGTATCTCCTCCTAATAAGTCCGACTCCTGCAAGCCCTGCACCGAGAAGAAGAAAAGTGGAAGGTTCAGGAACGGCTCTCTCCGGGGTTGCCACGGCGATGACCTGTCGCCCGTCGCTCAGCTGGGCAAAAAAGGCCAGGGCGCCATTGTCCTTAAGGCCGCCGTCGTTGTAATAGCTAAAGTTCAGGTTGGTGTGGAAAGCTACATTAGCGCTTCCGTTACGCCGCAGCCTGGTTGCGGTTTTACCGGGGTAGCCTATCCTGTTTGTCTGTATAGGCTTAAAAGTGTATAATCCTCAGGACAAGACCATCTACAAACTCATTCAAGGTTTTGAGAAGGCTATAGTCTCCTTGAAGAGACGAATGGGGAAGACATGGAAGCAGGCTTTGAAAATCATTTTCAGGTCGTTCACGCATTGTATAGAGTAATGATGGGAAAACGACTGATTGTGCGGCATGCGCTTCGGGTCTGTCTCACTCTGTTAGGGCTTCTTGTGACCGGGGGCCAGGTCTACGCTCAGGAACAGGGGACTGATGTTCCTGATCCCTGCTCGACCCTGCTCGCCATCCTGGACCGTCCGACTGTCTCAACCAGCCCCTGCACGGTACCCCGGGGTCAATTCATGTTGGAGATGG
>OUUY01000140.1 GCA_900302705.1 Candidatus Sulfobium mesophilum
GAGGCTTGGGGGCATTGAATCTTAGGAATGTACCACCGCTTGCTATGGCGATAGCAGAGCCTAACGCAAAGTGTGTTTTTCCCACTCCACGGTAAGCATGGATCATGACGAGGCCCTGCGTCGGCAGGAAGGGCGATAGAATATGTTCACGCTCTGGAAATTTCATCTGCAGCATTTCATGGATAGATACGGCTTGGATTTTGATTTGCTGGACGTTTAAAAGTTCTTCGCCTAAGTCGAAGGTCTTATGCTGCATGACGAGTTACCTCCTCGTACAGTTTGAATTTCTGTTGCTCGTCATGGCTGGAAAGTATGTCCATGCGAAGTTGCCAGAGACTTTCCGCATGATAGAGGGACGCTATCCTCTCCACGTCTTCCCATGTACGGCAACGTGCCTTGCTCTGTTGCAACCGGCGGTAAGTGTCAGCGAGCCTGTTGTACTCACTATCGCACCACGCCTTGAAAGCCGCTATCGCTGCCCGTTTCTTCTTCTCGTGTTCAATTCGCTTCTTCGCCTGTGCGTCGAGCTTGCCGGGAGCCATGCCAAGGAATGTCAGTGTGTCCTTGAAGGAAAGGCCCTTGCGCTTCTGAATGAAGTCGAGCACGTCACCATGAGCGTTACATCCGAAGCAATAATACGTTTGCCTGGCGGGACTGACCTTGAATGAGGCTGTTTTCTCAGGATGGAAAGGACAACGCCCCCAGAAATCCCTGCCTCGCTGTCTTAGCTCTATGCCTTCAGATTGAATGACGGAAACGATGTCCGGCTTGTCAGTCATTGCCCAGCCTCAGACAATATAGGGGCACAGACCGGAGTCCCCCTCTCCGGTCGGCCCCAGCCGGGCGGTGGGAATGGCACGGCCCGACGCTCTCATTCTGATTGGTATCTTCATTTGTCGTCCGTCTTCGCCTCGGCCGGCTTGGACAGTGTTTCCAACTTCTGGAATGTCTCAACGATAAGGGCTTGTGAGGCCAGCGCCTCGTCTTCGTTTTCTTTGCACCATTCACTCATTTCGGCCGGCGTGGAAACAATCGTCCTCACCACCAGCCTCAGGAAGGTTGCGAGTTTGATCCCCCTCGGCAACCTATCAAGTTTTTCTCGAAGGCCCTTGTCAAGGTTGATAGAGATTTGCATCTTCTGTGCCTCAATGGATTTAGGTTTTAAGTCCTTTGCCATATCAGATAGTAGTCTTGTGAGTTCAAGGAGTCAAAAAGTAGGACAAGGGGGCTTGCAAAAATGCAGAAGGCCATGTCCTATGTTCCAAGAAAGAGGTTTATTTAGAGGATTTTTTGAGCTTCAGAAATGCGTTGTGGTAGGGCTGGAAGAGATTTCCGTCAAGATATTGGAAGTGTCCCAGCGTGAAATAGTCCGGCATGAAATGCTCTATGGCCGCAGCGGTCAGGTTATACAGGGCCAATAGTTTTGAATCGTCTCTGTGCTCCCACAAGAGGTCTTTTTGAATGTCCAGCAGTCCGACCAACAAGGCCCGTGATTGAATCGTATTCGCAACAAGAATCTCTTGACCCTCCATGATCCATCTCCGTTTAAAGTTCTGCGTATCTTCCGTGGTGAATGGCCGGAACCCCTCCAGTGTTCCATAAGTTTGTTTTATGATTCTGGCAATCTTTGTTATATCATATCTGGCGAATTGCTCCTTCCCCTTGCGTAATTTCGCAATGTACCCGAGCAACCCGGCCTGTATCTTCATGCGGAGCATGAATTGATTCTGCTTAAGGTCCTTGCGGGGTCCTGTGTCCTTATCGGTCAAAGGGAGAACGGTGCCGTGTAGGAATTTCGTTAAGAAATCCGGGTCGCTGATAATGGCCCATTTGAGTCGAACCAAATCTTCGGCACTTGATATTTTCAGGCGTACGGGTCCCGCTGCGGTGCTTATTTCCAAGGGGATAGACCGGCTGGACCTCTTTTTACCCTCGCCGTATTTCTTCCGCATAACCGTCTCCTCCGGTTTTCTCCTGTCTAAAAACTATCAGGCCCAGGCCGCCGGAGATAGCGGCTTTTCCCCCCGCGTAGGGTAGGGCCTGAATTTCAGTCAATTATAACCTTAAACTCTGCCTGAGGTCTTCCAGCGCCTCCTCGACAAGTCTCTCCCATTCGTCCCTCTGATAGCTCACATCATAGGACCTGCTGCACAGCTGCTGAAGTATCTGCCTGACTTTCTCAAATGACTACTTCCTGAACATCGCATACGCGACATGTACGACAAGACTAAAAATTACAACCGGAAATCGACGGATTGTCCAATTTCCGGATCTCTCTCTTTTCTTGACTTGATATTTGTTGACAGACGACTCATCTTATGAGATGTTTTAAAAAGCAGGGGGAACTATCTCGAAAAAGCCAAGCGGGATAGCTGATCGCATTAACGAGAAAAAAGCAAAAGGAAGGAGAACGCGCCATGAAGTATTTAGTGCGGGCATCGTATACAGTGTATCCCTTAAGAAGGGGGTGTACGCTATGAACAAGATAACAGCGATCATATTAGCAATCCTTTTATCTTCCATGGGAACAGTACTATCGACCGGAAGCTTTGCAATTTCGGCCCCACCCCCTGAGTCATTAAAATCAATTCCATCAGGATATTCGTCTGAGGAAATTAATGTTAGGTTCCGGAAAGACACGGATGTTGATGATCCTGATAAACTACTACCCGCAGAACTCATGGATTCGGTAAAAAAAATAGAACCGTATTTTACTCTTCCAAAGAGCAAGCTAAAGGAATTAAAAGAAAAGGGGGAAAAGCTATCAAAAAAGGAATTACCAGACTTGAGTTTATGGTTTGCGATCACTTTGAAAAAGGGCGTTGATGCTGCTGATTTCATTGAAAAATTAAGGCAATTGGACAATGTGGAAATCGTGGAGCCGGCACCCCTTCCAGCGCCACCTCCAGCAGTTACACCAGATTTTACAGATAAGCAAGGCTACCTCAAACCAGCACCTGGTGGCATAGACGCCTATTTTTCATGGAACTTTGAAGGGGGCAGCGGTAAATCCATCAAAATCTACGATGTCGAATACAGTTGGAATCAGACTCATGAAGATCTTTTTTTGGTGCATGAACTGCCTTTATTGTTGAAGCCCGGCTATTCTGCCGTCGATCCTTTTAACGATAATAATCATGGTACAGCTGTTCTTGGTGAACTGATTGCAGATAAGGATAACAAAGGGGTAACCGGCATATCGTGGGGTGCGAACATCGGTTTGGCTCCGACTAGAACAAAAGACTTGCAGGGAGTCGAACGCTACAGACCGGCCGATGCTATTAATCTGTCAGCGGGGGACGGTCTTAAAGGGGACGTGATCCTGATCGAACAACAGATTTGTGTTTGCAATTTGATTTGTGATGCTAATACTCAGGCTGGTTATGGCCCGCTTGAATGGGTTCAAAGCGTCTACGATGCAATTAAAACCGCAGTTGCCAACGGTTTTGTGGTAGTCGAGGCTGCAGGAAACGGAAATGTGAATCTTGATCAACGGGACTGTGGTGATACATTCAACAGGGCGAAGAGGGACTCCGGTGCAATAATTGTGGGCGCGGGACAGTCACCAGCTACCGGTCATCCGCGTGAGAGGGAATGGTTTTCCTCTTATGGCAGCCGCGTTGACGTACAAGGCTGGGGTGACAGTGTTGCTACAACAGGGTACGATGGTTCAAGATGCAAGGGAGGGCCTAATGCTTGGCACCCGTGCATATCGAATGCCGATTGCCCAGGCGCGCCAGGCATATGCAGCGGTGTGCCTCTCACTTGTTCTGATGGGGTTAATATTGGTAAGGCTTGCGGATCGGACGGCGATTGCCCATACCTATGCGAAAACAACGTTGGTTATGATAACCCTGATGACATTTTTAACCAAGACTTTTGGTACACGTTCAGTTTTGGTGGTACGTCAAGTGCCTCACCGATTGTTGCAGGCGCAGCCGCGAATTTGCAAGGCATATCACTTGTGAAGTGTGGTGAGCCCCTTGCCCCTGACCGGATCAGACAGCTATTGGTACAGACGGGGAGCCCTCAACGAGGTAACTTAGCTCAACATATAGGACCGCTTCCCGACCTGAAACGTGCGATCCCGGTTATACGGCCGCGCATCTCGGGACGTATAATCAATCAAGGCTGGCTTGATGGTTTGTTCTTTGTGGACCTGATGCTCACCAACGAAATGTGCAACGCCGAGAATGTCCAAATTAATCAACTGCCCCTGCGTACGCTCGTAGGCCTAGGGGCGGTGACGTATTCGTACGGTCTTGTGTCGAATAATCCAGTTCCTGTCTACTTACCAATACCAATAGGGGACCTTGACGCGTGGGCTTCGACCACGATTCGTTTATTCTTTTATGTGCCGTTCACAGTCTTCAGGTTTTCTATAACTGAAAACGGTACGCTACAAGATCTGAGGACGAATTACAGCTTCTCAATAGGTCAGGCTGTGATACCGTGGTGAATATATTTGAACCATTCACTGAAATACTGTTAGGAGGTTGAGTGATGAGATCACGATATTTGCTTTATGTACTTTTGATTTGTATCGCAACTTTTTCTACCATATCAACTGGTCACGCAGACTTAATAATTGACGGCTGGAGCTTTGCTACTATTCCGGAAAGTGGGAACATTGCAGGTCCTCCGGGATCCACAATTGGGTGGGGCTACACAATCAGTAATGATGACCCTGACAACTGGCTGGTGCTCATTGGATTAAATGCCGATATCTTTCAGCAGGGGGCAACGGCTCTAATTTTTGATTTTCCCATAGTGGCCCCAGGGAGCCTGTTAAGTGTACCCTATGATGGATTTAACGGACTCTATCAGTTGACATGGGACTTATCTGCACCGATTGGGTTCGTCAATAGTGGAACATTCACCCTTAGTGCAGAATATTGGAATGGGGACCCACTGACAGGAGGAACCTTCATTGAAAGCGCGCAGGACAGGAGTTCTCCTTACAAAGCGACTGTAATTCCTGAACCCTCCACTTTTCTCCTTTTGGGTGCAGGACTTGCAGGAATGGGCTTACTAAGGAGAAAGTTCAAGAAAATAGCTTAAGCAGAGATAGTTGCTGGAGATTGTATGCGCTTGGCTTGCAATCCGTACTGGGATACGTTCGCGGAGGACCCGCAACCAGTTTTTGTGCCGTGGTTGTGCCGTACTTTTAGGCATCTTGGGGAGGCTTAACCGTTGATTTATAAAGGAAAGTTATGGCGGGGCGGACGGGGCTCGAACCCGTCAACCATCCCGTATTTACGCCGTTTGCGTGGCTATTTTTCATTTTTGTGCCCTACTTGTGCCCTATCTATCTCCACCACGTTGTCAGTCAATCCCCTCAAAATCTCAACGTCATGGCGGGCGTATTTCTCAGTCATTTTCTGCGATAAGTGACCGGCCAGCTTCGAGACGACATACATGTTGCCGGTCTTCCTGAGCGTATCGGTCAAGGTAGAATGCCGGGTGCCATTATACAATTTTATCGGCGGCACTCCGGCCTTCTTACAGGCCCTATGCCAAATACGGCGGATGTTCTCTGCCTTATAAGGACGCCCGCATTGATTGACGAATACGAAAGCCTCCGGCAGCTTGTCTCTGAGGCATGAAATATCAAAGGCGGCAGAGATCGGAAGGTAATAGTCCTTTCTGTTCTTGCGTGATCTTATTTCCTTCAAGCTGAAGGCCTGTTCGATATGTACCACCATAGTATCTAAATCGAAGTGTCGCCTTCTCAGTGCCCTTGCCTCACCGGGACGCACAGGATGATATACCATGAACGTGAAAAACGGCCTGTGCCACTCTGAGAGGGCGGACAACACTTTTATCTGATCATTCCTGCTTATGCACTCTATCGGCACTTCCGGTGGTTGTATTTTCGGGAAGACGGGGATCCTGGCTATCGTCTCACGTCTGAAAATATAGGTGAAGAAGTTATGCAGGGCTATGGCGATATTTTTCTTTGTCTTTAGCGATAGGTGAGAGGGAAGGGCGGCTAAGAAGTCCTCGACATCCCCGGCCGTGATAGATCGCATATCCTTCATGCTGAAATGAGGTACAAAGTATTTCTCAGTGTAGCGCCGGTATTCCCTGAAGGTAGTCGGGGCGGTGTCGGTCTTCGAGGCCAGCCATTTAGGGAATAACTTGCGCCCCCTGAACTCCTCTATCTCTTTCGGCAGATACTTAGAAGGCGTGAACGTACCGGCGTCTATCTCGGTCCTGATATTTTCAAGCAGCCTGTGCGCCCTCTTGTAGCTGTCGAGCGTATGGGCATCGGGATCCCGGCTTATCTTTAGTCGGCCATTCCAGTAAAGGTCGAGGTAATAGGATTTGGGACGATAGCGGCATTCAGGACAATAAATGGAAACTTCTTCCTCGACTTTTAACTGACCGTGACCATTAGGACAGACCTTCTCACGTGAACGCACCTTGCCAGCCATACAAAAATCCCCTTCCCGTTGCGTCGGTTCTCTGAAAGGAACCAACGGGGATAGTGTATCTAACGCACGGGATAGTGTCAACGCCCACGCCTCCGATTGCGGTCTGCCGGTTCCGTCGGCAATCGTTTAAGCCCGTGGCTATTACAGCCTTGGACACACAACGGGAAAGAGGTTTTTCTGCTGCTTCGGCAATATTGGCACTTTGAGAAGAACCGACTCATTACCGTGGCTGGTGAAAAGGTTCTGTATTGCCATTGGCCCATTGCCTTACTCCCCGTCCAGGAATCCTAAATCAATCCCCCCGAGGTCGATGGTATCCTCCGACATGTCGAGGTTTATCTCGCCTAAGTCGATAGTTCCTATCTCTAACTTCGACATTAAGGCTTTATGTTGGCGTTGAAGGTTTCGCAGGCCCGTGATGTACTCACGGATGCTTGCCGTTGTAAAAGGCCTTTTCAGGACGCCCTGGGCAGCCAGCCTGTGGACTTGCCGCTTTGATACTCCGGTCAAACAAACCACGTCCGATACGCTTAAAGGTGTGTCCTTGTAAATTTTCGCTCTTATCATCCTATTCAGTGCCAACGGAACGGAAAGGTACAAAAAAGTTTTCGTGACTAGCTGGCAATTGACCTACGAATCGACCGGTGAATGGCGACCACAGGAAGAACCTAGACGTTTTGTATTTAGCCATGCCTGTGTCGTCCTTCCCTTCTGTTGTCCTGTCCCACTTCATTTGCCTTGCTTGCCATGTGCATTGTGGACAACGCCGCCGTGTTGCTGCCCACTCGGTACAGCGAGGCCACGCCGGAATAAGTCTTTGCACGCTTCAATGTCGATGTCGAGTTCCGTTCCACGGTCGATAAAGTATTCCTTATGCCCCATATCTTTGACGCCATCAGGCTTTGATATTTTAAAAACCAAGCCTTTTAATACACAGCTTTTCGTAATTTTAATTTTCACGGTTCACCTTCCTATTGTTATGGAAAAAGCGGGCGGCCCGGAAAACAGGAGATATAAACCGGGCGCCCTCCGTGGCCGCAACCAGAGCGACCACGCATCCTCATGTGCGACGACCCCTTCGACGAATCCAGCTCAGCCTTTCTTTCAGATCCTTTTCAAAAGCCTCAAACCTCTCGTGCAGAAGCCTTTCCTTCTGCTGCTCCGCAGCGCTTTTCCCTCCAGGGCCTAAACGATCGAGCCTATATCGAAGGCTGCAAAAAATACCGATGTCAGGAACGTCCTTGCTAATTGGTTTTATTCTGCCTGCATCCAACATGTAGCGTAGGGCCTGCTCCTTTGTAAAGGATGTGACGGCTCCAGCTGCATAAGGAAGGGCCTGATCTGGATGGGCAGCCGTTTTGTATGCCTCTTGAACCTGAACTTCATAGTCGGCTTCGTCGGGTATGTCGAGCCATTCAAGATTTTCTAGCCCGCCGCAGTCCGTCATCATCTCTTGCCAATTCACAAGCGGGATCTCAACGATGGTACCCGCCGCTTGGATAGCGGGCTTGTCGTCGATCCGCACATGCTTGCCCCTCAACATTCTTGCCCTGACAAAAGCTTGTTTGCCTTTTAAAACTTCCATTAGTCCCCCTCCTGCATGGTATCGAAAATCACTAAACTTTTTCTGAGCAGATCTTCTGCCTCGGAAGCGCTCAGTCTGACACGAGTCCCGACTGCCAAGTTCTGCCAAAGACCTTGCTCGTCAATACGTCTGAATCCCCGAACAACTTTGAAAATATCGTTGTCCTTTAGAAAGCTCGGTGTAACTTTTCCGCAGGGGAATAATTCCAGCTTGGTCATGTCCGTCAACCGGACTAAGGCGCCCTTTGGAACTACTACGGGCGGCCCGGCCTTTGTGATCAAGAAAAAGGGCCGGTTCACCTTGAACGGCAAACTGCCGGGATCGGCCCCGACTTCACAGAAGATTTCCGGTTCTGTTTTTTCGTTCACTGTATGTCTCTCCTTCTTATCGTCTAATTTTTCGCTCATGTATCAACCTTGCCCCTTCAAGGTAAGTCTTTTTTAGCTTGTCGGAGGCACCCTTGAAGCCTTCCAGATCCTCGGCCATGAACCTCTCATCCATTTGTGCTATGGTGCCCTGTATCTGATCGTATAAATCCTGAGACACCGCCCGGATGTCTTGCCCTGTCCATGGTTGCTCTCGGAGCCAGAGCACCAGCCGGTCGTACTCCTCACTGATAATTGCAAATGCGGATTTTTTGCCGGAAACTGTGGTTTCCATACCCTGTTTTTTTGGTGCCTCTGAGTTTCCATTGGTTTCCACGTTGTTTCCCTGAGTGTTTCCATGAAGAACGGCTTGTGCCAAGGCTTTAAGGCTCATTGTTTCCATATCGTTTCCCTTAGAGTTTCCACGGTTTCCATGTTTCCCAACCATACACGGAAACTGGGAAACTAACGAGAAATAGACCCCTTGAAGAGATAATAAATAAAGTGCCTAGTTTCCAGGCAGTTTCCAGAAAGTTTCCGTTGGAGTTTCCATGATTAGTGATATATATCATAGAGTTATGCCATTTGTTTCCCTGTTTCCAAGAATTCAGCATTTTTTGCTCAACAGGCCCATGTGTTCGGCCTTCATTTTGTGCTTGGAGACGGTTCCTTTTGCCACCCCTAGGAGTTCAGGAATCTCACCCTGAGGGATACCATCGTTCAATAGGGCTGCCACTTTCTCTGTCAGGCTCTCTTCAATGTCCTTCATTAGCCATGTGTGTTTCCCGTCCGGCCCTGTCCATAGTTTCGCCTCAAATGGTTTCACGTCATCACCGTAAAGGCCCCGTGCCTTCTCAAAATGAACCGAAAAGCTTGCTCCCTCTTGAGGCTGGTAGTCTCCGGGCCTTCTCAGGTGAATAACGGTATCGAGAACATCCTCCCGTCTGCTAGTTCCCCTCTGAGCGCCACCCTTGCCGGTATGATGGATGAACATAACGGCTATCCCTCGACGGCGAAGCATAAGGCCCCATTCTTGGACGGGTAGCCAGTCCTCGGCTTTGTTCTCTACCCCACTCCGGCAGAGTGTGGAAAGGTTATCGACAATGACAACGGAAATGCCATCAAGGTGCTCTTCGATAAGGCCCTGCCCCTCGGGAGTGCTTAGGTCTGGCATCCCGAACTCTTGGAGATCCGGCGTTATGATTCTGATGGGCGCTGCCGGTTCCCTGTCTGCACTCGCAATGATACTAGCGAGTCTTTGCTGTAAGGTATGTCCCGGCATCTCCCCGTCGATGAATAGAACACCCCGAGGCTTGGGGGCATTGAATCTTAGGAATGTACCACCGCTTGCTATGGCGATAGC
>OUUY01000137.1 GCA_900302705.1 Candidatus Sulfobium mesophilum
ATTGTTTACACCCCTATTGATAAGACTCCTCTTGTAATAAAAAAATGGCTAGGTCACAGCAATATTCAGAGCACCCTTATCTACATGCAGGTCCTCGGGAGTGATACGAGAGGGTTTTACGAAGGCCTACGGTTCTAATCAATTTGTACACGGTTGGCGAATTACTGCTTTGCTGCAATTTCCTCACAGAAGTCGAGAGGAAATTTGATGCCGAGAATGCTACTGGTTACAAACGAAACACGCATATATTGGCGAGAGGGGGGGCGCGGGATTCCGTACTACACGAATGAGATCACGGTCAGCATCGCAATGGACCAGACCACGTCGATCGGCATCTGGTCTTCCACTGAGGAATCGAAGAGGATGTTGGCACGCGCCTCGAACTCCTCGTCTGCAAGCCAGAGGATCAGCACGACCGGCACGTTCGGAAAGGGATGAAGCGTAACCGATGCATCGCCATACGCAGCTTTTTCAGCGCCGTACTCTTCGCCCTTACGGAGAAATGCATCACGGTCCGTGTCGTACTTCTGTGCGAGCCCACTGAGTGGCAGCACATGCGTGCCACGAAAAAAAAGCTGGCCGCTCTTCATGTTCACCGGGTTGATGAGCTTTCCGGAGAGCATGAGCTTCTTCGAAACACTAAGATAGCCCAGAACCGAGAGCCTGAAGAAGTAACCTGGTTTCTTGAGAAAAAATTCGTTCTCTCCGGCATTGCTGAAGATCCTTTTCTCTTTCGGCGAGATGAAAAAGTCCTTCCCGAAAGATTTCAGGGTATAGAGACCGGTCGCCGCATCGAACAATGCACCGGTGCGACTGCAGATCTCCTCGGGAGAAAGTGCACTGATAGTCTGCCAAAGCTTCTCTTCGCCTGAGGACATGAGAGTATTATAGCCCAACATTGTCGTAATAGACGGTTCCGGAAGTCAACGAATGGTCTATGTTGTCATTTACAAGCGGTCTTATCCGTTTTTTCTATTTCAAATTTTATTTCGAACGGAAATACTCACTGCCGGCGAACTACTCACAGAAGTCCTCGACACTTTCGATTTCGAATAACTGTGCAGTATGCGGCGAAACATGCTAGGCCCCAAATCAATATATAATCAGAGCCAATCCTCACAGCGGCTACCGTGCTTTTTCCAGGCTTATAAATAACCAGTAGAAACCTTAAATAGTCAGTTTATGCCCCCTTCGCGCTCCAGTGCGAAAGGTATCTACAATGGAACTATGCAGATCCCGGCAAGCCGACACAGGAGGTATCAGCATGGTTATCAAAGAAGCAATAGAGCTCTTCAAGGAGCATCAAAAAGGAAGCGTTAAGAAAAGCACGTTAAAAAGTTATGGCAAGTTCATGGACTGCTTCCTCGAAAAATTCTCAACCTGTGAGGCGATCTCTGTAACAGCCGATCAGATTGGGAGATTTCTTGAGGAATCTACGGAAGGTCTTAGCAGGGCAACACGGCACCTTCGGTACGCTCAGCTTAAGGCGTTCTTCAACTATGTGATCGAGGTAACGGGACTGAACGCCAAGAACCCTCGCACTGCAGCCGTTCTAGCCAAGGCATACAAAAAAGTATTGCACCGACCTAGGAAGATATTCGACAAGGAGACAGTGGACGAGATGATCTTCAACGCCGGCAATCTGAGAGATCGGCTTATCCTTGAACTGCAGGCGCGTTGTGGTCTCAGAATCGGGGAAGTACTGAATCTGAAAGTCTCTGATCTCTCGGGCAGAAAGATTGTTATCCAAGAGCCCAAGCCAGGCAGAGACGCCGAGGTAGCCTTCATGGCAGAGCATATTGCAGCAAGGCTCGCAAAATATGTTGCAGCCAAACAACTATTCCCCACTGACAGGGTGTTCCCGCTTTGCTATACCACAGTCAGGAACCTGGTTACGGGGCTCGGGAAAAAGCTGAACGTCAAAATCTCCCCTCATGATCTGCGCAGACATTTAGCCACCTATGCCAGTAGGAACGGAGTCCCACTGGAGATCATCTCAAAGGTCATCTTGAGACACCAAGACCTGAAGACTACCCAAATATATCTGGGCAAGATCAGCGACACTGAGGCCATCAGATGGATGGATATTCTTCACGGCAAATAAACTGATTTAACCTTTCGGGATCTGCAGGAAACGCTTTGATAAACCTTCCTGACGTGGACTTCACCGACAAACTCTCAAAATCAAGGAAGGCAGGTAATGGAAGATTTACGGCAGAAACAAATGCGGAGAACAGGTCTGTGCGGCGGTCCTCTGCCTCACCCCTCTTGAGCGCCTTGTTAGATTGCCCTCTGTCATTTACGCAAATCTCTATTTCACCCGTTCGAAAGTGATAATGCTACGAGTCATTCCCTTGTCTGCCCAGTTGGGCATAACTCGCCACGGTGTTAAGACATGAAGTCGGTCGCCTTCCACCTTGAAGGACCGTGACTGCTCCGTACCGACCCATGCCGGATTCCAGGCCACCTCGACACTGGTAATCCACTTGTCCCCTTCCACGCGGTAGGTACCCGTGTACGCAACCAGGGTATCGAGCAGTTCCGCCTTCTCCTGGGCTGTTTTCGCAGGCTTCCGACCCTCTGCGGTCAGTACGAACCACACGCGCGATTCGGGCGTGAAGATCACGTAACCAGTCGGGTTCTTGCCCATGGGAGGGAATTTGTCGCCTGTGGCTTGAACCTCAACATCATAGGAAACCAGTTTCCATACACCGTTAACTTTTGCGATATCATCAGCAAAACTCGTTTGCACTGCAGTCACAAGCAAAACCAAAACAACTAACCACTTAAACTTAAACATGCTGTCCTCCTTTTCACTGCCAAACGTTATTTTATAAATTCGGATGAGCAGTTCGCTTATCTCCCCCGTCACATCATATGCAAAGGCCGGAGTTATCTATCCGGAACCTGGGCCATCTCACCACTAAGATCAACCGCTTTCCTTCCCCTCTCGCGGCGGGTTGGGCTTTGTCGGAACTTTTTCCCATTTTATTTAGCTTTTACCGTGACCAGACGCAATTGTCAAATATAAAATTGGGTTAGACAACTACTCTAGAAATTGGAACAATAGGTCATTATCCTACTGATTTATGCTTAAAACCTTCAGCGCTGATAAGACTATTGCATATTTATTGGTAGGAGGAAGGATGTGAGAGCTATGATTTCTTGCTTGTCTGTGCAAAAAAACCAGAGATTTGCTTTTTGACCTGATCGCTCTGACACTGGGGACATTTGACAGTTGGCTTCGCCTCAAGTTCCTTGAGTGAAAAAAATACTACAAATGCTTTGCCGCACTTGCTGCACACATATTCGTATTCCGGCATGTTAGCCTCCCATGCAGTCATATATATTCATAGTAGTAGTGTACATGCCCGCGAAGTGTTGTTCAAGTGCAGAGGATGAATTCGGAGGGCACCCAACACTTATTTCCGCAAGAAACCTTGTGTCTGAAAAAGAAAGGCTGAGACGTGAAATTCAGGAAGTACATCCACGTGCATGTTTCGAGGCGAACAAAGAGCGATTCTAGATTTTTTTAATATTTCGCAAACACAGTGACTTATGACAAAACGACTCAGGGTGCTTGCGGCCTAGGTGTTTGCTTTGGGAGTATAGATATGGCAAGCGGCCCAGAATACCCCTGCCCTACTAAAAGAGTCGACAGAGGGGGTTAGCGAGACTAACCCGGCAAAGAAAAGGGATAACTATAGGTTGAGCCGCGCGACGGTATTAGCTATACTGATCATCATATCCAACGACTTGGTACTAAATCTCCTAGCAACTCGTTTGCGTTGCAGGGTAAGGAACGAGACCGTCCCTCTTGCGCGCCGTTTGATTAGGTCTTTATTCTAATATCCAATTCTCGAAGTTTTCTGGATTTGGCTTAGTAACGCCTTGCGCTTTGGTTTCGCGCCATGACCTTTCGACAAGACTATCTCTAACTGATATTCTCAGTTCAAAATCGGCAACAAGTGCCGAATACTTTGCGCAAATCGTTTCACCTTTCCAGTCAATGATTTTATAAGTATTTTCATCAATATAAAGTTGAGGCCTATTAAAAACAGCGCCCTCTTGAGGTGTAATCAATTCTGCAATTATTTCCTTGCAGGTCATGGTCGCCTTGTCACAGGTTATGGAAACGGTATTGATTCGAGGTGGTTTATGAAGTGTCACATTGCCGTTTGTTCTTTCCCAGCGACCTTTCACAGTCACATGATCGCCATCGAGCATTTTGACGCTCTTGAAATGAGATTCAACTTGCAGGGACGTGATAGATTCCGCATGACCACCAATAGGATAGCCGAGCACAAGATACGTGAGCAAGGCAATAGAATAACCTATCGCAGTTTTCTTCATTAATATCTTTCTTGCCTATAACGCACGATATGCTAAGTTAGTAATTGCAATCCCACGTGAGAAATATAACAGAAGGCGGCGTGAAAGTGAAGAGGCTATACTCGTTCACGTTCCTATTAAACATTTCATAAAGAAAGCGACATGTGATAAAAAGGACTTAGAGTGCCGTTGCCGCCTCTTCCTCTTCGCCGGAGCGGTAATATCAAATAAAGTCGCGACCTTCAGATTGTCGACTTCACCGACGACTCGATAGTTTGACGAAAATCCGTGAAAATTACGTGCGGAATAGGAGACCTTTCAAAAACCTGCTGGCGTTTGTTTCAGCCACTACTTTGTTTTACTCACCGGGCCAGTGGCTCTCGGTTATGGGAATTTTCCTCCTACCTTGAAATCCTCACTATTCATTCATATAGTCATAAGTAGCGAGATTGAGACCAATATCCTTTGCATATTTGTATACAGAGTCGTAATCTTTATCCGTTGTTTCGATAAACCTCCTGGCACCGAAATTCGTTAAAACACTTCTGCCGTTCGGTTCATTATGCATGTTTAAGAGCGCATCTTTCAGTTTTTTCTTGATGGGATCAGCAAGATCTTTTCTCACAGCCAGCCCGTTCTCCGGCACATCAGGAGACTTTTCGATAATAATGAGTTCTTTCTCTATTCGGTTATCTTTTTTTGCCATTCGCTCGTATACCGTATTCTTGGCCGCACCTATATCTGCCTTCTTATTGAGAACATCCATTATTGCGTCCCCATGAGTTCCCGCAAAGTAGGTCTCACGAAAATAGATCTTATAATTTTTGATCCCGTGCTTTTCAAAATACTCCAAAGGGAGCAGGTATCCCGCTGTGGTCGCCTTATCTACAAACGCAAATCTTTTTCCCCTCATTTCCTTCGCAGTTCTTATTGCGCTGTCTTTTCTCACAAAGATTAAGCCGTGATAAGTGGATACGCCATCAAAGTATTCAGGCCTTGCCAAAACTTCAAGCCCTAATTTTGAATGTGCCAATGCATAGGTAAAACTTCCAAAAAAGGCGCCATCCAGACCAAGAAAAAAAAAGTTATCAACGATGTTCCCATACTCGGTGAGAGCCGTCAGCTTTATCTTCGCATCGACCTTCTCAGAGAGATAATCAGCTAACGGTTGATACCGGTTCATCTGATCAAATATGTTCTGCTCAGGGACAACACCGATCATAAGGACTTTTTCTTGGGATAGCTTCTTTGGAGGGGTCGTCTCTGTCTTGGTACAACCCGGTAAGATGGACAAGAGGAGGCAAATTATAAGAAATAATGTGGGCATATCGAGATAACTATAAAGGCTTTCCTCACTGGATTGCAAGAGTTATTCACCCTCAGCCGACAAGTACTTTGAGATTTTTAAATCAGCGAAGGGTCCTAGTAGAACTCTGAAAAAAGTAGAAAGAACGACTTCTTATCAGGGGGGACAAGATAATCCTGCAGGGTGATGCAGTTGTAGAGGCTCGGCTTTATATTCTCTGGCCTCGCTCTCCCACGAGGCTTGTGCAGAAGGGTGTAGACCTCTATAAGGTGTCAAAGCTGCTGGGGCATGCAGACTTATCAACCACCCAGCGGTATGCTCACCATTATCCTGGAAGCCTAAGGGATGGGGTTAGGGCTCTGGATGAACTTAACTCTGATACAGTTGTTGGAGAAATTGAGAAAACTGCACAATTTCTGCACACAGAGATATGCACAGGCTAGAGACAACTGGAAAGGAGCTCAGTAAGTTCTTGATTTCAAGAGAAGAAAAGTGGTGCCCCCTGCAAGATTCGAACTTGCGGCCCCAGGTTTAGGAAATTCATCAGAGACAATTCCGTCCGAACCCTCAAATAATCCTGATACGATAACCAGTTGTAAGGATTTAAAAAAGTAAGCGGTCGTTGTTTATTTGCGTTGATGCTCGTTTAACGAAATCAGCGGAAATTGACCGACAATGGACACCTGTATGGACACCTGAAAGAAGGGAGTTTATTGTGCCGAAGAAAATTAAGAAGAAGCGAGGAAGTGATCTCAAAATGTTCAATGTAACTTGCGGTCACGGCATGCAGACTATCTGGGTCATATCACGAGAATATATTAATTCTCAGGGATATCCTGTTCTGAATTATTGTAAGGAAGTCTGTCAGGTAAAATGTGGCGCTGCTGAAGGCGCAACAATAGTACCATTTCGTTAAGAGTAAAAAAAAACTGGTTAGCTGAAAAAGGAAAGGGCATGCTGCAACATGCCCTCTTCGAAAAATGAATCTTGAACCAATTACCAGGAAGTATAGGCGATCCTACTCGCACGGTCAAGGGTATCTCCAATGAAGGGTCTGCGGGTGCAACCTCTCAGGCTAAGAAATACCGCATTAATAAGGATATCCTTCCACAGAAAGCCGTCCAGGAACCGGAATCATTCTTAATCATTGAACGATACAATGTTGATACGATCGTGAAACACAAGCCGCTGAATGGCGTAACCGGTACAAAGGACCGTCAGACTGGTAAGAGAGGTAAGATAAACGGCTTCAGCGACAATTCACGCAAGCGACTTAAATTTCAGCTGCGCAATACGATCCATCTTTTTAATGGCATTATCGCTCTTACTTATCCATCTGAGCATCCCTTCGACGGTAAAGTAGTAAAGAGAGACATAGACGCATTTTCTAAAAGGCTTACTAGAATGGGCATGATAGTCACCTGGGTCTTAGAGTTCCAACTGAGAGGCGCGCCACATATCCATATGCTTGTCAAAGGCAAAATAAATAAACAGTGGCTCTCGGAGGCCTGGTATGAAATAGTTGGCTCCAAGGATGAAAAACATTTAAAGGCTGGCACTACTTACCAGCATATTGTGGACGACGGAGATCCTCGCGCTGCAGACGATAAAATAAGATGCCGCAAGGAATTTGAACGAGGCAATAGAAACGCTAAACGCCTATATGTCACACGCACAGAGGTCGTTGGCTATATGCTGAAATATTTTGACAAACGAGAGCAGAAATGTGTGCCGGCCGGGTTTGCAAATGTAGGGCGCTTCTGGGGGGCCACCCGGGGACTGCTGCAGGTCGTCAAGAAAGTCATCAAAGGCAAAGATTTTACGCTTAAACGAATGACCAGGATAATCAGACGATGGCAGAAGGCCCAGTTGAGATCATGGGGAATACGTTGGAAGTGGCGTGGCGGTCGCATATTGCTCTGGAATGGCGAAGAGCTCATGTGCCACCTATCGGCCCTGGGACTGTCACCTTAAATGTTGAGGTCGGGCGCAGACCTCGTCTTAAGAGCGCTGAAACGGTGGAGCGATTGACGACGGTCCCGATGCGTAGCGGAGCGGCGCTTTACGCACGGCTAAGGGCAACCGCGTCTGAACCGTTACGTTTCACGCCTAGGGCGGCCACCACGTTTTACGATCGCCTACATCCTGCAGGTGCGGTGCTTGTACGTAATCGCCGGTCAATGCCGCATCACCTACCGCTTAGCCCATTTTTTTGCCGCTGGCGGGAAGCGACCCCCGCGCGCGAGCGAGGGAGCGCACCCGGGCAGCGGCGGGCTTGTTTAATATTAGCATATCTCACCGGAGGCAATATTGTTTTGTTCGTGGAGTGGCAGGGTGTTTGTGGGCAGAGTGAGAGCTATTTGTGGTGAAACTCATGTGTATCGCGAGTAGAGAGCAAAAAAAGGGATGCACATTTGAAGCGCAGCCCTTTTTAAAATTGGTGCAATCCGTGGATGAAGCCCTAAGTCTTATCGTTGCTTAGGACTTCCCCGAGGGATTGCTCTATGAATAATACTTTTCTATCTCCTCAGCTTTCTCCTCACAACCCCCACACCTGCCAACCCCACCCCCAGAAGCACTATGGTAGAGGGCTCAGGTACAGGAGTAACGGTTACTTCCCAAGTGCCTACTTGAACGGTTGTATCGAAGGCATAGATTGGCCCTGTCATGTGTAGTGGAGTGAGAAAGGAGTCGAATGTGCCTATGTCGATAGCCATTGGTGTGGGCAGTATGGGATTAGGGGGGATTATCGGGTCCGGCGGAAACGCCTGAGTGATGATTTGGCCGGCCCCGTCGTTAACAGCGGTTGTCATCCCCGCAAAGGAAAAGAAGCAAGGGTCTTGGGGACTCCACGGGTCTGCTGGTTGTGTCTTTGTACTAAAGCTGTCCCCTGCGTTAAGAGTAGGTACGGTAATAAAATCAAGGAAGGTGATAAGGAATCCCCCTTCCCCAAAAGGTACGCCCTGAAATATAGCAGCCTCTCCCCCTGTTAAGGAAGTAAAGGTAGGATCACCGGGAAGGATAGGATTAGGGGGAATGAAGTTTATAGTTAGCTGATCAGTAACGAACAGTGCATAAGAGGAAGAAGGTAAGAAGCATATAATAAGAGGAAGAAGGACAATGAATAATGAAGCTACAGAGTGCCTTATCTTCATAGAGTCACCTCCGGAGAGTGTTACCATTAAGGCAGCATATTAGATGCCAATCCTATAACCCCCTGTAATTATTAAACAATTATTTAGGCCCCATTCCAGCTGTAAACTATACCGACAGACCTGCCCTTTGAAAATATTCCAAAAGAAGCTTGACAAAATACTGCTACACGTGTTACCGTGTACATAGAATAGGAGGATGCCATGAGAAAGAAATTGACGCTGACGATTGAGCCCGAGGTATATGACATGATAAAGGAGCTTCCGCGCAAGGTATCTATTTCGGAGTTTGTTTCATTCGCTTTGAAGGCCATGTATAAGGATCTTAAGAGTGGGCGGGGCATGACTGATGAGCAGCTTGAGGAGTGGATGGAAAGTACGCCGGAGATGAGGGATTTCAGGGAGCGGTTAACTGAGCACTGGGGACCTACTATATATAAGATTGACGATGCTATTAATGGTATTAAGGAAAAGGTCATCCCGGGAAAAAAGAAAAGGAAAAAGGAAAAGTGAGTCATGGCTCCCCGATTGCTGACCTATAAAGACCTTGCTGAAAGATGGCAGCTTCCGATCGCCACGTTGCGGATTTGGGTAATGAAAAAGAAACTCGTCCCAGTAAAGTTGGGGCGCCTTGTCCGTTTCCCTGAATCCTATATTCTGGAGTTGGAACAAAAGGGTATCTCATAGATGGGAATCTACAAGAAGGGGAACATTTATTTCATTGACTATTACAACGAGCATGGTAATCGCAAGCGGGAAAGTACGGGCTCAAGTTCCAGGACATTTGCAAAAGAACTCCTGACAAGGAGAAAAGACGAAGTTGCAAAACGGAAGAAGCTTCCGGACCGCTATGTTCCGCATGTCCTTTTGGCTTATTTCGTTGATAATGAATACCTTCCGATTTACGTTAAGGGATCAAAAGGCGAGTCTAATACTAAGGGAATATGCGAGAAATTAAAGGCTCATTTCATTGGAAAGCATCTTCACGAAATCACTTCACGCGATGTAGAACTTTATAAGCAGACATTGCTGCAGGGCGGGGCTGCGGGAAATACTATCAATAATAGGATCAATGCTCTCAGCGGAATTTTTACGAAGGCTATTGAGTGGGGAAAGGCTGTCATAAATCCAGTGCATAAGGTCAAACGTTTCAGGATCACTGAGCGGAAAAGGATTCTTGAAAGAGCGGAACAGGAAGCACTGATTATTGAAGCCGGCAAAGAAAAGAAGGCCCCGCACCTTCTGGCGGTGATTATATTCGACCTTAATACTGGCCTTCGGAAAGAAGAATTATTATCTATTAAGTGGACTGATGTTGATTTTGAAAATGCACAGCTTCTTGTTCGGGCTGAAATAGCAAAGTATCACAAGTCCCGCTATGTCGATCTTAATAGGCATGCCCTTATGGTCCTTCATTCATTACCCAGACGCGGGGAATATGTCTTTTGCGATAAGCAAGGAAAGAGGTTTAAGAACTTCAGACATTCTTTTCAGTCTGCTGTCACCAGGGCGGGACTTAAGGACGTTGTGATTCACGATCTAAGAAGAACCTTCGGGTCTAATTGCGTCATGGCTGGTGTATCTCTTGCGACCGTTCAGGCGTGGATGGGTCATGCGTCCATAAATACAACCATTAAGCATTATGGTCATTTGGTGAAATCTTTTAGAAAGGAGGAAATTAAGAAGATTGAGGGTAGGATGGACACCTATATGGACACCCGGGAAAATGCAGGGGATTATGAACCTTGTAACCCCTTGAAAAATATGGTGCCCCCTGCAAGATTCGAACTTGCGGC
>OUUY01000136.1 GCA_900302705.1 Candidatus Sulfobium mesophilum
AATGGTTTTGACTTGATGTAATCAGGAAGAACATATGAAAAACAAGGGATACTCAAAGACAGGAAATGTTAACAGGGTCAGGGGCATAAGAAAACTCGCTGATAAGAGCTACCGTATCACTTCTTCGCCGGAATTGGACAAGTTGCCTGATGACGGACGGGTTGAATTTCAGGAAGGACAAAGCGTTGAATTGGTGATTTACGACCGGACCGATATCGGATACAAGGCGCTTATCAACAACTCCCGCGAGGGCTTGCTTTATAAGGACGAGGTGTTTCAGGGTTTAAGAAAAGGACAGCATATTGCGGGATTCATCAAAAAGGTGCGGGGCGACGGCAAGATTGATCTCTGTCTTCAAAAACCAGGTCCTGAGAAGGTTGATGATGTGGCGGAAAAAATTATCGACAAGCTGAAGGCGCAGGGCGGATTTATGGCCGTGGACGATAAAAGCGCGCCTGAAGTTATCTACCGCCTGTTCGGGGCAAGCAAGAAGACATACAAAAAGGCGATAGGCGCCCTTTACAAGAAACGGCTTATCCTTATAGAGAGCGCAGGCATAAGGCTCGCCAGGAAAGCCGGAATGTAATTGCGTACGAAGGCGTGAGACTGTTGATCTTTATCTCATCTTTCATTTGACCCTTTCAAGAAGTTCCTCCGCATGCCTACGTGAAATCTCCGTAATCGTTCCGCTTAGCATGCGGGCAATTTCATCCTGTCTCTCTTTCCCGTCAAGTTCCTTAACCTCGACATGTACCTTGTTGCCAGTTTCTTTCTTTTCTATTTTAAGATGAAAATCACCGCGGCTTGCGATCTGAGGCAGATGTGTTATGCAAAGTAGTTGACGCCCCGCTGATATCAGGGCCAGCTTTTTTGCCACGCTCTCAGCGGTTTTTCCGCCTATCCCGGCGTCCACTTCGTCAAATATAAGCACAGGTACATCATCGACGTCGGCAAGTATGCTTTTCAGCGCCAGCATGACCCGCGAGAGTTCTCCGCCTGATATTATCTTCGAAAGCGGCTTCATCGGTTCCCCTGGATTTGCCGAAAAGATGAATTCTATCTTGTCCATCCCGCTGGGGCCGACTGCCTCAGTCTTCATCTCTATGCTGAAAGCCGCCTTTCCGAAGGCCAGTTCCCGCAATGTTAAAGTGATAAGCTTCTCAATTTTTTGTGCTGTTTTTCTCCTCTTTTCCGAAAGGGCCGATGCGGCCTTAAGGAGTTCTTCTTCTCTTATCTTAAGCTCGGCTTCAACAGAGGCAAGATTCTCATCGGCCGATTCTATTTCCTGAAACTCCGCCCGGACCCTGTCCATATGCATCATAATTGCATCTATTCCCTGGCCATATTTCCTTTCGATTTTTTTGATGAGATCCAATCTGTCTTCAATATGTTCAAGCCTGCCCGGCTCGAAATCGAATCTGTCTCTGTATCTGCCTAAAGAGATTGAAGCGTCTTCCACCAGGGGCATGGCCGCCTCAACAAGCTGCAGGGCCTCAGAAATGCTCCCATCTATAGCCGACATCTCCCTCAGCATTGAGACAACCTTCGAAAGCCTCTCGGAACAGGAGCCTTCGGATTCATACAGGGCCGAATACGCAGCCTCGGTCAGCTCCGTTAGTTTATTCATGTTCGCTAGTATCTTCCGCTCGTCTTCAAGCGACTCCTTCTCTCCCGGTTTGAGACTGGCTGATTCGATCTCATTAAGTTGAAACCTGAGGAGGTCGAGCCTCTGCGCCCTCTCCCTGCTTTTATCCCGAAGTTCTGCATGCCTTGTCTTTAAAGCATGTACCTCATAATATAGTTTTTCTACAAGTTCCTTTTCCGGCAGAAGCTTGCCATAGGAATCAAGAAGCGTTCTCTGCGTCTCCTGGGTAAGCAGGCTCTGGTGCTCGTGCTGGCTTAGAATGTCGACAAGGGTCTTGCCCACTGAAGAAAGCGTCTGAAGCGTTACCATGGAATCGTTGACATAGGCCCTGCTCTTCCCCCCTGAAGAGATCACCCTTTTTAGCAGAAGGCCGTCGGAGGCATCGATGCCAAGATCCTGAAGGTCATCGAAGTTATCGAGGTCGAAATAAGCCTGGACAACTGCCTCGGACTCTCCAGACATTACAAGATCTGATTGGGCCCTGTCTCCAAGAGACAACCCCAGGGCGTCCACCACGATTGACTTGCCTGCTCCGGTCTCCCCGGTAAGAACATTCAGACCCTTGGCGAACCTCACCGTTAGGTCGTCGATTATTGCGAGGTTTTTTATCCTGAGTTCCTTCAGCATTGCGCCGGTCCGGTATCCCTTATAAATATACCATAAAGATAAAAGTGAGTGGCTTGGAGAGTCATTCTTGTCATGCGTTATTCCCTGTGGTATATTACGGTTGTGAAGAAGAAGATTCATCCGGCAAAGTCCCAAAAACCGTATCCCGGCCTCCATGGCCGCATCTGGATAGACGGAGAAGAAGGGACCTTTCTTGGGTACGGGCGCATCGTCCTGCTGGAGCGCATCCGTGAACGCGGATCTATAAGCAAGGCGGCGAAATCAATGTCTATGTCTTACCGTCACGCCTGGGAACTTGTGGAATCTATGAACAGGCAGGCCGCAAGACCCCTTGTTGAACTTGCAACAGGAGGTCGGGGTGGAGGAGGCGCGGTCATAACCGAGGAGGGCGCGAAGGCGATAGAACTTTTCTGGAAGATATATGCTGATTTCCAAGGCTTCCTTTGCAAAAAGGACAAGACATTGAGTCTCTTGGGAAAGAGGAAGTGAAAAAAGATGCAAACATCAAACATAGGGGACCTAATGATTATTTACGGATGCAGGACAGGACTGTCTTTTCGCCCATTCTCGTCCCGAAAGCCTTCGGGGCTCCGTGGCAATTTCTCGAACGAGCGAGAAAGACTATCCTGCATATCCAATAGGTTGAAAGTGGAGCGCTAAAGTTGCGAAAGCGAGACAGCATTATTTATAAGGAGGAATATTATGGGTGAGAGAGTACGTTTGTTGGTGTCGGCATTTTGTGCTGTTTTTTTTATGGTTGCAGGCGTTTCTGCCGAAACGGCGATTATCTGTTCATCAACCACAAGCACGGAGAACTCAGGCTTGTTTGGTTATATCCTGCCCATGTTCGAAAAAAAGACCGGGATTAAAGTGAAGGTCGTTGCACGCGGCACTGGGGCAGCCATTGAGATGGGGAAAAGGGGAGATGCAGATGTGGCTTTTGTTCATGCGAAAGAGCAGGAACTGAAGGCTGTTGAAGAGGGGTATTTTGTGAACAGGCATGATGTTATGTATAACGATTTTGTAATCATCGGTCCCTCCGACGATCCTGCAAAGATAAAGGGGATGAAGTCGGCAGCCGAGGCATTTAAGAAAATTTCTGCATCGTCCCAATTCGTTTCCAGGGGCGATAACTCAGGCACAAACACAAAAGAGCTTGCGATATGGAAAAAAATCGGGACAGAACCGAAGGGTCAGAAATGGTATCTTGAAGTAGGCCAGGGGATGGAAAAGACGCAGAGGATTGCCAATGAAAAAAGGACATACACCCTGACCGACAGGGGTACGTGGCTTGCAACTAAAGACAAGGACAAACTCGAAATGGTGATAGTCCTCGAAGGAGATCCTGTTCTGTTCAATCAGTACGGAGTGATGGCAGTAAACCCTGAAAAACATAAGCATGTGAAATACAAAGAGGCGATGGAGTTCGTTAACTGGCTAATCTCGCAGGAAGGGCAGCAGGCGATCGGATCATTTAAGGACAAAAACGGCAATCCTCTTTTTATTCCCAATGCACGGTGACAGCCTGCCAATACCAGCCGTCGAGAAGGTCAGCAGGCTGATAGATGCCCTCAGAGACTATACTATGAAAGAGGCCGGGGCTTTCCCGGGAGATTCCTGGGCGGCCTCCTATAGTGCCCCCGACTTTGATTCATGGAACGCTTTTGAATGGTTCGACCTTGCACAGGACTGGGAGGTCGCGGACTTCCTCGCCTCTGGCACATACAGAGCGAAGGTGTTGCTGAGAAGTCTACAGTTTTTGGTGGAGTGGCACGGCCAGAGCGAAAGGGATGAAATGCTCCGGCGGATGAGAATACTGAACTGAAAGAAAGCGGCCGGCGGCGCTACAGCACTCTGGCCTGCTTGAGGATTTAACGTATTCTGCCATGTTTCTTATTGAAAGTTTTAAGACAGCGTCTTCTCTCATAGTGCATCTGGATGCCGAGCTGATGGGGATTATTCTCCTTTCGCTTAAGGTCTCAGGCAGTGCCCTGATCATCGCGACTCTGCTCGGGCTTCCACTTGCCGCATTTCTGGGGTTCAAGAGATTCCCCCTTAAGGGGATTTGCATTACCGCGCTTCATACGTTTATGGGGCTGCCGCCTGTTGTGGTCGGCCTCTTTGTATATCTGCTGCTGTCAAGGAGCGGGCCACTGGGATTTCTGGCTTTGCTCTATACGCCATCCGCGATGATCATTGCGCAGAGCATCCTGGCCTTGCCCATTGTGGCGTCTCTAAGCTATTCAGCTATTGTTGGCATTGACCCTATCATCACCCAGGCATCCAAAACTTTGGGGGCGACTCCATATCAGGTTTCGGTAACTATAATAAGGGAGGCGCGGTTCGGCATCATGTCGGGCGTCATCGCCGCCTTCGGCAGGGTGATGGCTGAGGTAGGGGCAATACTTATCGTGGGCGGTAATATTGCAGGCTTCACCAGGGTTATGACTACAACTATCGCGCTTGAAACCGACAAGGGAAACTTTGATCTTGCCCTTGCCCTGGGCATAATACTGCTGACTATCTCAATGGTGATAAACACTTTTTTACACGTAGTTCAAAAGAAGGGCGTGACAGGAACGAACAGATGATTCTGGATCTCAGCGCAACGAACATATCTAAGGGTTATAACGGGAACCAGGTTCTTAAAGGCTGTGACTTTTTATTTGATAACATCGGAATTTATGTCTTAACAGGGGCCAATGGCTGTGGTAAGTCAACATTTCTGAGACTCTGTGCGCTTATTGAGTCACCTGATAGCGGAGAAATCAATTATCGCGCGGAAGGCACGGTTCTGCCTAAAGATCTGGCACTCAAGCGGAGGATAACCCTTGTGTTGCCGAAGGTCGGAGTTTTTAATACCACTGTTTTCAGGAATGTTTCATACGGGTTAGGGATCAGGGGAATTAAAGGAAGAAAGGCGGCTGTGAAAGTAAATGATGCCCTTGAGTTCGTGGGATTGGCGGATAAAAAGGACCAAAACGGCCTCACTCTTTCGAGCGGGGAAACGCAGCGCCTGGGCATTGCGAGGGCTTTGGTCATAGAACCCGATATGCTCTTTCTTGATGAACCGACTGCATCTGTCGATCAAAAGAACACGGCGATCATCGAGGATATTATCCTCAGGATGAAAAGAGAAGGCAGGGCGACTGTAATTATTACTACGCACGACAAAGAACAGGCAGCAAGGCTTGCAGACTCACTTCTGCTGATGCATGACGGGAAGATTTCGCGCGGGTAGATTATCGCAAACGCGGGGACGACAGCCTGATCAGTTTCCTGGCCTGATGGCTATCGAACGATCAGATACTCAATAAGGGCAGCAAGGAAGATGAAAAAACTCGCCGGCACAGTTTTTCTATAGATGCCCCAAAGGTCTGCCTTGAAATATTGTCTTGTCAGAACGAGGCAGAGATGCACAGGAGACAGGAGCACACCGATAAACCCCGAGGCAAAGGCCAGCGAGATATTTGCAAGCGATGCTCCTCCCCCGATGGTTATAAGCAGCGGGAATGCACTCCCCACAAAACCCACCGTGTGGCCTGTCAGAAGACCGGTGACGAAAGGCAGAAGACAGAGAATCGGAAGCACAGGAATCCCCTGCTGAAGAAGAAAGGCGCTCAGATTTCTTACGGCTCCTGAGGCCTCAAGAGTTTCCTTGAAGAGCATGATGCCGGTGATCAGAACTATCACCTCAATGGCGAACCCGTATCTTGTTGCCCGGAGGACATCCCCAGGGTTATATCGGTACACAATAAAAAGAGTAATTATTATCCCAAGAAGAGCATAATGAAGTTCCATCCGTGCGGCAACCACGAGCAGCAGCACTGCCAGAACAGGCACAAAGCTCTGCCAGTTTGTCTTCTTCAGCCGAATCTTTACCGGCATAATGCTATCCAGGTTTTTGGGCTTGATATTGCGCATGCTGTAGATGAAACCCGTCGCCAGAAGAATAAATGCACATACCATGTTCGCAAAGATGAGCGAATATAGGGGAATCCCTGATACTGCAGATGCAAGCAGGATTCCGGGGTAGAGTGGAAGTATATATTCCCATGGGTGGCGGAACCAGTAGTTGATGAATGCCCTCTCTTCAGGGCTCATCTTTAATCCGGTCGTCGCCTCTTTAACCATGGGGGCTGAAAAGTATGCTCCTCCGAGTGAGGGCAGCATCCCGATCAGAAGCGGCATCGATATTATGATCACCCTGCTGTTAATGAAAAACTCTTTCACGGAAGTCATCATGGCCGACATCACATTTTTTTCTCTTAATATGAGTTCGAAGGTCCTGATAAGAGACAAAGCAAGCAGTAACTTTATAGTCGTATCGTTGAGAGTCGCCTTCCTGAGGGTAGCGGCAATGTTCTCAGGAGACATCCTGTAAAGAGCGGCTACTGAGACAGAGGCGACAAGCATAACATAGCCGATGAAAAGTTTTTGCCGAAGCAGGAGAAGGATCAGAAAAAATACGAGACTGATCTTGATTAAATCAGACATTACATGCTAAAGGGAATTCGAAACCTTCCTTATCTCCTCGAGCTTTCTAAGTGCCTTGCCCGAATCAATAGATTCCACTGCCAGCGCAAATGCAGAACGCAGGTCCGCCACTTTTCCCGATACTGCGATTGCGGCAGCAGAGTTTAGAAGGACTACGTCCCGCTTAGGGCCTTTTTCTCGGTTTAAGATTCCGACAGCTATCCTGGCGTTGTCGTCCTTGTCACCGCCCAGGAGGTCCGCGATCTTGCCTCGCCCCAGGCCAAAATCCTCAGGGGCGAGATACATATTCTCTACGCTTCCGTTAACAAACCTTGATGCCTTTGTCCCATCGGAGATGGTAATCTCGTCAAGGCCATCTTCCCCGTGTACGACCATTGCGTCAACTGCCCCCAGATTTCCGAGAACCGCAGCAAGGGTTTCTGTCAGCTTGCTTGAAAACACCCCCAGCACCTGTCTCTCTGCATTGGCCGGGTTTGTCAAGGGGCCGAGGATATTGAAGATCGTCCTTATCCCCATCTCTCTTCTGGGGCCTATCGCGTATTTCATGGCAGGATGGAAGATCGGCGCAAAAAGAAAGCCAAATCCCGTCTCAAAAAGGCATTTTTCGACCTTTTCAGGCGGCAGGTCTATCTTTATCCCGAGTGCCTCAAGCACATCGGCGCTGCCTGCTTTGCTGGAGACAGCCCTGTTGCCATGTTTTGCCACAGGAATGCCTGCTGCGGCTACCACGAAGGCTGTCGTTGTCGATATATTAAATGTATGGGACATGTCCCCGCCTGTACCACACGTGTCTAAGACGCCTTCAGGGGCCTTAATATGTGCGGCCTTGTCCCTCATTATTTTTGCGGCTCCGGTTATCTCATCTACCGTTTCTCCCTTAATCCTCAGAGCTGTAAGAAAGGCGCCTATCTGAGAATCAGCTGCCTTGCCTTCCATAATCTCTCTTATGCACTCAGCCGTCTCGGATTCAGACAGATCAATCCCGCCGACGAGCATATTAATCGCTTCTTTGATCATCTGCAGTTCCTTGCATTCGAGGGATTTAGGGTAGATTCTACCATTTGACAAGTATTATTGCTGAACTGACCTTGTTTTCAGAAGTTCGTTTACAAACCTGTCTATGCCGCCGTCAAGCACAGAGTCAACATCACCCACTTCAAGCCCCGTACGGTGATCTTTTACAAGCCGATAGGGCTGCAGGACATATGACCTTATCTGACTCCCCCAGGCTATGCCTTTCTTGTCTCCGACCAGGTCTTCCATCTTCCTTTCTTTTGCCTTTAGTTCAAGGGCAAAAAGCCGGGCCTTCAGGATCTTCATGGCGACTGCCTTGTTTTTGTGCTGCGATCTCTCGTTCTGGCAGGCGACGATAATACCCGAAGGTATGTGTGTCAAACGTACGGCTGAGGAGGTCTTATTGACGTGCTGTCCGCCGGCACCGGAGGCTCGGTAGGTGTCTATTTTAAGATCCTCTTCCCTTATTTCGATGTCTATATCATCTTCTATTTCCGGATAGACGATTACCGCCGCAAAGGAGGTATGCCTCCTCTTATTGGCATCATAGGGTGATATTCTGACGAGCCGGTGGACGCCTGCCTCACAGCTCAGATAGCCGTAAGCATAGTCGCCGCTGAAGGTTATAGTAGTCCCTTTTATCCCTGCCTCATCCCCAGGCTGAAAATCGACGATCTTCGCCTCATATCCGCGTCTCTCCGCCCACCGCAGATACATCCTCATGAGCATCTGCGCCCAATCCTGGCTTTCCGTGCCGCCGGCGCCGGGGTGGATAGTAAGAATCGCGTTGTTTTTGTCTAATTCTCCTGACAGGAGGTTTTGGAGTTCGAGTTTTTCGATCTCCTCCTTCAGGGATTCGAGGTCTTTCTTTATCTCCTTAAAAAAGACTTCCCCTCCCTCTTCGTCCAGAATTCCCAGCGACTCCTCTAGATAGGCCAGTTTGCCCTCTATGCTCTCAAAGGGGGCTACAGTTCCTTCAAGTCTGGATTTTTCCTTGAGAAGCTCTTTTGTTTTATCAGGCGAAGACCAGATCTCTTCTTTCGCCAGGTCCCCGCTGATCTTTGCTATGTCTTCTTTCTTCCTGCCGACATCAAAGATAACCCCGGAGCGCTTCGATTTTGGCCCTCAACGAGACCATCTCTTCCTTAAGTTCTGACTGCACAAGCATAATTACCTCCAAATTCTTATATTAAGACAAAGTACAATCGATATCACGATGCAGAGATATGAAAACAGATCGCCGTATTTTGTGTAAAAGGTCAGGGTCCTATCAGTCTTCACACTCTCAGACAGGACAAGCCTCTGAAACAACGACGATTCAGAGAGGACCCTGCCGCTACTGTCAATGAATCCCGATATTCCGGTATTTGCAGCACGTATCACAGGTTTCCTGTTTTCTATGGCCCTGAAGACCGCCATACTGAAATGCTGATAGGGCCCGGCGGTCTTTCCGAACCACGCATCGTTTGTAATGGTTACGATGAAATCGCCGCCGTCCGTATAAAACTTTCTCACAAGTCCCGGGAAAATGATTTCATAGCAGATCATCGTCCCGAAACTGCCGAATTCGGTTTCAGCCCGGGCATATTCTTCTCCCGAAACGTAATCACCTATTCCTGTAACGAGTTTATCTATAAAAAAAAGGACACTTCTGAGGGGAACGTATTCTCCAAAAGGGACCAAATGTATTTTATCATATTCGTAGATATTTTTCCCTTCTTTATCCAGTAAGACTGCGCTGTTTGTTAGCAGGGTCTTGCTGCGGGAATGCTCTTTGACAAGTATGCTTCCAAAGAGAAGATCGGCGCCGAGCTCCCGCTGAAAACTTGCCAATTTCCCTGTATTTGGCTTGTCGTAATCGAACATAAAGGGTACCGCAGTCTCGGGCCATATGATCAGTTGCGGAGAGGTCCCCGCGGCTCCTCTTGAGAGCGTGAAATAGGTATTGAGCACCTCATCTTGATATACAGGTTCCCATTTTTTGTCCTGCTCAATGTTCCCCTGGACTACACTTATATTAACAAGGCTGCCGTTTCTTTGCTGGCCTAATCTCCAATGACCATATCCGAGGGTCAGCGCGATAATCACTAAAACAGCGGATAGTCCGATAAAGGTATATGACACGGGAAACAGTGGCATCTGCCTGACTCTCCTTTTCAACAGGATCACATCTACAAATGCGCCGTTGACCATAAGGACAAGGAATGAAATGCCGTAGATTCCTGTTACATCTGCGACCTGTACAGCGTGAAGGAACTTATATTGACTGTATCCTACGCTTGACCACGGGAAACCCGTAAGGGCGTATGAACGGATGAACTCAAGCACTACCCATAGTACAGGCGCTATGAAGAGGGCAGGCAGTTTGGTCTTCCTTATCATCTGTATAAAGAGCAGGCAAAAAAGTGCCGGATAGAGGCCCAGATAGAGGCAGAGCGTGATGACGATGCTCAGGCTTGCGATAAAAGGCACACCTCCGAAGTGGTTTATTGAGTGATATATCCAATATAGCGTACCGAAAAAGTAGATTAGGCCGAAAATATAGCCGTCTGAAAAGGCCTGCCGTGGACTCCTGGTCCAAAGACCTGCCATCAGCGGCACAAACGCCACCCACGCGAGAAAGAAAAAACCGGTTGACGGGAAAGAAAGTGCCAGCAGTATCCCCGAAACCACAGGGAAGAAATATTCGGATATTTTTTCTCTCAGAGCGTTTTTCATAAGCCGGTTGCCTCGCACAAAAATCTATACGAACTGATAAGTTGACAATCAAAAAAGCTAATGGGTATCATGTATGTCCATGGGCAGTTAGCTCAGTC
>OUUY01000135.1 GCA_900302705.1 Candidatus Sulfobium mesophilum
ACCGTAAATGCCACAGTAAGCGTTTCGGCAGTGGGTACCCTGACCAACACAGCAACTGTAACCGCGCCGGCAGGGGTTACCGACCCCGTGCCAGTCAATAACAGCGCCACCGATACCGACACCCTTACCTTTCTGGCCGACGTGACCACGACCGTAGCTCCTCCGGCAACCGCCAGCGCAGGTAGCAAAGTGGATGTGCCGGTCAGTTTCACCAACAACGGGCCGTCAACAGCATCGGCTGTGATCTACAGTGCACAGTTGCCAGGAGGTTTGAGCGGTGTTACATGCAGCGGTGCGTCCTGCTCTTATAACAACGTCACGGGTGTGATAACCATCACCGGTCTGCCAGGCACTCTGGCCAGTGGACAGACGGTAAATATGACCTTGTTCTATACGGCGCCTTCCTCCGGAACAGTGGACGTCTCTACCTCAATATCGACCTCCACGCCGGAGAGCAACAGCGTTAATAACAGCGCCAGCGGCAGCACAACTATCAATCAAAAAGCTGTCATGGTTCCGACACTGAATGAATGGGGCTTGATCTTATTTGCGCTGCTGCTCGGGCTCGTGTCTGTTTATAAGATGCGAAGACGCAGATATGCATAGAGTCTTTTAGGTAAATCCCAGGAAGGCCGAGAAGGAGAAAGGTGTAACTTAATTTTCAGGAAGGATATATGGGGGGCGGGTATAACAACCGCCCCTTATTACTCAAGAGATACCATTATTTCTTTTCCGTTATAAGGAGGTCATTCCAAGCGTCATAATATATGTATCTTATATCGCATTTCAGTCTCCAATAATCACTTCAGCGTGAAATAGATAGTCGCACCTTTTCCGACATCTCCCTCCGCCCATATCCTGCCGCCATGACGGTGAATAATCCGCTCAACTATGGAGAGGCCTATTCCGATTCCCTCAAATTCTATATCGGCATGCAGCCGCTGGAAGGGCCAAAATATCTTTTCGACATGGTCCTGGTCGAATCCAGCTCCGTCATCCCTGACGCAGTAAACGGTCTTTCCGTCCTGCTGAAATGAGATGAAGTCTATGTGCGCCTTCTCTTTCTTCGACGTGAACTTCCATGCGTTTCCCAGAAGGTTAGAAAGGGCAATCTCCATCAGACGGGCGTCTGCATCTGCCGTAAGTCCCTGCTGTATGGAGAAAGCAACATTTCTTTCCGGATTGGTTTCACGTAGACCCTCAGCAATAGATGAAGCCATTTTGGATAAGTCGATCATCGCAGGAATAATTTCCTGCCGCGATATCTTCGAAAGTCTCAGCAGGTCCACGATAAGCCGGGTCATCGTCTCAGCGCCCCTGTTTATGCGTGTCAAATAGTCATGGCCCTGCTTGTCGAGCTTGTCTGAGTAATCCTCGACAAGGAATTTGGCGAAATTCGCCATTGAGCGTATGGGCGCACGCAGGTCGTGAGAGATTGAATAGATGAAAGCCTCAAGCTCCTTATTCAGAAATTCGAGTTCAATGTTCCTCGCAGCCATGTCCTCGTTTAATTTCAAGATACCCGCTTCCGCCTTTTTGCGTTCGGTGACATCAATTCCGACGCCGATAACGTATCGCGTGTTCTCTATCACCATGCAGGCGCCCATACAATAGAAGGGGATCTCTTTCCCGTCAACAGTCAGAACTTGCAGTTCGATCGCCCCATAGCCCTCGCGGAATACCCTTTCGATCTCGCTTGCAACCTTCTTTCTATCGGAAGGGGCAACACTTTCGAGGACGCTCAATTTGGCCATATCTTCCGGCGAGTAGCCTAGCACTGCCTGGTAGTACCGGTTCCAGCGCACAAATCTCCCGTCCTCTCCAAAAACATAGGCCGGACCCGGAACATTGTGGAAAAGCGATTCAAAAAACTGCTTTTCCCTCAGAAGCGCCTCCTCGGCCCGCTTGCGCTCCTCGATCTTTTTTCCCAGATCCTCATAGGAAACACGAAGTTTCGCCGTCATCGTGTTGAAGGTAGCCGAGAGGTCGGAGAATTCGTCATCCCCTGCCAGATCTATCCTGTGATTGAGGTCCCCGCCTCCGATCACCACAGCCCCGTCGCGCAGCTTCTGAATGCGGTCTGTTATTGCCCGATCCATAATACGTGAGTTGATCAGTGACACTGTGCCGGCAAGCAGTAGCACAAAGGCGATGCCGCCTCCAGCCAGTCTTATCGCTGACACAAGGGCTTCCTCGCTTGATTTCTGAAGCCCGCCACCAAGCAGGACCGTTTCATAAACCCTCATGTTCAACTGACTGAGAAGCCTGTCTTCTATCTCCGCAGAGAGTTCTGCAGACCGGTCGTGCGGTCCTGTAATTTTCCTATTTTCGACGATGGCCCTGAAGTTTTTCCCTATCGACTCATGGCCTTTCATCAACGCTTCAATTGTTTTTTTGTCTTCGGAGCCGGTAAACCTTACCGATGCGGATTTAAGCAGTTTGCCGATCTTCTCGTGCTTTGCGCGGACCTGATCCCGTGCCCTTTCACTGCCTGTGCGCAAATAATCGGTCCGGAGCGTGACCCTTTCGAGTGTTCCGGTTATGATTTCGTCAGCGACTTTAGTCGCCTCAGCCGCTCTTATGATACGATATACAGCGGCAAACAGCACAACAAGCACGGCAATGACCGACACAACCATAACCACAGTATTTATCCTCAGCCTTTGTCGTACCCGCATAATTCGCTTTTACCGCAGTATTGTAACAGCATCAGGTTTGACCCCCTGAAGACCGTCCTGATATATGAAGTTCAGATAATTGGGGAGCTTTGCAGCTCTTGTCAACCTGTTTCTTATCGCCCATAGAGATTCGTCTTCAAGAGCAAGAACCAATGACTGATCCAATGAAACCCTGAAGTTCGTTTCGGCCCAGACGCTTCGGATTATTCCGATATCTATTCCGCTGAAATCGGCCACTATCTTCTGCGCCTCTTCCGGATTATTTGTGACAAATTCCTCGGCCTTGATTAGAGCCCTGAGCAATTTTTTTATCTTTCCGGCGTTGTTGCGGATAAATTCTTGTCTTGCAACGACGTTGAAAGTCCAGGTGTAGATATTTTCATCCTGAAACGCAACCCCGCGGTCACCCAGTTTCTTTTGCGCCTGGCTTGTGTAGGGATTGAATGTGGATGCTGCGTCAATATCACCATCCGCCAATGCCCGGGACATTTTCTCCGCGGTCAGATTGATGACCTCTACATCCTTCCTCGAAATTCCATTGAGGACCAGTATGGCGTCCAGGAAAAAATCAGAAACTGTTCCCAGCGTGACCCCTATGCTTTTGCTCCTCAGGTCTTTAACCGTATGAATGCCTCTGTCCTTCCGGGCGATTATGGCGTTACCCTTTTGGGAGGACTCAATGGTTGTGATTACGGATATTTTTTCACCCCTCATGATAGCAAACATCACCGGCGTTTCAGCTACTGTCGCGAAATCGGCTTTTCCTGAAAGCATATCTTCAAGGCAAGGTCTCCCGTAAGGATGTTTGCGGACCGTTGTTTCCAGGCCTTCCTGCCTGAAGAAGCCCTTCACCTGTGCGACCTCTGCAAGGACCGATTCGCTAGTAGCGGATATGGCGATAGTGACTTTTTCAGCCGGCCCGGCAGCTTTCTGGTCTGTTCGGGTGCATGATAAGAAGAGGAGTACTGCTGAGAGCACCGTTAAAGCAACCCGGAAAAATCTTTCCAAATTCACGAATAATTCCTCACATTAGTCATCCCCGCAAAACAAGCGCGTCTTTTCTTCCATTCTATCATGAGCAGATCGCAAACTTACGACATCCTTCTGGGGGTGCCAGCCGACAGACATGACGAAAAGTCATTTTCCCGTATTACTAATCTTCTCATGTTTCGATTAATCCCCGGGATAGGTAATCTTTGTACCCTTCACTTCTGCCCAGGGCGTAAGAGTATGGTCCCTGCTTGAGCCGGCACTAATGATATGTCTAACTTTAACTCCGCGAACGAGCAAAGCATCTCCTATCAACGATCTGTGACATCGCCAGGGTAGCGCTTCCGCACACATTATAACAATTGCCCGTTTCTCTGCCGTCTCTATAAGTTTTTCGAGGTTCTCTTCGAATTCTTCGGTCTGCATATAATCGGCGAAGCCTCTGAATGATGCGTTCCTCCACGCCATGTTTGGCGAATCTCTCAGTGCATGCCGAAGTCCCCCGAGTTCCTTCATATAGAGATAGCCGATTTTGGCCGCTTTTAGACTTTCTCTGAGTGCATCCTGGCTGAACTGTGGGTTATGCCGCGACTTCGGGATCGAACGGATATCCACAACTTTCTTTATTCCATAGACATTAATGATTTCTACAAACTCCGAGACCGGTCTTGTCGAATGGCCGATAGTGAATACAATGGACTTCTGTTCGCTTGCCCCTGTCTTCATGACAAATAGCCCTTAGACTTAAGTTTGTCGAGGAGAAAATGGAAATAGACAAAACCAGCATATGGCTGCCACCGCGAGGTAATTTTTTTTATTTTCTCGTAGCCAGGTCTATCTTCGAGCCCCATAAAGTTTTGAATGTTTCTCTGCGCGCCGACATCATCTCCAGGAAACACATTTAGCCTGCCCAAGCCTCTCAGAAGCACATACTCCGCCGACCACCTGCCGACGCCCCGAATCTTTGAGAGATGCTGATAAATCTCAGCGTCGTTCATCTCTTCAAGTCTTTCGATCTCCATACTTCTGTTGATTACCCCTTCAGAAAGTTCGATGATCGCCCTTCCTTTGTTTCTGCTGAATCCGAGTTTCCTAAAGTTTTCAGGCGAAAGACCCGCAAGGTCTTCGGGCCGTGGAAATGCGTGGAAAACGTCATCATCCTCTGTGAAGGTGATACCGTAGGAATGGGCGAGACGATTGAGAAGAATGACACCCAGATCAAGTGAGACCTGCTGGCATGAGAAGGCATTCACGAGCGCCTCAAACAGGGTTGGAAACCTGGGTGGTTTCATACCGGTAAAGCGCTCAGCGAGAAGTTTTAACCTTTTATCTTTCCCTGACAACGCATAAAAATCCCAAAAATGTTTTCTGAGGGAGAACATCTTTCCGAGTGTTAAAGATATCCTTGATTTTACGGCCTGCGAGTTGGAGACCTCGCCGAGTACTACGACATTAAGCTTAGGATTCTTCAGCCCGCCGTATTGGGATACCGACATCTTTACCGGGTTGCCGTCAAAGATAAGTATCCTGGAATATGTCTTTCCGTCCCAGAGGTCGACCTCATTAGCGGCTCTTCTCCTGAGTGCCCAGACAGTTAGTTCAAGACTAAAAGGGGGAGCCGGTCTCAATGTGAAAGAGATGCTCGGCATGCCGCGGTACATCCTGCAAAAGATGTCATTATTTATTGCCTCTTAGTTCGGATGAGCAGCGATAAATCGAGATCGAGCATATCGCTTATGCGCTCAATGGCAACGTCAGCCTGAGGATAGGCTGCCATGTTTTCCGGGTCGAGCGCATAATGCCCCTGACGAGGGAAGATCGTGGTCAGCCGGTCGCCCCAAATCTTTTTCATCGCTGCCAGAATGCGCAGCTTGTCGTCTATCATAATATAATGGTTTGCCGGACAGCGCCGTTCGATATCAGCCAGCATCTGCTCTTTGTGAATGTAAACCAGGACACGGCCCTCCACCGCTTCCCACAAACCTGATCGTTGTATTTTACGAGGCTGGAATACAACGTCGCCGTCTGACAAGATGACAGTCCTCCCCCAGGCACTGGCGTGTTTAATAACATCTAATGCGCGTGGGTATAATCGGTCCGCAAAGGGGTAATCCACCAGAAATGACGACATTATGAGCAGCCGGGGATCGCACATCTCCTCAAGCCGGTAACGCTGCAAAGCTCCCAGATAGTCCGCATAACCGAGTTTGGCACGCAGTTCCTCGAAGATGGCAAAGTACCGATGCCTCTGCTGAGCACCGAACTCGCGTTCGATTTGCAAACTTAGGTCATTTATTACCTGGTCGTTGTCGAGCAGCGTGTTGTCTACGTCAAACAAAAACACGATTTCATTTTTTGATATCATTTCACTGGCTGATCCCTTTCCATGTCCATTCCCTGATCTCGGGCATGTCCTCCCCGTATCTGGTAACATACTCTCTGTGTTCAATCAGCTTATCGCGGATTGCCTGTTTGGCATAGGCTGCGATGAAGCCGAGCTTCGGCACACGGTCGATCACGTCCGCCACAAGGTGGAAACGGTCCAAATCGTTAAGGACTACCATATCAAAGGGCGTGGTGGTCGTTCCCTCCTCCTTGTATCCTCTTACATGGAGGTTCCTGTGGTTTGTCCGCCGGTATGTCAAACGATGGATCAGCCAGGGGTAGCCATGATAGGCAAAGATAATCGGCTTGTCGGTCGTGAAGAGCGTGTCGAAATCTTTGTTTGACAGACCATGTGGATGCTCCTCCTGGGGCTGAAGCGTCATAAGATCGACAACATTTATCACCCGCACCTTGAGGTCAGGCGCGTACCGGCGCAGCAGGTCAACGGCGGCGAGAATCTCAAGCGTCGGTACATCCCCTGCGCATGCCACGACCACATCGGGCTCGCTCCCCATGTCTGTGCTTGCCCACTCCCAGATCCCGATTCCTGAAGAACAATGTTTTATGGCAGCATCCATATCCAACCATTGCAGCTCGGGCTGCTTCCCCGCCACAATGACATTGACGCAATTGCGACTGCTAAGGCAATGGTCGGTCACTGACAAGAGCGTGTTGGCGTCTGGAGGGAAATAGACCCGAACTATATCCGCCTTCTTGTTCACAACGTGATCTATGAATCCCGGGTCCTGATGGCTGAAGCCATTGTGGTCCTGCCGCCACACGTGAGATGTAAGAAGGTAGTTAAGAGAAGCGATAGGCCGACGCCAAGGCAACGCTTTACTTACTTTAAGCCATTTGGCATGTTGATTGAACATCGAGTCGACAATATGGATAAATGCCTCATAGCAGGAGAAAAAACCGTGACGCCCCGTAAGAAGATATCCTTCGAGCCAGCCCTGACAGGTATGCTCGCTCAGAATTTCCATCACCCGACCCTCTGGGGAAAGGTGTTCATCCTCGGGCAGGCTCCCTGCCATCCATGTGCGGTCTGTGGCCTCAAATAAGGCATTGAGGCGGTTTGAAGCTGTCTCGTCGGGCCCCATCACCCGAAAATTCCGTGCATCCATGTTGAGCTTCATCACATCCCGCAAGAAACGGCCCAGTATACGAGTGGCCTCTGCAGCAACCTGACCGGGCTTCGGAACATTGAAGGCATATTCCCTGAAATCGGGCATCTTCAGGTCTTTAAGGAGAAGGCCGCCATTGGCATGGGGATTTGCGCTCATGCGGCGGTCTCCTTTAGGAGGCAGTTCAGAGAGTTCCGGAATCAACGCGCCTTTCACATCGAAAAGTTCTTCCGGTCTGTAGCTCTTCATCCATTTTTCAAGGAGCCTTATATGACCCGGGGTTGATTCCATATCGGTGATGGGTACTTGGTGAGAACGCCAGAAACCCTCAGTCTTCAGCCCATCTACTTCCTTTGGGCCTGTCCAGCCCTTTGGCGTTTTCAGTATAATCATCGGCCACAGAGGACGTACTGAAACGCCTTTGCTGCGCGCATCGTTTTGGATGGTCTTTATTTCGCTGATCACCG
The DNA here is from genome assembly GCA_900302705.1 of Candidatus Sulfobium mesophilum. Classification (GTDB taxonomy): domain Bacteria; phylum Nitrospirota; class Thermodesulfovibrionia; order Thermodesulfovibrionales; family UBA6898; genus Sulfobium; species Sulfobium mesophilum. The sequence continues at coordinate 7,648 of OUUY01000135.1, forward strand.
TATCCATGGTTTCGGCCATCAGGCGGTGCATGGGCTCGGGCTCAGACCCTTCGACAAAATAGGGCCTCCAGCCGTAACCGATGAAGAGGCTTTTCAGCTCTTCATGGCTGATCCGCGCCAGCACTGTCGGATTGGCAATCTTATAGCCGTTGAGATGGAGAATCGGAAGCACTGCACCGTCATGGAGAGGGTTGAGAAATTTGTTCGAATGCCACGCGGTTGAAAGTGGACCTGTTTCCGCCTCGCCGTCACCCACTATGCAGGCGACTATCAGATCAGGGTTGTCGAAGGCAGCGCCGAAGGCGTGAGAGAGTGAATAGCCGAGTTCTCCCCCCTCGTGAATGGAGCCCGGTGTCTCAGCGGCAACATGGCTCGGTATGCCCCCAGGGAATGAGAACTGCTTGAAAAGCTTCTTCATGCCCTCCGTATCGCGGGAGATGTTTGGATAAACCTCGCTGTATGTTCCTTCCAGATAGGTATTGGCGACAAGACCCGGGCCGCCATGCCCGGGACCGGCTATGTAAATGACACTGAGATTCCAGGTCTTGATTGCGCGGTTCAGATGGACATAGATGAAGTTAAGCCCAGGTGTGGTACCCCAATGCCCCAGCAACCTGGGCTTTATATGGTCAAGCTTCAGAGGCTCCTTAATAAGCGGATTGTCATAGAGATAGATCTGTCCAATGGAAAGGTAATTTGCAGCACGCCAGTAAGCGTCAATAGCTTCAATATCTTTTTGAGTGAGAACTTCCGGCATGATATTCTCCGTTCAGAACGTCTTCCGGTAAGACGGAAGCAACTTTATATGCCAATCACATTACCGTTTAACTTAAGGATATCATAAGCACTTCTTAAGTCAACGAGGCTATCTTTGAAACATCATTCACTTATTCGCCGGCTCTACGGGATAATTTCGATCACGCCATCCGTTAAAGCCGCCCGCAAGAGGACGAACGCGTGTAACTCCTCTTCTTCGCAAGAATATCGCCACACGGGCGCTCGAAGCTTCGTTGGGTCAGGTACAATAAACAATTATCTCGCGGTTACCCGAAACTACAAGATTACTTTCTGCCTGTTCGAAGCGAATACGCACGGCGCCAGGTATGATATAGGGGTCAGCTTCAAAATCAAGCTCCTGGCGCACATCTATTATCATCATATCTTCGCCGCTATCGAGTTTTTCCTTCAATTCTTCGGGCGTAATGCGCGCGATCGAGAGCTCGCGTAAAAAGCGCTGGCGCAAAGCATACTTCCGCAGGATGTACATCGTCAACCCTCCACCCACGAGCACAAAAAGCGTTCTGCCCATTCCCATGGCGTAAGCCAAAGCCCGTTCAAGCTCGTCACTAAAGATATAGCCGACAAGGATGTAAGCACTGACCCATATGAGTATTCCCGCGCTGCTAAAAAGCAGAAAACGCGACAGATGCATGTGGATCACACCTGCCAGAGGCGTCGACACTGCACTCAGCCCTGGTATGAATTTTATTACGAGAAGAGCCCGGGCTCCAAATCGTGAATAAATATTTTCTGTTTTCCGGACACACGAGTCAGGTTCGAGAGAAATACGGCAGACCCAGGATAGAACCTTGCCTCCGTGTTGTCGGCCCATGGAATACCAGAATATATCGCTCGGCAGCGCTGCGCAGACCCCCAAGCTAATGCACAACAATAAATTCATCTGTCCGCCGCCTGCCAAGGCTCCGACCATTACGAGCAGAGGGGCACTCGGCACAGGAAGTCCCATTGTTTCCGCAAAGATCCAGACAAACAGCACAACGTACCCGTGCTGAATTAAAAAAGGGATGAAGTCCATTATTTCAGCTTTTGCTGAAGGATAATTCCGAAGTCGACTGGCAGTAGCCCTGATTAAGAGCTCTATTTCGCCCGAAGAGCCTTCGCTGCCTTGTTGACATCCTTAGACTTAACCCAAAGGATGGCTGCACAGCGTCCTTTACCAGCCGACACTGCGTCAACAGCAGTAACGTTAATCTCTTTCTCCGCCAGCGGTTTGAGAAATTCGGCGACCGCACCCTTTCGATCCTCACCTTGGATCAAGAATCCGAACTTCTGGGGCCGGGTCTTGATCTTCATCGCCTTGATGGCTTTCTTAAAGGCTGCCACATCCTCAGGAATAAAGTCGAGTTGCGCTTTCCTTCCTCTGGGGAACCCTGAGAATGCCAGAAGGTTCACGCCCTCATCTGCCAAGGCTCTAAGCACACACGCCCCCTCGCCGGGTTTATTGGGTGCCTCCATCGAAAAATATATGACCTTCCTTATGATGTCCGCCATGTCCAATACCTCCTTTCCCTTCTTTGTCGATTTATAATGAAAGTCTATAAAATTCAGAGGAAGGTTACAACTGGTGCGTCCGAACATGTCGGCTTAACCTTAGTGGGTGTCTTTCTGGATCTTAATGAGGACCAGCAATACGAACTCACCTCTTTGAAGCTGAACAATACAAAAAAGGCTCCATCCGGCAGTCTGCAGCGATAAGGAGTCCCATATTAGGGGAATGTACCTTCCTGAAATCTTCATTGTCGTCCTGCTCTTCAAGAGTGAAGGGTACATTCGCAAATACGCAGATTCCTCATACCACAGACACACGAACAATGGAAAAGATTGAATTTGTAAATGAGAATTTATCTTAAATTGACAACGGGGATGGATATGCTATAAAGAAGATAAGAGGCTCTCCCGACAGGCCAAACCCTCCGTGAGGAGAGCGCAGAAAGCGGCGGCCTTAGAAGAAGATGGCCGAGCTGCCGAAGGATGTATCTTTGGCGGGCTGGTTTTGTTTTTTTTGTGGGGTGGCATAGAGACTGGAGGAGACTGCTCATGAGCCCGACTGAAATCGCCTCAATTGTGTTCGCGTGCGTGTTCGGCGGCGCGCTGTTTGGAATGTTCCTGAGCGCCGTTTTGCCCGAACATCATCTCAGCGAGGACTCCAGGGATGTCATAAAACTTGGGATGGGACTGATCGC
>OUUY01000134.1 GCA_900302705.1 Candidatus Sulfobium mesophilum
TACTAAAAGGGAATCCGGAATTGCGCCGGGTTCCCCATCTCTCGGAGGATGCATGGGGCATTCCACCGGGGGATTCGGCCCAGGCATTTCTTTACGTTCAACGTATCCGGACAACTCATGGAAACGTGCCTTGGGGTTCTTCTTGCCGAATCCCTGAACGCCAAGGTGACGGCGGTCTACGCCACGGGAAGCTTTACCGGGCAGGAACTCCGGAAAATCTGCGGCGCGGACGAGTTGAAGTGGTCCGGGGCGGGCAGGGCGGGGAAGGAAGCCATGGCGATCTCCGAGGAGAGGGAAGCCGGTCTGGCGAAAAAGGCGCTGGAATCGACGGAGAAGATGTGCGCCGACAGGCGGGTCCCGTGCGAGGCAGTCCACATTTCATCCAGATCCCCGCTGCACAGCGCCCTGGAGGTGGCGGAGGAAAAACAGTGCGATGTCATCGTCACATCGATCCAGCCGCACTGGCTGACGAAACCGCTGTATGCCATCAAGGAGGGCAACGGGCAATCGAAGATTCCCGTGCTGTTCCATTACGCTGCTTGACCGATGGTGATCGATTTCCAGCTCGGAGGGAAGTTTATAGACCAGAGGGGTCCATGGGGGCAACCAGGCGGGATGCCCCTTTCCCATCAAAGGAAAGGGGCATCAGGGAGGGAAAAAAGATGAGAAAATTTATTTTCACGTTTCTCCCCGCACCTTTGCTCTTGGCGTGCCTGACAATGGTCCTTTCCACATGCGGTGGAGGTGGAGGTGGAGGTGGCGGCGGAGCGCCTCCGGCCACCTTGTCCGGCCTTTCCATCAACGGACCGTCATCCGTGAGCGAGTACGGCACCGGCACGTACACGGCGACGGCGAGCTGGAGCGACAACTCAACATCTACGGTCAAGTCGACCTGGAGTGTCAATTCCAAAGCGGCATCTATCAGCACCGGCGGGGTGCTTTCCTGTCTGCAGATCGACAACGACCAGGCGGTGACGGTCACGGCGACCTATTCCTCCGGAGGGATCACCGAGACGGCGACTATGGATGTGGGCCTCACCAACATCGTGACGGTTCCATTCACCGCCCAGATGCTGTCAGGGAATGCATTTTTCGAGGAGAATACCTCAGCAGGAGGAGGTTATGATTCCAACCTGACCATCTTTAATGCGGATTTCTCTTTCAAGCAGTACAGCTACGAGAAGCCTCCTGGCACGAGCGATAACGTCACCGGGACCTGGAGCATCGATGCATCCGGGAAATTGTTGGTGAATATCAGTGGCCAGGGGACGATTACGGCGGAGCTCATTTCCGATTCTTCCACACAGATTCAGGTAGTGTTCGACGATGGAATTGAACCCCCATCCATCGCGACCTTGGAGAAGATCGTACCGGTCGATCCTGTAAAACTCTCTGGGACCTATGTGGGTTCGGATGGCTACACGTGGGTATTCAATACCAACGGGACGGGGTCCGTTTCCGGCTTCGGAGGGATCACCTTTACCTGGTCGGTGGATTCAGACGGGGTATTGAGGATGCCCAGCAATCCAGGGTACACGGCCGTGTTTTATGCGCGTGCAAGCAGCCAGAGCACCGCCACGTCCTACACGATCCTCAAGGCGGGCTTTCCCGAATTCAAAACCTCGACAGGTGAATTCTACACCTACTATGGAGGCATAGAACTGACACGGAAATGATGGGTCAGGCGTTACAGGGAGCAGGCTTCCTTCCGCGCACAAAGGGGGCAGTCGAAGGGCTGCCCCCTTGCCGCATTACTCCTCGAGCGTGAATCAGGGGTTCGAAGGGAAGGCCGCACGGACCGCAAACCCCGCGCAAACAACTCGCTTTTCCGGGGGGAACAAGGGATTTCATGCGGGAGCTGTTCTTGGGATTGACGTCTTGCAAGGGACGACATGCCGTGGTCCAATCTTAATATGTCGACCGCCTCCTCTTCACGCCCTGCGGGTTGGCGCATCCTCGGGTTCGGCAAACATCCGGAGATCGCGGCCTCCGTCCAGGAGAAACTCCGCTCGCTCGGGTTCCAGGCGACCAACTTCGTGCTCACGAACGACGAAGCCGGGGACGCGCGGTTGGTCGCGGAGCTGAAGCGAGCTGAGTACGATGGCGTGGCCATCGGCGGCTACATCAACGGACAGGACGCCGTGAATTTCCCTGCCACGGAAGAGACCACTTTCTGGTTCAATCGGGTTCTCAACATCATCCACGCGAACGCGCCGGGTTCCAAGATCATCCTCGTGCGTGGTCCGGAGGACGTTCTGCCGGCGATCGAACGAGTGCTCGGGAAAAGCCTGCCGTCATGAACAGAATCTGACCGCCGTCCAATAACGCCTGCAGCGGGCGTTACGTCGCATTTCTTTTTCGAAACCCTCATTTGTTTCAATTTGTCGAACCTCTTAGCTTGTCGCTGAACTAAACGATCGCGGAGCTCAGTCCGCGTCTTCATGATTTCTTCCTGAACATCGCATAATCTATCAACTTCTCTTCTGCAATATTACAATGGGCAATCAACAGAAAGAACAAGCCTCCTTCCCTGTGCAAAAACACCCCAATGCAACAGTGCAAAGTTTCCCTTTTCCCCTGTCGAGAATGTTTACAGAGTACTCCTTGAGGAGTGACCACGGAGAGAATTTTCTTATAAAATCAGCATGTTTGGATTTGGCATGGAAAATGCCATTAAGATTTATGTATGAAAGCCTACATAGAAATACTAAAAGAATCCAACCTGTGGCCGCCGCTCACAAAAAAAGAAAAGCAGCAAATCATCAAGCATGTCTTTCGGATTTATAAGGAGAAGAGTGGAGAATCAGAAGTAATCATAAAGGAGGAGTAGCTCTGTGCTTATATCAGTCATATATCAAAACAATACGCATGATTTGGTAAAACCTTTTCTCCTTAACGAACTGCTTGCCGCTGGCAAAGTGAAAAAGTTTCTCCGTTCGGATGGATGGGCAATTGTAGGTGTATCCCCAATGAGAAGAAATAATACTGCCTATAAAAGTTTTGACGTGGAAAGACGTAATAACCCTTCCGTGATAGCTTTCCCTTAAAGCATATTTGAGATGAAATGGAAAGTTTTTTTAATGCATGAAAGATAGACGGATTATTGGTGACAGAAGAAAACTATCGACAGCATTTCTGTCCATGCAATCAATTTACAGTGGCAGAAGAGAAACTATCAGGAGAGAAGTCGACAAGAAAAAGTATATTCTTGTAGACAACTACAGTCCGCGGCTGTTCATAATTCTTTTGCTTCTATTACTGCTGAGCATAACCGATGCCTATTTGACCCTCTCGCTGGTAAAAGTGAGCAACGCAACGGAACTCAATCCGATTATGGCTTTGTATTTAGAACACGGCACTTTTACTTTCTTCTTAGAAAAATTCTTATTTACTTCAGTAGCGGTTTTCATTTTCTGCGTCCTTAATAATTTTGCAGTCGCAAGAGTCTCCTTGGCATTGGCAATAATATTTTATTTTGGCCTTGTTTTTTACGAATTGAATATCATGAGTAATTTCTTCCCGTAATTTTTTTATCTCTTTCATGTCAAAAGTCCTTCCTGCACTCGGTAACGGTTGTGGTTATTAATAACTGCGGACTTCATTTCGAAATTCGTAAATGGATCAGGTAGGCGTCCTGATAACTTTCTTGTTTTTATATATTCTCGGGTTAAGGATTGGTAATGATTATTGTGGAGTTGCAATAATCTGCGAGAAACGACTCGATCGTTTTTCTTTCTGCTATTACGAGGATTTATTGAATCAGATATATTTTGAGAATTGACAAGTCATGCGCCAATTTTACATAGTACAAACGCCATAGAAGTTCTTTGTCGATTCTCAGGGGAGGCCGGTATGGAATCTTGGTATGGAATGTTCGGTGAATTTGGCAAATTACTTATTGCAGCCTTCATTAGTGGATTCATCGGCTTTGAAAGAGAATCTCACGGACAGGCTGCCGGATTCAGAACCTATCTGATCGTAGGTGTAGGATCGTGCCTCATGATGCTTCTTTCTCTCCATGTGGAAGAGCTGTATCATCACGTGAACGCTAATTCGGTTGTTCGTCTCGATCCAGGCAGGATTGCTTCCTATGCCATTGCAAGTATGGGTTTTTTGGGAGCAGGCGCTATTATCAAAGGTCGGGGAGCCGTTCGGGGTCTCACGACTGCTGCGGGGCTTTGGGTGGTAACCGGCATGGGACTTTCCATCGGTGCAGGACATATTTTAGAAACGGTTTTTGCCACAGGCATAGTCCTTATCTCTCTTTACTGGCTCCATCCCATCAGGGAGCTTGCCGGTCGGAGGATTTACAGTACCCTTACCGTCAAGCTCAAGGCGATAGACGACCCACTTGAGGAAGTCAAAAAAACAATTGCGGGCTTTCCTCAATTTACTATTCTAAATATTAATTATGAACAGGAGTTATCTTCGCAAACGATAACATATGGTGTTAGGGTCTACAGTAAAGAAAAAGAAATGTGGAAGGAGCTTGTAACGGCGCTGGCAACCATCACAGGGGCGATTGAAGTTAAGTGGGAAGAAAGTGATGTTCCTTAATAATGCTGTCAAGGACTTTGGATTGCATCGATTGGTCATTAAAAATCAGGATCACACTTAATGGATGTAAATTTGGAAAAGGAGAGCACGATGATTAAAGAAAGAATCATTATAGGTTTTATTCTTTTAGCCCTGGTTGCTTTTCCGACTACTCTTTTGGCTGTTCCTTCAGGAAAAAGTATTACTTGGGAGGATGGCGACCAAGGAGTGGTGAAATTTGAAGGTCGTGAACATGCAGAGAAGGGATATATTTGTGAGTCATGCCATCGCTCATTGTTTCAAGAGAAAAAAGGGGCTGCAAAAATGACGATGGCTTTATTGAATCAGGGAAAATTCTGCGGTGCATGCCATAACGGTAATATTGCTTTTAGTACAAGCAACCCCAAGAAATGTCATGAATGTCACAAGACAAGGAACAAGCACCATGATAAAAAAAATAAGCATCATGATTGATCCACGAAATCTTTACTGCTAAATTCGTGAATGAAATTAAATCATATAGGTTCAGCGAATATCGAATTACAGAATATGATAACGTTTTATACTCATGGCAAAGGCACGCTGCCCTTGCAGAGCAATATGGCGGTAAATGTTTTATCCAAGGGGACGTCCTTATTATTGGGGATTGCAGCCGCCAAGAGACCGGCTATCTGATAGGAGAATTTCTTGATCAGTTAAAGAAACTGCCTGAATGGAATAAAACCCGTTGGTATTGTTTAGCTTCTAATCTGTTGGACGTGAACACCGGTCGTGGTCTGACTGATGACTTTCTGACGCAGCGTCTGTCATCAGTAAACAGTGGAGACTTGAAGTCCGACATAAACTTTGAGCCAGGAACATTCCGCCTCGGGCAATATAAGATCACCGTTACGGACAATCATGAAGTTTGGTGGGAAACTTATGAAGGCGTGAGCAAAATTTCAGGCGGACGATGCGTTATTGAGTCTGCTCTTCTGTTCATCGGTTCCAAAGAGTATGATAAAGAGGGACATAGCAAACAGGACTTCCTTGATAGGTTGACCCAACTGCCGAAATGGGACAAGACTGCGGCATGGAGTCACAGTGAGGTTTTACTTCCCTGTCGGCAAGAGCCCAAAAAAGATGAAATCCGTTCTGCTATCAGGCCCGAAAGGAGAGGTAAAGAACCCTACTTTGGCATATCGGCTGCAACAAAACGCCGATATCAATATGAAGAAGCTACTACAAGATTTCTGTCGCAGTGCCTCACGTGGGTAAGGGCATTATGGCAACGTCTGCATGTGAGGAGAGTTTGGAAGAAATATGCAATACCTCTGCTCATAAGCTGCCTACTGTTTGCTGTAGCAATTTTCTTGTTTGCTCAGGACAAGACATTTCACCACTGGAATAAAGAGCACCATAATAGACATCATAATGACGAGGACTAGATCAAGTTAGTGCAAGGCTCTTCCCGGCAGGTGTCTCTCTCCAAAAGAATGCGCAGTTCTACACGTACTCGATAACAATTGCATTTCTCCATAACTGCGTGTCCTCTAAATGGGCGTCGGTGTACCCGAGAGCCTGGAGGCTTCTTCTATCATGGCAAGATTTTTTAGGTCTGCCACACTTGGTGCCACGACAGAAAGCCTGGGAAGGCATTTTCACTTCAAATAAACCGTTACAGACCGAACCATCTCTGGAGAGTTGGGCCAAATGATGTCCACAATGAAGTCAGACAGTCGGTAACAGACAGCGCGGCTAAAGAAGTCTTAATGGCCCAACTATTTCTTTTTTCTGCGGTTTCAATTGCCTGATTGGCAATCAAGTCAATTTGCTGCATATGCTCTATCTTCTCAGGTTCACTGAGAGACGATGATTCAATTGCTTTCAAGAACTTTCCAAGAATCTCTGCTATTTCCCGACCGTCCGAATTGCTGACTTTGTTAATCGAGATATGCACAGACCCCTGAACGGTAACAAAATTCACGAGACCGACGTCAACATTTATATTTAATGAGCCACTAGCGGTCTTACTCTTTTCCATTCTCAATTCTTCTCTCATAATTTGGATGTCGCGGGCAATTTTTGAATTGAACATTCTTTTAACCTTATCGAAGAGAGATGGCGATAATGCCTCATGTCGCGGCGTGGCATGTTTTAGGTAACTTATGACGGAATCGACAGCTGCGCCAAACGCATCAAGAAGTTTATTTGTCAAGGTCTGGAAATAATCATCTTCATGAATTGATGGTATCGACCAAAGTGCTTCTTTCTCCGCAGATATGATCTCAGAAAGCTCGCGATCTAACTCCTCAGCAACAAATTCTTCCATCATTGACAACGAAGCCTCTGAAAAAGATCTTCCCGCAAAATTCGCCTTACTTTTTATCTCACCCCACTTCCTCGGATACGCGTAAGCGAATTGCTCCATAAAGGCATTTATCTTCAGTTTCGTTATCCGTTGCATAGTTCTAAATGGTCAGCAATGGTTAGCTAAGCATATCTAATGCTTTAACATAGCAATCAATTTGTTCACTATTAGTTTAGCAGAGTTGGCGGGTACCCTGGTTTGCTTAACCAGCCATTTTTCGTAATAGGGTTATTCCCACATTGACCGGATCGACTTGCGAATATCTTTGAGGTGAGGCGGTTTTTCTGCAATCTCCTCTTCGTCTCTGCCTGCGACGGCTCCCTGATCGAAGAATTGTGCAATCTGTTTGGGAATAAAACGGGTCAGCTGTGCATAGCCGTGGCCATCACCCAGCTGGTGTTTACGGTGGTAGTAGCGTAGCGGGAAAAGGACGTAAAGCCAGTCCTTAGCCCGAGTACAGGCGACATACAGGAGCCTTCGTTCCTCCTCGATCTGCTCGGCGTCGCCTGTAGCCAGATCCGATGGCAGGATCCCATCGGTCGCGTGGATGAGATAAACCACATCCCATTCGCAGCCCTTGGCGGAGTGGATCGTGCTCAGAGTCAGCCAGTCGTCATCCAGGGTAGGCACGCCGGCGAAATCAGCGGTGCTTGTCGGTGGGTCGAGCGTCAGGTCGGTCAGAAACTTGCTTCGACTCCGGTACCTGCCGGCAATATGCTCCATCTGATCGAGATCCCCTAGTCGTGGTTCGGGATTCTCATATACCTTCATGAGGATCGGTTCGTAGAAGAGGCGGATCTGTTCGATCTGTCCACCCAGTGGCACCCGGCTTTCTCCGCCGCTTGCCAGTTCATTGAACAACTCTCCCAGGCGACGGATCGACTCTTCAGAGGCCTTGGGGACTGTAAACTGGCCGATTACCCGGGGATCGAACCCATGGTCTTTAACGAAAGCGAATCCCCTGGCGGCAAGGGCAGGTCCGATACCATCTATCAAGTTAAGAACACGGCTCCAGGCCAACTGGTCCCGTGGATTCTCCAGGATTCGAAGATACGACAGCAGATCTTTCACGTGGGCGGCCTCAAGGAATTTCAGTCCTCCGTACTTGTGAAACGGAATCTTGCGGCGAGACAGCTCAACCTCCAAATGGTCCGACCAGTAGCCGACCCGGAACAGTACAGCCTGCCGACGTAACGGAATGCCCTGTTCGTAGTGCTCCAGGATCCTTCTCACCACGTAGTCTGTCTGGTCCTCTTCCCGTTCGCAGGTGACCAGGAGCGGCTTCTGCTGGCCGCCGCGCGTCGACCACAGGTCCTTGGAAAACCGCTTGCGGGCAAGGGAGATAATACGGTTGGTGGCGTCCAAGATTGGCTGGCGAGACCGGTAGTTTTGCTCAAGCGTGATCTGTTTCGTCCCGGGGAACTGTTTTGGGAAATCCAGGATGTTGCGCACGTCAGCGGCCCTGAAGCTGTAAATGCTCTGGGCATCGTCGCCGACAACCATTATGTTCTTGTTGATCCGACGCATCCGTTTGAGAATACCCGCCTGGAGCCGGTTGGTGTCCTGGTATTCGTCAACAAGGATATGGTCGAAACTGGCATCGATACGCTTTGCCATATCCTCGTCGCCAAGGAGGTGATACCAGAAGAGCAACAGATCATCGTAATCCAGGACGTTTCTCGCATGCTTGGCATCCACATAGCCTCTGAAGAGTCCTTTCAACTCCTCCTTCCAATCCTGGCACCACGGAAAATAGGTCTTCAGTATGTGATCCAGCGGGTCGGAACTGTTAACGGAGCGCGAGTATATCGCAAGGCATGTGGCTTTCCTCGGAAAACGCTTGTCCTTCTCGCTTAATCCACGTTCGTGACGAATCACGTTCATAAGGTCTTCAGCATCAGCCTGATCGAGAACAGTAAAACTCTCCTCCAAGCCAATGGTTTTGGAGTAGACACGGAGCAGGCGGTTGGCCACCGCGTGGAACGTGCCGCCCCATATACGACTGGCCTGTGCAGAGGTTTCGGGCTGAGCAATCCGCACGATGACGTTGGCCCGGCGGATCATCTCCTCGGCGGCCCTGCGAGTAAAGGTGAGCAGCATGATGCGGCCCGGGTCGAAGCCCCTGCAGACTAGACGAGCGACACGATATGCGAGTGTCTTAGTTTTGCCCGTGCCGGCTCCGGCTATGACAAGAACAGGACCGTCGCCTGCCGTCACAGCTTCCCGCTGCCGCTGATTCAAATCATTCAACCAGGAAAATTCAGGTGGAACTCCTTCTGCAAAATTGTTCACAAAATAGCGTAGCCCAATCCCTCGCTGGATGGCAAGGGATTGGGTTTATGCCACATACGTAAGGTTTATCATCAAAACAAATGTGGTACTCAAAATGGGCAATCAAAGTTACGCGCGCTTTCCCAACTCACTTCTCAATAGACTCGTCCGGGAATTATTGAGATTCCCTTTTCATTGGTATGTAGCCTTTTGGCCGATGGAGACCACGCTTTTCCAGTATCTTCGTAAAGTCCTCAGACAACAGAGTTTCGATCAGTTTCTCTCGGGCTTCGAGTTGACGTGCTGACCAATTTCCCTTGATGCGGATCAGAAAACGGGTGGTGATGCTTGTCCCTTCGAGTGGCTGTGGATCGGTGACAGTGCCGCCGAGCGGCACGATATCAAATATATCGGGAAATGTCTGAACAGTAAACAGCCCAAGATGATAGAGAATTATCGCGGCATCAGCCTTGCCATAAGCTACAGACCAGGGCAGATCGCGGTGGTGGATGCGCTCACCAGCAAGCCATTTATTGGTGTTCCCGACGTTGTTAAAAATGCTGTTAATCAGCGCTTCAGCAGACATATCTTGCAATTGGTGTGTTTCATTGGCTGCGATGCCATATAGAGTAGAGAGATAATTCTCGAATGCACCTGGTTCCAACTTTGGATTCGGTGTCACAAGCCGTACGTCATTCCGGCCGAGATCCCAGACTGAAAGAATTTGCTTCGGGTTGCCTTTCTTGACCAGTATGACCGAGCCGCGATCCTGATAGAGTGGATATGCAGGCTCATCGGCATATTCCGAGTGAACCAACTTATCTATAACAGCCCTTGTCCCAACGGCAACCGACGGCATACAGGTGATATACAGGTTCCCGAACTCCAGCATCTTATTTTGAATCTGCTCAACGACAACTGGTGGACTTGTGGTATAGAAATAGTTGTGAAGAGGTCGGTCTTTTATTTTCTCCAGAAAGACTGGCCATATATCATGCAGGGCGGGATGATAGTTTCCCTCTGTGGAAAGCACGAGGTCGCAGGATGAAATAGTACCGTGAAGGTCAAATAAAGTGTTGGAAGTCGGATCGTTCAAATTAGGCGTAACTATCCCCTTGTCAGTTGGCCACTCCAGCAACTGTGGTTTATCGACGACTGGCTTACCTGTTATTTTTGGCATTTCCGCCCATGCATTTAAACTGAAAACAACTGAAACGGCCAAGACTATAGCAACTAGAGAACGCCACCTCATCATAGCATACCCCCCTTTATATCTTACGGAAATTGGCACGATATCACCAATTTGTACTTCACTCGGGATTATTTTAATTAATTTTGCATCCGAACTGTGCAACGATTTGCCCCGGTTCCTAAAGGAGTACTTCCTGTTATTCACATCTGAGAAAAGCACTGCGGGACTGAAGATTGCAGTCGGAAATGGATAGATTAAGAAACTTTCTTTCTTCTTCTACTTCTCTAACACCGCCGTGCACTGTTCGGTTGACAGGTGACTCATCCTGTGATAGATAACAACCAAGAAGTAGACAGATTCCCGACAAAGCCAGTCTCTCTGAGAGGGGCGCGCGGAGAGCGGCAAGTCTTGAGAAAACAAGATGGCCGAGCTGCCGTGGAATGAACCTT
>OUUY01000129.1 GCA_900302705.1 Candidatus Sulfobium mesophilum
GCCTTTTCGACCAGTTCTTCCCTGGTGAAGACTTTGCTCGGAAAAGATGCGAGTGCATGGAGCACTTTAAATTCGGTCGGCGTTAGATCCACGGGGCTGCCCTTTTTTTCGACAGCGTACCGCTGGCCATCGATGATGAGCGTGCCTTCATTGTAACTTACTGGTCCTGATTCGATTTCCCCTTTCCCTGCGCGTCTTAAGACAGCCTTTACCCTGTATACCAGTTCACGCGGGCTGAAAGGCTTCACAACATAATCATCGGCCCCAAGGGCAAAACCAGCCACCCTCTCTTCCTCCGAGGATTTGGAGGTCAAGATGATTATCGGGAAATCACCGAGTTCCTTTAATTCCTGACAGGTCTCTTCACCAGTGATGTCGGGCAGCATTAGGTCCAATAGAACCAGGAGGGGCCTCTCTTTGACCGCGGCGTCTATGGCGTCCCTGCCCTTTTCGACGTGAACCACCCGGTATCCCGCTCCCTCGAGATAGACCTTTACTACCTTCGCGATTTTCCTGTCATCTTCGACCAAAAGAATCGGCTCAACCATTTCTTTCCTGCCTGCACTTATATTATTTCTTATTATAGCCAAGGAGTCAGGTTCCGTTGCCGGGATTCTCTCCGTAATAAGCGTGCTGCGCGAAATAATACCTGTTTAGGAGATAAACAACTCGCGGCAAGCGAGGCTAAAAATAATATCTACTGCTTGCTTAGATTGAACTTCCAAGTGGACTCCCGTGAGGAAAACGACTGCGGCATATATTTTGTCCGCTCTTTGTCCATGACCTTTTTTTGGCAATAAAAAACCCTTCGTTATGGAAGGGTAATGGTAGACCCGGGCGGTTTCGTACCGATAACCTCTACCGTGTCAAGGCATTTCATCACCTGATTTTCGCCTTGATGATATTATAATCATCAGATACCCCCCCCTGCTTACAACCATTCCCTTTGGCCTGATAGCCGATAATTATACCGTTCTGACTTATCTCCCAATGTACAGAACAATCGACGCTAACCGGTTCGACAAAGACAAAATTGCCATTGGCAAGCGGATAGGTAGTCTCTGTCCATCCAATCTTTGAAGCATACGAATCAGGACTTTTCATTTCCTGTTTAAGCTCGGACAAAGGTCTTGCTGTCCAGACCCTGCTGCGATCTTCAACAGTCATTTGAGATGCACATCCGCAAAGAAGAATTATATAGGACAGTAACCAAACCGCTTTAAAAGACCAATATTTCACGCTATTACCCTCATTATCGAATCAGGCAATTTAAGGCGAATCAACTCTGCCAATATCTTAATCAGCATTCTCCGTCCTGTCAAGGCAATCATAGCGTTTACACAGAAGACTGTACAGCCCTTCCCCGAATAGTTCATAAGGCGTTTGTCCGTTGAGAACTGAATGGGGTCGTCCGTAATACCTATATCCGAAAAAGAGGACACTGTAATACAGGAGAACAAGGGAAATGAAGATTTACAAACGAAACCTTGTTTGATCTCTATTAGTTTCCCCGCTGTTTATTATCCAGGACTTCCCGCACCTTTCTCAGTATTTCATAAGGTAAAGCAGCTTTTGATATGAAGTTGAAATCAGTCGGAAGGATTCCCGAACTTTTAAGGATATCGTCGGTATAGCCGCTTATGAAAAGAACTGCAGTTTTGGAGCCTGCTTTCCTGATTGCCTCATAGACTTCTCTACCGTTCATTTTGGGCATCCTGACATCGAGAAGAACAAGATCAGTTAAATCTTTGTGTCGCGAATATATGCTCACCGCATCCTCTCCGTCCACAGCCTCGAAGACCGTATAGCCGGACAGCCTCAGCATCTGACTCAGGGTCCTTCTGACGGCACCGTCATCTTCGGCTAAAAGAATGGTTTCTGTTCCTTCCCATGTTGATAACACTTTATTTTTTTCGCGTTGAACCGGCTCTTTCTCTACCGCAGGCAAATAGAGCCTGAAGATAGTTCCCTGGTGAAGTGCCGTATCACAGGAGATATACCCCTTGTGCTGTTTGACTATCCCATATACCACTGCAAGTCCCAACCCGGAGCCTTTTCCTATTTCTTTCGTCGTAAAGAACGGTTCAAATATCCTCTCCTTTGTTCCCGCATCCATTCCGATCCCCGTGTCAGAGAGGCTCAGAAGGACATATTTCCCTGGAACACCAAATCCGTGATTCTTTATAAATGCATCGTCCATCATGAGCATATCGGTCTTTATGGTGAAGGTCCCTCCGTCATTCATAGAATCTTTTGCGTTGCTTGCAAGGTTCAGAAGAACCCGCACCATCTGGTCGCCGTTTGCCAGCGCGACCATCTTGTGAGGTGCTAAAGAGAGATGGGTCTTTATGAGTTCACCTAAAACCTGTGTAATAAGTCTCATTGTCTTTCTTATGAGTTCATTTAAATCAAGCGGCTCCAGGATGGGGGTCTGCTGCCTGCTGAACGTCAGAAGACTCTTGGCAATATCATTTGCCTTATTTACAGACGACTCCACTTGCTCAACATATTTCATGATGGGACTGTCCTTTTCCAACTGCTTCTGGATGATATACGTGGAGCCCTTTATAGTTGCCAGTATGTTGTTGAAATCATGGGCAACCCCCCCGGCAAGCAGACCCACTGCCTCGAGTTTCTGGGATTGCCTCAACTGATCATTCAAAACAGTTATTTCTTTTGTCCGCTCCTCAACCAATTCCTCCAGATGGTCGCGGTAATCCCTTAGTTCCTTTTCAATCTGCTTCCTCTCAGTGACGTCGAAACTGAAAACCACCGCTTTTAAGACTTCGCCACGGCTATCTAAAATAGGTGTGACTACGTTATCGTACCAAATCCCCTGACGCTCATCCTCAAAACGGACTTGTTTCTTCCAGCGTAAGACCTCATCAAAATGTGCTCTACGTCTTTTGCTCACTTCAGGGGAGAAAAGATCCCATATGCAGGTCCCAACAATATCAGCTCTCTCCTTGTTAAACCTCTTACAGAGAGTCTCATTTACATCAACACAGATCCCCTCCCGGTCGATCAGAAACGCAGCAGCAATAGGTGTATCAAGCAATGTTCGGGAAGTTGCAAGGCTGTCCTGCAATGTCTGCTCCATTTTCTTACGATCTGTAATATCAATTCCTATCCCGCCGACATAGCCCCGACCGCCGCTAGCCAAAACCGGAAACTTAAAGATCCACCAGAAACTGCTTTCTCCAGAGGGTCCAATGGCTTCCTCCACGACCTCAATTGTTTGGTAGCTTTCCAAGGCCGCTATGTCATTCTTCCTGAAACGTTCAGCCACAGCCGGCGGCCAGAGGTCAAAATTCGTTTTGCCTGACCAATGAGCCCGATCAATTTCAAATCGCTCTTCCAAGGTCTTATTTACGTAAACATAGCGACCTTGCCCATCTTTCATCCATGCCACAGTTGGGCTGTTGTCCATGAATTCGTGAAAACGCTTCTCGCTTTCACGCAGCGCATTCTCCACCAGCTTGCGTTCCGTGATATCCTGAACTGAGGAAAGCAAACATCGCTCCTTCTCAATCTCTATGGCTTCGAGGGAGGTTTGTGCTATCAGGATATCGCCGTTGCGCCTCCGGATCGGAATTTCTACGTTTTTCACCTTCCCGTTGCGCTCGAGCATATCCAAAAGTCGCCCCCGATCGGCGACATCGAACCATAAGTCAAGTTCAACCGTGGTTTTGCCCAAAAGCTCTTCGCGTTGATAACCAGTCACTTGGGCGTAGGCTTCATTTGCGTCGATAATGCGACCATCTGTCCTGGCTGAGATAACCATTCCAACGGGACTGGAGTGAAATGCAAGGGAAAATCGCTCTTCGGATCTCTGGAGGGTCTCTTCTGCTATCTTACGCTCGGTGATATCCCTGAAGATTCCAATTAAGGCAATTTCTCCATTTGCGTATCGAACAACGCTTCCCGATATATCGAAATATATTCTTCTTTTATCTTTCGTTACTACCACGCCATCATGCAATATGCCTGAGCTGTTTCTTACCATTTCCTTGAAAGCAGAAATTGTTCTATCAAGCTCTTCCTCCGGGTGAAGCCGGGATATGTGCATTGACGTCAACTCAGATTTTGTATACCCCAGAAGCTCTTCGGCTTTCTTATTTGCATCTATGAGGTTCCCTTCACTGTCAGCCACTAAAACTACATCATTGGCAAAATCAAAAATGGCGCGGAGTTTTTCCTAACTCTCCTCTAAATTTCTCTTCACGAGGTTATGTTGGGCAATTTCCAGGATGAGTCTATCATTAGCAGATTTAAGGAAATAGATTGCAATAGGCGCAACGATTGCTGAACAAACAAGGGCGTCGATGATCCCTATTTCAATCAATGCACCAGATATAAATCCCCATCGTAGATAGCTTTGCAATGAATTTTAAAAAAAGGTGAAGAACTCTGACGCAAGAATGGCAATCCAGATATAATGCCAGGGATTGGCAGGCCTAAGTCTGTTAATAATTTGTTTCATCATATCGGCATGTTTCGCCACAATGTGATTGTGAACGCTCTAAGGGATGCCGCAAACTTCGCTCAGTACCAGTGCCTTAAGTAATTTGTCCCTATGAAAATTATAACACAAGTGCTTGTTACCGCTTGAATGGTTCAGTTCTCGAAAACTAAACCAGTAGTTTTTGTTCCAAGAAGTAAATTGTTGGCAGGATGCTCTTTTTATTTCAGGTGAGAATAGTGACGCATACTCCGCACTGTTATATTGCGGGTAACACGGTCGCTTTGCCCTGAGAATAGCGGCCTTAGCAGAATGATGGTGGCAGAGCAGACGAGCATAGATTTTGTGAAAATCCCCGCAATGCGTTCGAGCTAAGGCAAGGTAATCGTGCTCGGGCACTGGGGAAAAGCCTTGACGCAGCATTTACTGATGAAGCCTCAGGCGACTTTAAGCATCTCCTCAACAGTTATACCCACACCCTCCGCAAGAGACTTTAGGTCATAACCACCCTCAAGGGTAAATACCTTAGGGCAGGATGCAGAGGTGAGAATGCTATGAACTATGCCTCTGATTCCTTCACTGCTAACTCTGATGTTTGCGTGGTTATCATTTACATGAATATCATAGCCGGATGATACAAGGACGAGATCGGGGGCAAACCTTCTTACAAGGTCAGGCAATATATCCTGATAAACATTAAGGTATTCCCTGTTCCCGGAACCTTTCAATATCTGAACATTATAGGTATATCCTGTCCCCTTTCCTTTTCCACGTTCGGAATCTTTTCCCGAGTCGGGATAATAGGGATACTGGTGCGTGCTGAAATAGAATACAGTATCATCTTCCTCAAATATGTGCTGTGTGCCGTTGCCGTGGTGCGCATCGAAATCAACAATGAATATCTTCTCAAATCCTGACTTTTGCGCATATCGCGCGCCAACAGCAACGTTATTAAACAGACAAAAACCCATTCCGCAATCGGCCTCTGCGTGATGTCCCGGCGGACGAACCGCGCAGAATAGCCGCGTAATATCTCCACTCTTGCATGCGTCTACAGCTTTCATCAAAGAACCAGCGGCATAAAGTGCCGCTTCCACGCTGCCCTTTGAAATGTATGTGTCCGGGTCCAGGCTTCCTTCCCCGATTGCCTGAATCGATTCTATATACTTGCGCGTATGAACGAGAGCTACGTCATCAAATCCCGCTCTTGTTGATTTTATATGTATGAGTTTTTTCCACAGTCCTGAATTCTCCAGACCGTTGATAATCGAAAATAAACGATTCCTGCTCTCGGGATGCCACGGAGGCGGCTCATGATTAAGCATAGCATCATCGTAAACGAATCCCACCAATTTCATGTCTGATTATACCAAAACTATGCATCACAGTCTCGCCGCGCTCCAAGTTTTATCTATTACGTTTGGCAAAGAGCAGTTCCCGGATCTGAAACTGCTGCAAGTACAAGAAGGATTCTTTTACATGCCGATTAGAATCGTAATTTATTCGGTTGGATTCACCTCGTTAAATCTAGTGATATAATGGACTCATCATGGAGAAAGCAAATTAATATGATCGAAGACTGGCTTGCGAATGCCTATGACGGAATGTCCAGGCGGCAGTTTCTGGCCCGAATGACTGCCGCCGGCATCGGCCTGGCAGGGTTTGCAATCTCTTCAAGCTCCATTGCCGGCGAGGTGATAGCCACACCCTCTGCCGGGCTTAATACGGCTGATGGCAAGGTGCTTTCAGGTGATTTCCCTGTTCCAATATACGAGGCGTGTCCCACTGGAGCGGGAAAATATCCGATTCTTGTGGTCATACCGGAAATCTTCGGGATGCACGAGCACATCAGGGATGTCACTCGCCGGTTCGCCAATGAAGGGTTCTTGAGTCTTACCTTCGAACCCTATGCGCGGGAGGGAGGTGTCTTGCATCTGCCTGACATAGTGGCGGTAAGGAAAGTGGCTGACTCGGTTTCGGACGAGAGGGTCATGGCCGATCTGGACGCTATAGTAAGTTATGCGAAGAGGCATCGAGCTGCTCAAGCGGACAGGATCGGGGTCACCGGGTTCTGCCGGGGCGGAATGTATACCCTGCTTTATGCTGCACACAATCGTGATCTAAGGGCCGCCGTTGCATGGTACGGCCAGATCAAACCAGAGAAAAAACCTGGCATCCGAAAGGTCGGACCCTTAGACCTTGTTTCACAGATCAACGCCCCCATCCTCGGTCTGTACGGCGAAGCCGACCTAGGTATTCCCGCAGCCGATGTCAAGGAAATGGAAACTGCCCTCAAGGCCGCAGGGAAGACAGCTGAATTTATTCTCTATCCGGGCGCACCGCACGCCTTTTTTGCGGACTATCGGCCAAGCTACAGATCTGGCTTCGTTGCGTGAAGTGGTTAAACAAATATCTGAAGCCCCTGAGCATTGCTCTTCTGGCATCTGTTGTGATGTGTTTGGGACAGTGCGACATACATGACGCAGATGGGAATAGGAGATTAGGGCCATGATCCGTGCCGTTCGCAATGGCACTCGGCGTTTCGGCACTCGCTGTTGCACAGCTGCCGTCGCCCTTTCCCGAAGTCGCCGCTGACGTTGCCAAGGTGGGTCAACAACGTTTTTGTTTTTTTTATCATACAACCCCTGGAGGTGTGAAATGTCATTAATTCGGTTCACTCTGTTTTCCTTTATTTTTGTTCTTATCGCGGGAGGATGCGCTTCGGTCGATGTCAAGGAAAAGGAAACGGAAACGATAAAGCCATCCGGTGTCCATGAAGATTGTATGGAATTGCTTAAAGGCCAGACGCTCGATTACTCTTTCGATTCTTCAAAACCTCTCAACTTCAATATCCACTATCATGAAGACCACAACGTTTCCTACGTCGTTCAAAAAGACGGTATATCTTCCGACCATGGAACATACAATTCTGGAAAGAAGCAGTATTATTGTTTAATGTGGACGAATTCAAATTCGGAACCTGTGAAACTTAAATACGCCTACGGAAAAAGCAAGAAGCAGGATTAAAGAGTAGTGTGGTAACTTCAACGAACGGAGCTAAGTCAGTACTATTCACCTTTTGTGGTAATAAGGACTAAATGCGAAATTCGTATAACATTGGAAATTTGTCCGATGTCGACTTTCGAGAGTACTTCACGGTCTTCGACCTGGTTCTCTCCGCGTGGATTACAGCATTGCTATATTGTAGTTAGCGGTTCGTCGATATATCTTTTAGCCATGCATTGTTTACCAGGACAAGGGGAAAGGGAGGATATATCGATGAAATAATTATGGATGAAGAAGGCGATGCTGGCAAAGGAAGGAACATTGATAGTCACCGTAGACATCGGGATGACAAATAACCACGGGTACTGTAGCGCTGCGGACGGCAGGAGTTCAAAAACATTCAAGTTCGAGAACACAAGAGACGGATTCGATGCATTGTGGACCATGGTGCTTGCGAGCAAGGCGGCATTTAAATGCGATGAGGTAATTGTAGGGTATGAGTCGACGGGACCCTATGTAGAGCCACTCATTCATTACCTTAAGAAGAAGCCGGTAAAGATCGTACAGGTAAATCCGATGCATACGAAGAAGATGAAGGAAATCAACGATAACTCTCCTTTAAAGACCGATAGCAAGGATCCTCGGGTGATCGCCGATATCATACGGGTTGGACATGCTTTAAGTGTCGTGGTCCCGGAAGGCGATGTGGCCTATTTGAGGAGACTGAACAATGCCCGGGAGAGGCATGTTAAAGAGCGCGCCGCGCTACTCAATCAATTGCGGCAGTTCGTGTTTCTGACTTTTCCTGAGTTTACACGCGTACTGAAAACCATATTTAGCAAAACGGCTTTGTATATACTCAAAAAATACACAACACCGGACAGGATCGGCCGCGCAAGCCAGGAGGAACTGGATGAAGAGATGAGGCGCCTGAGCAGAAATAAGTTTCGTACAAGGGATGCTGCAGCACTGATTAATTTTGCAAAAAACACCGTAGGCATTCAGGAGGGGCTGCAGGGTTTGGTTATGGATATACAGCACGTCCTCATACAACTAGAGCTGCTGGCGGGTTTTATTGCAGCTATAGAGAGCGAAATGGAGATCACACTGAGGCGAATACCCTATAGTCGTAATCTCATGTCTATCAAGGGATTTGGGATAGTAACCGTGGCGGGACTCATTGGAGAGATCTGTGACTTTACTAAGTTCACCACACAGTCCCAAATAACAAAGCTTGCTGGCCTTAATCTCTATGAGGTAAGTTCTGGCAAAAGACGGGGACAGCTTAGGATATCAAAGAGAGGGAGAAGCCTGTTACGAAAAGTACTGTATTATGCGGCTATGGTAAGGGATGGGAGTGAGTTCATGGAAAATTATGCAGATCAAAGAGAGCAGGTGATAAAGGAGGCTGCCTAAAGATATACTTTACGTAGGCGGGGAGATTATCGTTTCTTCCTTTGAGGCGCATATGCGACCTCCCATTACAGAAGAGATAACTCCCCGTCGACATTCTAACTCCAATTAAGCAAGGTAAAAGCGTTTAATGCGACTTTCCAATGACAAGGGTTGGGTAGAATGTCATATCAAGATGGGGAATAACCGCCTACGACAAGAGATCTCTTAAAAGACATGTGCAAATATATATAAAAATATCTTGACTGGAATAAACAAGGAAGAAGTTCTGCCTCTCGACTCCACCGACGAACACGCAGTTATGGAGAAATGCAAGTGTTATCGAGTACGTGTAGTACTCTCATGCCTCGGTTCTTTCCGACAGCGTGTACTACTGCAGAAGTTCGAAGGATGCCAGTTATTTGTGGTCTTAAGTGATCACAATTGCATTTATTTTCCTATATATCTATATATATTGTCATAGTTAATTCAATATGCCCAATAAAGGCCGCTGCCTAGGCTGGACTTCTTCCCTTCAATCCCTATATAGACGTTCCGTCCGAAGAAAAAAGGAAGCCCCCATTCGAAGTCAACAAATGATTTGCCGCCGATATTGGCAAAAACGTTGTTAGACGAATCAACAAGACTTACAAAGTTACCTATTTGGAAGGAGACGATACCGCTAGGAGAACCGGTGGCACTAGTATCGGTTGCGGAAAGGTTTACGTTGGATGAGGGGCAGAACCAATCAGAATTAGGAAAAACACAGTCGGGAAGAAGAGTTGCCGAGGGAGGAGGGAAAAACAAGCCATTTGTGCCAGTGTCGATGAAACTGCTGTAGAAAACACCGTTGAAAGTTGTTATAAATTCTCCCAACTCGTCGGCCGCATAAGTTGTCACCACGGATGGAGCGTTGTTGGATTGGGTGCCAATCCCCAGCAACAGTTTGCCATCAACAGAAGGCGATCCGCTCAAAGGAACGCTCGGAAGCTGCACTATAACGCCATTGTTGTCCTGCGGTAGAAGCGCCACCGGATTCTGTACCTGACTGGAAAGCGAAATAGTATTTCCAAGGCAATTCGCTCCGCTGCAGGCGTAATACATCCCGTTGTCAGCACTGTTTGAGCAGACCGCTCCGCAGTCCTGGGCGAAAAAGGCTACACCAAGGATCCCGTTAAAGCCGGCATCTGTTGGACTCTTCTCTGCGTTTCCACATGCAATAGGGACTGTACCAAACGTGGAGTCGATGACCTGAATTGGAACCTGAACAGCAGGTTCGTTCCCAAGAATAACACTTGCTATCTGAACAGGCCCCCAATCGGATGAGCCGTCTGCATATTGGATGCACTCGGCAAGTGAGCCGTTACTACCGGATACCTGCGCAAGGGGGACGTTCAGGGCCTGCTTGAAGATCCTCAGCCCAGTGCTTCCGCTATCAAGCAAGATATCATTGATCGTCTGACAAGTTGAGGTGCCAGGCGTGCAGACCGTGACGCTAACACAGGGCTTGTTGGGGTATGAACTCGACGAGCAGAGCGAGCCGTTCACGGTGATGGGAATCACATTATTCACGGTTGAAGGGGGAGTGGTTCCACCACTTCCCGAGGCGGAACTCGAGCCACCGCCGCCACAGCCGGTCAGCAGCGCTAGGCTAAGAATAGAAAGCAGTATTTTACCTAATGTCATTGACACTAACTCCGGAAGGGACTAAGTCCGGAGCGTAGGCCCGACCCTGCAGGTTTCGCATATGTCCCCATTTTTCAACAACAATCCGATTTGTCTTCACCTGGAGGTGCCTTCGACCTTGTTGGCGAGGGGTCTGCCTAAGGGCCTCCCGATATTCGCCCGCGTAGGAGCCCAAAAGTTGTGTCAGATCGGGATGAATAAGTCCTTTCCAAGCGATACCGAATACAACGCCGGATGGCGAAATATATTCCCGCACTGCAGTCGAAGCGGAGTTAAACTCGCGAACTGTGTAACTCTTGTGGGCCTTCGTTGCACCTCTTACTGCCGCAAGGGCTTTTCTGTCCAATTCGACTGTGTCGGCAGATTCACCAAGTGCGGCCTCAGTTCGCTGGGCCGGCGCGACAAGAGCAATTGAAAGTCCGAGACCGAGAAACAGGGCATATAGTCTTCCTTTCAAGGCTGCGGAATCCTCCTCTATTTTTTGTCGCCAAGTTCCTCCACCTTCAAGTCATGCTCCGAAAAATGGTAACGTCTAGCACGCCATGACAACGAGGGAGGCGGCGAGCCGTAGCCCAGCGGAGGAGGTGGAGGCGGCCTCTCTGGATAGTACGGGTCCGTGTCGCTACCCGTCCAACAAAAAAGAATGTCCTCATTTCTATTTCACTCGAGATTTTGGTGACAGGATACCACTCAGCAATCCCCCTGTCAACATTTCGAATTGCCTCATTGAAAAACGATACGAAAGTGAATCGTT
>OUUY01000128.1 GCA_900302705.1 Candidatus Sulfobium mesophilum
GTCTTTGAGTATCCCCATATACCATACTGGTTCACGATAAGACAGGTCATCGGCGTGATCAGAAAGTCGCTCATTAATACGGAGAAGTGCGTTCATCCGAAGGTGGTACTCGTCTTTGACGAACAGTATAATCTGATCGGCCTTGTGACCCTCAAGGAAATACTGCAGGACCTGGAGCAGAAATTGCAGCCTGCTGAAATCAACAACGCCGACATTGGGCCTATTGATGACGCTTCGCTGCTCGCCTTTGAGAAGAGCATGTTCAGCGAAGGGGCAAAAAGGCTCATGGACAAACCCGTGAGCGATGTAATGACGCCGATCAAGATTTCTTTATCGCCGGAGGATTCTGTCGTCAAGGCGGCGCTCCTGATGCTGCATTATGATCTCATGGTTCTGCCTGTTCTCGAAAACAAGAAAAAGTTCATAGGTGTTATCAGAATGCCGGAAGTATTCGATAGGATATTTGGCATGGTGCTGCAGGCCCAATAAGACGGCTATTCCTTGCTGGCAGGACTTACGAAGTGATCGTAAAGACCGCGATAGGGCGACCTTGCTGGATGAATCCTTGATTGCCGGGATAGATATTCTCTCAATGTTTCTTGAGAGGCAGGCGGATTGTAAAAATGCTTCCTTTTCCGGGATCGCTCTCGACAGAAATCGTCCCCCTGTGTTCCTGTATCACTTTTAAGGTGTAGGTAAGGCCGAGGCCCGGGCCATATATTTTTGACGTAAAGAGCGGTTCGAAGATGTGATTTATCTTCTCTCTTGATATTCCCTTCCCCGTGTCAGCGACCCTTACCTCGATACATCCTTCGATGACGGAACTCGACAGTCTGAGCACCCTCGTCTCTGCGGTCATTGCCTCGATGGCATTCTGTATGAGGTTGGCAATCGCCTGCGTCAGTTGCATGGGATCGGCCTGAATAAGAGGGAGATTGCTCCAGAATTCAGTCTCAACGTCTACGGCCTTTTCCTCGAACTCCCGCTCAAATATGGTAAGGGCTTTCATGATGACGTCATTGACGTTCGTAGTCTCGATATAAGAAAGGGACATCATCTGTATTCCGATAATATGTTTTATCATTTTTTCGAGTTTTGCGACATCTTCCATGATCATTTCCATGTATTTCCTGTTGGGGTTGCCTTCAGGGAGGTTATCGTGCACCCTCCGCGCATAACCCCCGATAGAAACAAGTGGATTCCTCACTTCATGAGCAACCTCGTCCATCATCTGCTTGAGCGCCCCCGATTTTTCATCTTCTACCAGTTTTTCTTGTGCCTGCTTTATTTTCAGGAGAGACCTGATTCGTGCTGAGAGCTCCTTGTAATCAAAAGGCTTTGCCAGATAATCGTCTGCGCCGGTGTCGAGTCCCTTCACCTTGTCCGATATCTCGCCTTTTGCAGTGAGCATCAGGACCGGGATATACCTTGTGTCTTCATTAGTTTTAAGTCTCTCACAGACTTCATAACCATTGAGCTTCGGCATCATGACATCGAGAATAATCAGATCAGGATTGTATGAGCCGACACATGCGAGGCATTCCTCCCCGTCGTAAGCCTCGGACGTATCGTAACCTTCTGACCTCAATCTCTTCCTGAGCAGCTCAACTGTGTCCATTGTATCATCTACGATTAAAATCTTATTGCTCCTGTTCATAGGTAGCCCTCATCCCTTCAACTGGTCATCAAGGTAGTGCTTGATCTGTTCAGGAAGTTCATGGACATCAATGGGTTTCGGTATATATCCGACACAACCGGCCTCGATGGCCCTCTCCTTATCTCCCTTCATGACATGTGCGGTAAGAGCTACGACCGGAATGTCCCTGTACTCCTCATGCATTTTCAGCCTGCGGGTGACCTCGTAACCGTCAATTTTGGGAAGGGATATATCCATCAGAATCAGGCTTGGTCGTTCCTCCGCCTTCTGTAACGCATCCTCTCCGTCAATGGCCTCGACCATCTCATATCCTCTGCTCTTCAACACTTTGACAACGAGTTCACGGTTATCCCTATTGTCATCAACAACCAGTATTTTTATGGGTATACTTTTTTTTATTTCTTCCATAGTTCTCTCCTGCACCGCCAGGACATTACGACTTATCGCATTTGGAGATGGTCTCCTTAATCTCTTTTAGCAGTCCCTCAGTCGTTAATGTGGCTCTGTTTAATATTCCCTGAATCCTGCCGTTGAGTTCGGACATTTGTCTTTCGGTCAGCTCCCTCTGGGTAACGATGATGAGAGGAATGTTCCTGATCTCGTCGTCCGCCTTCATATGTTCAATAACATCGACGCCGCTCACTTCCGGCATCGTAAGGTTCAATACTATGAGGTCGGGCTTTGATCCCCTCATGGCATCAACCGCCTCTTCGCTTGTGTACGCCTCCATTACCTCATAGCCGGCCTCAGTTAGCATCGTGCCTATCAGCTTTACCGCATCCCGTTCATTATCGACGATCAATATCCTATTGATCTTCGCCATTTTTTCGAGGTTTTTCAACTTGCGCAAAAGGATGTCTTTCTCAATCGGTTTCACTATATATTCGGCAGCCCCGAGACTGAACCCCAGCTGTTTTTCGTCTATGATCGAAAGTATGATAACCGGAATATCCTGGGTTTCGGGCGTGCTCTTGAGCTCACGGAGCACCTGCCAGCCGTCTTTCACGGGCATCATAATATCCAAAGTTATGGCAAGGGGCTTAATCTCCTTGACCTTCTCAACGACATTTTCACTGCTGACAAGGCCCACTACATGATAATCTTTCCCCAGATATTTTCTGATAATCTCGACGGCCTCAGGGTTGTCGTCAACCGAAAGGACGCATTTCTTGCGATCAGCGGACCCGCATTCCTCCGCCTCAGCTACAACCTTGTCCATCTCGTATAACTCATCCGTTTCGAGCAGCAGTCTTTCGATAATCTCGCACCCTTTGCAAAAGTCGACCTTTTCAGGATAAGAGGCGACCTTCGTGCCCCTGCAGTGAGTTCCGATGATCAGCCAGCATCTGCTCTCTTCACTACCGTAACCGGGACAGCTTGTCTGCCCGCAATGAAAATATTCCCAGCATCTTATGAGACTCCCTGCATACCGGGGCTCTTTCAAAAATGGCCCTGTAGCAGTGTTGAAATAGGAAGACAGGCCTTCTGCCATCAGGGTCTCTATCGCCGGCTCGGCGGATTTTTCCAGGACCTCTCTACGGGCGGGAAGAGTGAACAAGAATCTGCTGCCTTTTCCGTATTCGCTTGTCACCCAGATCACCCCCTTATGGAGGACTACGAGACCTCTTGCGATACTCAGTCCGAGGCCGGTACCTTCGTACTGGCGGGTGGAGGATATGTCCAGCTGACTGAACTTGTCAAAGAGTTTTGACATGTCTTCTTCCTTGATCCCTATTCCGGTGTCCTCAACGCAAACTTCAACAAAAAGCGGAGGGGCCCCTGCTTTGATGCCTTTGTCGGACGCATGGGCTGTTATTGCAATTCCTCCTTTGTTTGTGAACTTCACGGCATTGGACAGAAGGTTTATCAGTATCTGTGCAACTTTGTCTTCATCTGCAAAAACAGGAGGCAGACTTTCGTCGAAGTCAAGTCGGATCGAGAGCCCTTTCTGCCGTATCATAGGTTCGAACGTCGGCAGGACTGATTCTGTTACCCACTTAAGGTCGATCTCCCGTGGATGCAGTTCGACCTTGCCTGACTCTATCTTGGAAATGTCCAGGACATCATTGATCAATTGCAGGAGGTGTTTCGCATTGCTAACCACCTTATGGAGACTCTTTTCCTGCTCTTCGTTTATGGGGCCGTCAACTCCGTCGAGCAGAAGTTCTGTATAACCGATAATGGCGTTCATCGGCGTCCTGAGTTCATGGGACATGTTGGCCAGAAAGGTGGATTTCAGCTTGTCCAATTCTCTTAGTTCCCTGTTTGCCCTTTCGAGAAGTGTCAAAAGCTCGGTCCTTTCATTCAGCAGATTGGTCTTTCTCGTAACTTCGCGTTCCAGTTTTCTGCTGAAAGATGAGATGCTGTCGACCATGTAGTTGAAAGTATTGCCGAGAACGCCGATCTCATTCTTCGCTGTAACGTCCACTGAAACGGACATATCTCCTTCTGCAAACCTCTTCGCCTTTTCGGCGAGGTTTTCCACAGGACGCCTGATGAGTTTGGTGAGCATCGTATAAATGATCGCCGTGATCGCGCTTATACTGAATAACCCCAGCAATATCGTTCTATTTCTTGCAGCAGAGACCTGGGCATAGGTGCGGTTGGCCTCAATCTTCAGTATCATGCCCCCGAGTATCTTTCGTGAAGATCCGTGACATCGATAGCAACCGGTTTCGTTCAGCAGGGGGTGTATGATGAAAAGGTATCTCTCCCCCCTGATCTCATCGAGAAAAAGCTTCTGCGACCCTCCATTTGTTAGTACCTCATCTAGGTTGCGAATAAATTTTTCGCTATACAAAGAAGCCGACAGCGTGGTTTTAATGGCGTCCTGATGTGTGGAATAGGCTACTTTTTTGTTAGAATCGCAGACGTGAACCTCGACATCCTTTATCTTTTCCCTTATTTCCGATAACTGTCTTGCGATGCCGTCTGAGTCTCCCACGGACATGGGATATATAAAAGACGAATGGACTGACAGGGCAAGCTCGCTGCAGTACATCTCCATGATCTCTGTCCTGTCTTTCATGCCGTAGTGGAGCCGCACGACAATTTCGATGCCCAAGACAAAAACGATCGTGATTATTATTACCGCAAGTATCTCGTTGCCCAGCCGTTTTCTTATTAGACCGAACATGTGTCTCTTACCCTGCGCCGTATGCTACGTCGCTGCAAAGAATTGAAGACATCCATCGGGTCTGCGTATTCGGGCGTTGTATCCGGTTTCCAGCGGCCCACAGAGGAGCTGCCATTATGAAAGACTCGACAGCGAGAATGAACACCCGGCACTGTTTGGAATGCTCTACATAATCGCGCATATGGTTATCAAACCGTCCTAATTGAATTTTCCGCCGAAAAGTGAAAAATTACAACAAATCTTTCCCATTATGGAAAAGACCAACTCGAATCGTGCAGATGGAAAGTGAACGAGTGCACTATCTTGAAAATTTCGGGAACGGTGATATAACTAATTTTGAGATACCTTAAAGGGACAAGATTCATCATTTCGGGGGATCTCATGGCAGAAATAATTGAAAAGACAATAAAAAAATCGGTTTCCAGCGTTTGCCTACCCCGCTCATTGGCAGAACAATATATCCACCTACATCTCACCTTCAAAGAAGACCATAGCCTACATTGTGAAAAGTCCTGCGAATCTGCCTACATTTATTGACAATATTAAACGGCTGCTTATGCTTTAAACCCACAAGAGTTTCGTCTTAGGCATACTATCAGGCAGTCGGTCGATACATAAAACAACCTCTGCGCATTTTCAAAGATAAACGGCAATATGATCAGCAGGCCTGCCGGTCTCAGCTGCAGTGAGAACCAACGGAACTCGTTATTCGTCGATTTTGCTGTCATGAAAAATAGGATCTACTCCCCCTCGATCCCGTACTTCTTTAGCTTCCTCCAGAGCGATACCCTGTCTATGCCCAATATCTGGGCTGCGATGGTTTTGTTATTGCCGACCTCGCCAATGACCCAGTTGATATACGCCATTTCCTGCTCCTCAAGAGACGGGATCTTTCCTTCCTTCTTTCTGAAGGTCCGTATGCTCAGTTCCCTGATGTCTTCAGGCAGGTGAGCCAGTTCAATGGCATTTCCATTGGACAGCGCTACTCCCCTTTCCATTATGTTTTCGAGCTCCCTGACATTGCCGGGGAAGTCATAATTCATCAATATGGCGATTACATCAGACGATATCTCATTGACCTCCTTCTTCATAATCGCCGCGTGTTTCTTCAGAAAGTAGTAGCTTAAAAGGGACACGTCCTCTTTGCGCTCAGACAGAGGTGGAATGCGAAACGACACCACATTAAGCCTGAAATAAAGGTCCTGCCTGAAGCCGCCCCCCTTAATCGTGTCCTGGATGTCCCGGTTTGAGGCAGCCACGAACCTTACATCGACCGAAACGGGCGATGTGCCGCCAAGCCTGAGCACCTCCTTCTCCTGAATCACTCTCAGAAGCTTCACCTGCATGGACACGGGCATTTCGGTAATCTCGTCGAGAAAGAGCGTGCCTCCTGAGGCCGTCTCAATGAGCCCCTTCTTCAGCGCCAGCGCGCCGGTAAAGGCGCCTTTTTCATGACCGAATAATTCATTCCCAAGAAGTTCTTCGTTAAAGGCCCCGCAGTTAATCGCGAAAAAAGGCCCTTCAGTTCGTCTGCTGTACAAATGGATGTAGCGCGCAAAGAGTTCCTTGCCTGTGCCGCTCTCCCCGTGTATCAGGACATTACAGTCTGTTGGGGCGATCTGCCGGGCGGTCTCCAGCAGCCTTCTCATCTCAGGGTCCTGAGTAATAATCTTCACCTTGCCCTGATAGTTCTCGATCTGCTCTCTCAGCAGGGCGTTCTCCTGCTTCAGCCTTACCTTCTCAACAGCCTCCTTCACCAGCCGGCGCACTTCATCGAGCTTGAAGGGCTTTGTAATGTAATCATAGGCCCCTTTCTTGATTGCCTGTATGGCAGTCTCGACAGTAGCATAGCCCGTAATCACGATCACTTCTGTGTCGGGATAAAGTGACTTGCATTTCTTCAGGAGCTGCATGCCGTCGACCTTTTCCATCTTAAGGTCGGTAAGCAAAATATCGAAGCGCTTCTCCTCGATGAGTCTAAGCGCGTTGGGTCCGCTCTGAGTTGCCTGGACATCATACCCCTCCTTCACCATGATATGCTCCAGGTTCCTGAGGGCTATCTGCTCATCATCCACAATCAAAAGACTGGCCTTGTTTTCCACTATCAGTGTCCCCCCTGTAAGTGTCCGGCAAAGAAAAGGTTCACTACTCCTCCTGGCAGATTGCCTCCTTCAGCGGCAGTTTTATGATAAAAGTCGTACCCTCCCCTTCGACACTGTTCACGCTGATGCTGCCCTCGTGCTCCTCGGCAATTTCCTTCGCGACAAAGAGGCCCAGTCCAGAGCCCTTGCCCTCATCCTTAGTCGTAAAGAAGGGATCGAATATCTTCCTTGAAACTTCCGGGTCCATCCCCATACCCGTGTCGCGTATCCTGATCTCTACGAGTTTATTGTCAATATCCTCCACGGATGAGATATTGATCATCCCGCCCTCCGGCATCGCATCAATGGCGTTCTTTATGATGTTGAGAACTGCCTGTTCCAGCCTCTGTTTGTCGGCCATGATCCAGATGGTGTCAGGCACGTCGACACGTACTTCGACATTCGCCGGGATGTCCCCCTGCACGAGCATGATAGTGTCTTCAACGAGGCCTTTAACCGGCATGGGCTTGCTCTTAAACTCCCTCTTTCTCGAAAACTCAAGGAATGATTTGACCATTGTCTTGGCGCGCTCGACTTCCTTTTCTATATGCCGCATCAGCTCCCGTTTATAGGCGATGTCGGCGTCTTCAATCTCCTCGTTCAGTATCTGGCAGGAACTGAATATGTTTGAAAGGGGATTGTTGAGCTGGTGAGCCACTCCCGACACCATAGTGCCCAAACACGCCAGCTTTTCCGAATGCATTATGAACCTCATCTGCCTCAGCTCCAGTTCTTTAAGCATCCGGCTGAACGCGTTACAGAGGGAGACAATCTCCCTGTCCGATGATTGGATTGAAAGCGAGTCGAATTTTCCGTCTATGATTTTTTGCACGCCCTCTTCCAGCTGCTTAAGAGGACTTACAACCATGCGCGAAAGATACTGTCCCACAACCAATCCGACTATAACCAGAAATATGATTGACGCGACAAGATATCTCATGGAAGACGTCAGCAGAGACTGGATATATTTTCGCTCTGCGATCGAGATCGCCTCTGTGGCGTCGACAATCTTTTTCCCCGTGTTCCTGATCCGGCTTTCAAGCTCGTAACCCTCTATGGGGCTGCGGTTCCTGTCCATTTCGAAATACTTCCGGATCAGTGATTTGTATACCTGTATGTTTGACTGAAGCGCATACACATCTGTTTTGATCTGGAGTTTCTTTATGTCTTCCAGGTTTTTTCTGATAATTTCTTCGGCCTTCTCGGTAAAGCGGAGATTTTCCTCAAAGTCCTCTTTTCCCCGGTAAAGAAAGTAATTTTTTTCGAACCGCCTCATCTCGAGCGTCGCGTCGAAAAACTCAGAGATGATGAAGTTGAAGGCAGTCTTTCGCTCTATCCTTTTTAGGTTGAGATAATTAAGGAGGGAGACAGCGATGATGAGAACGAGGCAGAAGTAATATCCGAACCTGACTTTATTCTGGATGCTCGTCGCAAACCTGAACATAAGGCGATTGTATCACTACCTCATTGCAAATTGCAATACCCGTCCTTCTAATGCAACAGTCAGGAAATGGGCCTACCCTTGGGTAATCCGGCACACCCCCAAGATCTATTGCAAAGTGCAACATCGGGCTTGGCAGGCGCGTCGCTTCCATATTGCAGATTATCCTTGCATCACAAGCAGTTGCGTAATCTCCACGGTCTGGCATGAGTCTTGTAACAACTCTAATCAGAATAGCCGTATGGCTAAAACAATTCAAGAAGGAGGTGCAGAGATGAAACGGTTAGCGAAGTGGCTAGAAGATGTCTTTGCTGCAATAACCTTCTCTGAAGTCGGAGAACACGGGATTGCACAAGAGTTCCTCGCGGTTCCTGTAATTTCAGTTCGGACTAACGCTACGGCTGAAACTCATTTGCTATCGCATATACCTCTGGTACCGGAGGGTGATCCATGAACATGGACCGCTTTGACGACCTTATGTCAGCAATCTCCTTCGCCGAAGCGAATGAACATGAAAAGGCGAGGGAATTGCTGAAGGCCAGGGATACCGTGCTGCTTGCTGTACCGGAAGGTCTGGTAGATATGCACGTATTGAAGTATGCGTTGAACCTGAGCAAAAGAATAGAGGCCGCCATCGATATCCTGTATCTGGCAAGCTCAGACGCCACCGACCCGCTGCTTGAGACATTCATATCCGAGACAAGAAAGGAAAACATTGATTGCTCCCTCGTCAGAAAAGAAGGATGCATGAAAAAGGAAATACAGGATTATACCGAAAAGAAAAAGGAGGTACTATTCGTCGTCGTGGGGTCCACGCCTGAACTGGACGTGGCATGCAAGGCCGGAGATAAATCTCTTTCGGAGGCATGGAGGAGGCTGAAGTGTCCGCTCGTCGTAGTGAAGAGGACAGTTATGCCTGAATTGGCATGAATTTAAACAAATATAATTTTAAAGGAGGACTATTACAATGAGTATTGGACGAAGTGTTTTTGAATTCTTAAAGATGGCATCAATCCAGCATGCCAGGTGGGACTATGAGGTATCAATGTCAATTTTGAAGAACCGCAAAAAGATGCTTATCCTTTTGGCGACACTGCTGCCGATATTGGTCGTATCGCTGCTAGAGGCAGGGGACATGATAGGCAGCAAAACCGCATACGCGCCTGCATTTTATTCAACCAATATCTTCCTCGTGTCCATAGCGATCGGACTTTGCGCAGGTCTTATCACCGGCTGCATAGGCGCAGGCGGCGGTTTTATCATCACACCTGCACTCATGGCGGCGGGCGTCAAGGGCATACTTGCCGTAGGCACCGACCTATTCCACATCTTCGCAAAGGCTATCATGGGCACAGCGGTGCACAAGAAACTGGGCAACGTATCCACCAAACTCGCAGTCGCATTCCTTGTAGGTTCGGCCGGTGGCACGTTTATCGGAGGCTATATCAACAAGTCGTTGTATGACAGGGACCCGCTCCTGAGCGAGGCATTTATAAGTCTTGTATATGCCATTCTGCTCGGTTTCCTCGGCTTTTACGCCCTCATCGATTTCTTGAAATCAAGAAAAGGCACTGCCGACAGCGGCTCCCATGGCGCACACGGCGGCCCGTCGGGCATGACCCCACTGGCCATAAAGGTACAGAATGCAAATATCCCGCCTGCCATCAGGTTCGACGAAGATTACGTTCCCGGCGGAAGAAAGATCTCCGGCGTAATAGTTGCGATGGGCGGCATTATAGTTGGTCTTCTGGCTGCGATAATGGGCGTCGGTGGCGGGTTCGTCACCTTCCCGATGTTCGTATATGTCTTCGGCGTTTCCTCAATGACCACAGTCGGGACCGACATTCTGCAAATAATCTTCACGGCCGGGCTGGCCGCAATCGGTCAGTACGCGATTTACGGCTATGTATTTTACACTCTCGCAATGGGAATGCTGCTAGGCTCACTCATCGGCATCCAGGTGGGCGCATTGACAACCAAGGTGGTAAAGGGCATCCACATAAGAGGATTTTATGCAATCTCCATTATAGCCGGTTTTATAAACAGGGCTGCTACGCTGCCTAAGAAACTCGTTGAACTGGAAGCGATAAAGATGTCCCCGGACCTTTGCAAGACCATAGAGTCGGTAGGCAACGTAGTGTTTTGGGTTGTCGTGGCATTTTTTGCGACTTGGGTCATAGGCAAATTTATTGTCAATATCGGCAAACTCAGGGGTGAAGAAGAGGTCAGCCCCGTGCTGGTAAAGGAGGAGGCATAACATGATAGTAAGAAACAAGAAAACATTCGGTATGGGTGCGGTATTCGCCATATCCTTCCTTTCGGTGCTGTTTTTGATTTTCTCGCCGGTCTTTGGGGGCAAGAACGGCCTTCAGTTTGCCGATGACAGCTTTAACAGGCTTTCGAAGGGGTCGTCTTATTTCATCCCGAAAGTGACAAAGAGCAATGAGCAGTTTATGGGGAGGATGTTTTCGACAACCATAAAGGTGGACAAGCCTGAAGACAAACCGGGCGACGCTGAAAAGAGGGCCGCAAATATCGCAAAGGTACTCACCACGGCAGGGGCAAAGGCGGAGGTCAACGCTGCCACTGTGAAGATCGAGGGCGACCTTGGCAAGGTACTGGCTTCAGCGCTTCAGGATTCCGACGACATGTTTAAAAACAACGGTGAGAAGATCAAGGCCAGATATAGCACTGACGACGAGAAGAAGATGTTCAGGCAGTGGCACAACGCCCTGGCAAAGATCATGAAGGAATTCCAGAAGGAAAAGAAAATTGAAGAAGCAAAAATAGTGTCTGACGTAATGAAAAAAGCCGTTGAACCCGCGTATAACTTCTACAAGGTCGAAGGTCAGAAAGTGGTAGACCACGCCGGCATGATGTCGGGACTTCTTGTGTTCTACGTAGCTTATACCATGTGGTGGGGCTACGCGATTTTTTATCTCTTCGACGGACTCGGGCTCAGCATGAAAAAGGCAAAGGTGAAGAAGGAGGCTTAAAGCCTCCTTTTCATCCCGGAGAACGGTGATGGGAAGATATAGAAGGATACTGGTAGCTGTAGACGGTTCGGAATCAAGCAGGAATGCATTCAGACAGGCATGCCGGATCGCCCTTGTGGACAAGAGCTGGCTGACTGTTATCACGACCATTCCGTCATATGAGGACCTGTTT
>OUUY01000127.1 GCA_900302705.1 Candidatus Sulfobium mesophilum
TTGGCTGGGTGAGCCCTGTTTCTCTTCGGCTGAAAATGGATGCAGGGAGGGCGGATGAATGCACAAACTGTAAAGGCTGTGACAAAGCATGCTTCATGGGGGTGGTGCCGAGGAGAAATAAGAGGGATATCTCGTGCGTGAATTGCGGGGCCTGTATCGATGCATGTAACAAGGAACTCGGTCGAGGCAGCGGACTTTTTTCTTATCGTTTCGGAGAAGGAGTTTCGACCACTCCTGATATTCCTCAAGCGGCAGACCATCTTCTCGCTGGTTCTCCTGCGAATGTGCCGCAAGTGAAATAAGCTTTTGTCCCTGAGAATCGCCTTCATATCGGGAAGGAACATCATGGCGTGGTCCTTCCCTGCCACTGGGTAGTTGACGACAGGACTTGCTGTCAACAGGACTATTTAAAATAGGCATATTGTTGTATAATCTTTGTCATAGTGCGTCCAGGCAGAGGGAGCAAGACCCTATATCTCATAACTTAAGGAGGATGATGATGGCAGCGAAAGGAAAGACGACGTCCAAGAAGCCAGTCAAGAAGGCAGTTACGGCCAAGAAGGTTGCCAAAAAGACAGCCGCAAAAAAACCGGCCAAAAAGGCAGCAGCCCCGAAGAAAGTTGCAAAGAAGAAGAGGACCCCTAATCCGGCATTTATGAAGGCCATGCAACCCAGTGACGCGCTTGCCAGGGTAGTTGGCAGCAAGCCGCTTCCGCGGACAGAAATCACCAAGAAGTTATGGGAGTATATCAAAAAGAATAAGCTTCAGGATACCATTAATAAAAGGAACATTAATGCTGACGCCAACCTCCTTGCTGTCTTCGGCGGAAAAAGGCAGGTCTCGATGTTCGATATGACCAAACTTGTCAACAAACACCTCAGTTAGAATCTTGATCTGAAGAGGCAGGGGAGGAGTAATCCTCTCCTGCTTTTTTTTGAAAAAATCAAAAGACAGCCATCATATGTGCAACAGGAAGAGGGTTTTAGAAGTAAGCTGGGCTAAAGTATGTTGCGCCGGTCACGCAATTTCAGGTGTGCCGCGATGGATCTTGCTACAATAGGATTTGCGGTTTCAGGCGGTAACCCGAGCTCACCGAGAACACTGCCGCACAATTTCATCGGGTCGGGGGATGAGTTATTCCCGGCTGTCTTTAATACCGCATCATGGATGCGTTGCAGATAGTCAAGTCCTTCGTCCATTCGTTTATATACCTCGTCGCCCTCTCTCGGTTCGTCCCATGAAGGGAGAAGATGACGTACTCCTTCAATGCGTTTCAACTTTCTTATAGATGAAACTGATGCCAGTACATCCTCATAAATCGGCATTTCTCCCGGGACGGGTACCGCATCTCCTGTAAAAAGCGTCATGTATCCAAGAAGAAGAATGGAGATGGAGCCCTTTGAATGGCCCGGCGTGTGAAAGATCTGAAGTCTCAGTCCGCAGCCTAAATCAAAAACATCTCCGTCTTCAAGAATCCTGTCAACCTTCACCGATCCTGCCACAAGAGAATCGAACCCCGGCACAGGCCGCTCCCTGGCCTGGCTTTGC
This sequence comes from Candidatus Sulfobium mesophilum, assembly GCA_900302705.1. Lineage (GTDB taxonomy): Bacteria > Nitrospirota > Thermodesulfovibrionia > Thermodesulfovibrionales > UBA6898 > Sulfobium > Sulfobium mesophilum. Next base: position 1,550 of record OUUY01000127.1, read on the forward strand.
ACGTTTTCTATCCACTCCTTTTCAGCCGGGTGCACTGCGATGTGGCAGCCTGTTTCGGCCTTTATGGTCCTTGCAGCTCCTATATGATCAGGATGGGTATGCGTAAGCACGATCAGCGAAATATCCTCTACCTTGCGTTCCGTATTCCTCAGATAATCGAAGATCCTTTCTTCTTCCGAGGCAACGCCAGTGTCAATAAGATGGACGCCGTTAGTGCCGTATATAATATAGACATAGACAAAGCGTTCCATGTAAAGCCCCGAGGGGGTCGTGATGGAAAAAGGAACTTTTACCGCGTGAACATGTTTGTTGATCTGCATCGATGTCTCTGTATATAAGACCTAAAAGTTATTATGCGATATCGATATTATACGATGTCGAACGTCTGCATTGTCAAAACGGGGCAGGATTTCAATGTAGATAAGATCATGAAGTCAGCCTGATGACCTTTGGTTTTGCAAGTCTCGAGAAGTCTTTATAGGACAATTTTATGAGTTCAATATGGGAGCATGCATTGAAGGCTATCTTTTCATCTTGTGCGAGGCCTTCGTCAACATAAACCTCCATACCGTAAAGATTCCCGAAGGGCGGCATGGCGCCGACCTCACAGTCAGGAAATATGCTTTCGAATTCCTGTTCGGCAGCAAGTTCCACGGTCCCGCCCGCAGCGGATTTTAATAGGTTGAAATCGATTTTCTTGGAGGCCGGCAATACTGCCATCGCCATTTTGCCATCAATCTTCACGATCACTGTCTTGGCCAGTTCCCTGCCCGGTACACGGGCTGACTGGGCTGTTTCCTGAGATGTGTATGTTTCATAATGGGCAAGTGATTCATATTTGACCTTTTCGCTCTCAAGGTAGTCTTTCAATTTTTTTAAAGGCATTGTACCCCCTGCTATAAACGCTGCACTTATACGCTCGAGGCTAAATGATAGTCATGCGGCAAAACAGCAAAGCCCCGTCAGCTGAAATATTCCCTTATCTTTAATTCAATCACACCGTAAGGCACAAAAAAGGGTTTGTCTACTATAGTCACTGTTATGCTATTGTCCAAAGTGCAGCAATATTCTCCCTTGATAAATCCAAGTGGGGTCCTGCCGAAAAAGACTCCTTTTTCCTCATTTCCAGTAAGGTTGCCCCCATTGGAAGTGATTGCCGTTTCCACCTTCCTCAGGAGGGATCGGATCTCCTCTGAAGGTATTATTGTAAATTTGTGTGCCATTTATCCCACAACTCCTCAATCATCCACGCCCTGCTCGGAGGGGACAAAGTATATCTTACCGTCCCGCTCGTAAATGTTGACCTCTAAGTAACGGCGCGCAAAACTATGTCTTTCGGGCATCAAAAGGTAGCCTATAGTCTTTCCCCTGAAGTCCACTCTGTAAAAGAATATCCGCTTAAATCCGGGGCCTTTTTCCACCCAGGCGAGGGCTTCGTCCGGCGTGGCGGTGGCCGCAGTTATTTGCACCGAGTAGGGGACGACTTCAACGGCTGAGTCAGGACTCTTCAGAAAAACAGCCCTCAACTGCGGCGCAGAAGGTGCGACGTATGAATACATTGTGTAGGTAGCCTTGGGAATGGAGTCAATCGTCCCGACGCCCACGATAGAGATTGATTGGGAGCAGGCGATAACCGTAAAAAGCATGATTAGCTTTATAATTCGCATTTTTTTCATCTTCGCTCATTCTCCATCTGTATCTCTTTCTTACAATATACCTCGGAAAAAAGAAAGGGTCAAAAAAATGAACTCGTTGTTTCATCATGTTGATGCATACAAACAATATATTTAATAGCTGAGCTTTGAACCGGGGTTATGAGGTACGATGCAGTTCGACGACTTCTGTGCCCTTGCCTATAAGCACTGTATCTGCGAGGTCCAGAAAAAGGCCATGCTCAATGACCCCCGGCATGCGCTTTAGCTCGCCTGCAAGCGCTGAAGGATTCAGAATTCGTCCGAAAAAGCAGTCCAGAATATGATGCCCTCCCTCTGTAATGAATGGCTTACCGCCGGGTCCCTTTCTCAGGGTGACAGATGCGCCGAGAGATGCGATCCGCTCCGCAAGAACGGCCTGGGCAAAAGGCACTATCTCCACCGGGAGGGGAAACTTTCCGAGCGCCGCGACCTGTTTGGAAGAATCTGCGATAATAATCACTCTGCGGGACGCTGCTGCCACAATTTTTTCCCTCAGAAGGGCTCCGCCTCCGCCTTTTATCAGTTGCAGTTCAGGATTGATTTCGTCCGCTCCGTCGATTGTGATGTCAATGCTTGTATGCTCCTCAAGAGTTGTCAGCTGGATCCCCTCACGGACCGCCAGATTATGTGAGACGACAGATGTAGGTATGGCCTGGATTTCCAAACCGGCACGGACCATTTCCCCCAGAAAACGGATAGCATAGGAGGCAGTCGAACCGGTCCCAAGTCCTACCACATAACCTTTGCGCACGAAAGAGAGACTCCGGCGGGCAGCTGCCGCTTTCTCCCGCTTACGCGCCTCGCTGTCCTTATTCATGGCTGAAAATTACCACGCAGCGCTGCTGACATTCCGCATGTGCTTTAATATTATTCGAGGTTGCCAAGAGTTTCCGGTATCAGGTTTGAGAGCGCGGGAAATATATGCATGCATCCCGTAACAGATTTTATGTCGTCCCCAAGTATCAGCGCATTTACAACTTCCTGTATTAGCATTGCAGCATGAGGGCCTATAATATGAAAACCGAGGATCCTTCCAGCACCTTTTTCGACGATCGCCTTGGCGAAGCCGCCTGTTTCTCCCATAGCAGCCCCCATAACAGTATCGGAATAATGTGCCTTGCCGACAAGGACCTCGTGGTCCTTTCGTGCCTTTTCCTCTGTAAGACCAACGGAGGCGATTTGGGGGTAAGTAAAAACAGCGTGCGGGACCGAGCCGAAGTCCATTTTGATCTTTTTGCGATGAGTTGCATTATGCCATGCCAGTTCGGCTTCCTTGTCTCCAGCGTGGGTAAACATCGCCCGTCCTATAGCGTCGCCGACCGACCATATATGTTGTTTGTTAGTCCTTAGATATTCGTCAACTCTTATAAAATTGGCCTTATCCGTTTCAATCCCGGCATTTTCGACATGAAGAAGGTCGGCGTTTGACTTCCTGCCAGCAGCCACCATAAGCGTCTCTGCAAAAATTTCTTTAGTATCCCCGGTGGCGATGTTTCTTATATGTACTTTATATACGTGATCAGCCTCTTTGACTTCAATGGTTTCGACTCCCACATGCAAACGCACGCGCTTTTCAAGTTCGCTCTTCAGCAGGGCCGATATTTCAGGCTCTTCAAAATGAAGGAGGGTCTCATTCCTATCCACAATAGTCACTTTGGCACCTAATGCAGAGAAGAAATGAGCATATTCGAGTCCAACATATCCGCCCCCGATGAAGACCATGCTGTCGGGTCTTTCCTCTAAATCCAGCACACTCTCATTCGTCAGATAGCGTGCCTTGTCAAGCCCCTTTACCGGGGGCATTGAAGGGCGAGTCCCCGAGGCGATAAAAATCTTTTTCCCTCTTATTCTTTCTCTCCCTGTCTCGATTGTGTGGTCGTCCAGGAAATGGCACTCACCTGCAAAAAAAGAGATGTTTTCAGTTTCCTCTATCGCCTGTTTTATTGAATTCCTTCCGCTTTCAACCGCGCCTCTCATTCTCCCCATGACCGTCCTGAAGTCAATGTCGGCAATCTTCGTGCTGATGCCCAGTTTCGAGGCCTCTCTGATCTCCATTATCCTGTCGGCTGCATGAATAAGCGTTTTCGACGGCACGCATCCATTGTTTACGCAGGTGCCTCCCACATTGCCCTTGTCCAAAAGAGCGACCTTCAGACCCTCAGATGCGGCATTAAATACGATATTCAACCCGACATCACCAGCTCCTACTACGACGACATCAAATATTCTCATCGTGCCCCCTTGCTTCAATCATCCGCGTATTTAGTGTGCATTCGGAGTGATGCAAATCAATCGCTGCCGGTTAAGAATCTGAGGAAGACATCAGCGTCTGATTACTTCCCCTTTCGGCTCCCATGGCCTGCCCTTACTAAAAGGTTGGGGCCGGTAGCTTTCAACAAGGTCTCCGATCTTAGCCCTGTTGAAATTTTTAATTTTTATGCCTGCTTTCTGGCCTGGTGTGGCCTTCTGGACAGACTGTTCACCGATGTGGAGCGACTCAATAGTGCCTGAGTAGATCGGCCCCATGGCTGAGATGATGCGAAAATGCTGTCCCACTGCCAGATGTCCCATTCCGACCTCGCACCCTATGATAATCCCTTTTCTGGTGCTTTTAAATAAGGCGACGACCTTGCCCGAACCCGTTATCTCTTCTTCGGCGGCGCGCGAAACCATTCCCTGGGCAATTGTATTTACGTCATCAGAGAGCTTATAGATGATATCGTAGAGACGGATCTCGACATGCCGCTCCCTGAGTATTTTTTCGAGTCCGGCCACCACGCCGACCTGAAACCCCACAATGAGCCTGCTTGCTGTCTCGGCTATTAAGACATCCGACTGAGTGACAGCCCCAACCCCGCTGTGAATCGTTAGTATTTCGACGCCGGTGACTGGGACTTTTGACAGTGCGGCCGTGACCCCTTCCATGCTGCCGATGGAGTCGCACTTAAGGACAATCTCAAGCCGCGGAGGCGGTTTCGCGGCCCCGGTGCTGAGCCTGATATCAGTATCTTTGCCAACACTCATTCTCATTTTTACCTATTAGCATAGCGGTCTTCACACAAGACTATTCCTTTTTGTATGCTATCATGCAATCCGCCGATGCACAAGAAGCTCACTGAAGCCATTAGATTGCGTCCCGTTGGCGTCCTTCCATATTTGACTCAGATCGGACCAATTGTTTAAAATATGCTAAATTGTGCAACAATTTTTCTACAAAGGAGATTATTATGACCGGAAAAAAATTTGTCTTTGTCCTTTCACATGCCACTGAAAAGCCTGCCGAAGTGATCGTTATGATGAAGACCGCGACAAACATGAAGGCATTCGATGACGAGATTGAACTGGACTTTTTTCTTATGGGCGAGGGAGTTCAGCTTGCTAAGAAGGGTATTGCCGAAACCATATCGATGGAACTCGAAGGGCAGAAGGTTATAGTCGGAGAAATGCTTAAGACGCTGGCTGAGGATTTTAATGTGAAGCTTTTTGTCTGTCACGCCTTCATGCCGCTATATGGAATGACCAAAGACGACCTTATTGAAAGCGCCGAGCTCAAATCAAGCTCTTATCTTGGTGAACTGATGCTTGACGGCCGGGTTCCTTTCCAGGTTTCTGTTTAGCAGTAAGGGGTCAATAAAAAAGCGCAGCCTGAGCATTAGCGTCACAGCAGTTGCCAGCGGCTGAAAATATAATTCCCCGGTTTAAGCAAATGTTCTGCAAGAAAAGCAGTACCTCAGTCCTGGACTGCAGACAGGGCTCGCGTTCTCATGCAGACGGGTTCAAGCGTGAAGGGGCATATATTCTCCGCATTCCCTTTTTTGGTGGGCGTTGATGCGAGAAAACACCTTTCGAATGTGAAAAAAAATATCTCCGGCATCTCTGCCTTTATCCGGATACTTCTTGGGACATCGATTATCCTTCTTGGCAGGGGCTCAAACAAACCACTTTTCATTATGCTGTCTCCTTATGAAAGGCTATCTGAGGGTATTCGGGTCAATACAAACAAGATATATGCCTGAAGACCAGGAAACACCATAACTTTCTTCTTTGTTCAAGAATTCAGCTAGTTAGGCCACGGCAAGAACCATCTGCGAACGTTACATAGTATGTCAATAAGTGTGGCCTGCCGTAAAAGTGTGGAGGCCACATTGGGACATGTTTTAGGGCTTCAGACTTTGTCCATTATTTGGCTACCGCCTGTTTCTTGAAGAGAGGCAGATACTCGCCGTACCCTTCTTTTGCAAGCTCCTCTTTGGGGATAAACCTCAAGGCTGCTGAGTTCATACAGTACCTGAGGCCTGTCGGTTTCGGGCCGTCATTGAAAACATGCCCGAGATGAGAATCCCCGTGTTTGGACCGCACTTCGGTTCTCTTCATGAAAAACAGACTCCGGTCCTCTTTTTCGACGATGTTGGCAGGTTCGAGCGGTCTGATGAAACTCGGCCAGCCGGTCCCTGAATCATACTTATCGAGTGAACTGAAAAGAGGTTCACCAGAGACGACGTCCACATATATGCCCTCGCGTTTATTCTCCGCATATTCATTCCTGAAGGCCGGCTCTGTTCCTTCTTCCTGCGTTATCTTGTACTGTATAGGCGTCAGTCTCTTTTTGAGCTCCTCCTTCGAAGGTTTCACGAATGTCCTCCATCTGTCGGCCGCCCCCGGCAGTGCATCTCCCTGAGATACGTTTTCATTACCCCACACCTTTTTCAGAAACTGGTCACGCCCGGAGTTGTAGCGATAAAATTTATAACGCACCGGGTTTTTTTTCCAGTAGTCCTGGTGATATTCCTCAGCTTTATAAAACTTTCCGGCCGGGAGGATTTCTGTGGCGATAGCCTTTGAATAACGGCCGGATTTTGCAAGTGCCTCCTTCGATTTTTCGGCCAGGGCTTTTTGCGCCTGAGTATGGAAAAAAATCACAGACCTGTACTGGGACCCGCGGTCGACGAACTGGCCCCCAGGGTCAGTAGGGTCTATCTGACGCCAGAAAACATCGAGCAGCTTTTCGTAGGAAATCCGTGAAGGGTCAAAAGTCACCTCTATAGCCTCGACATGACCGGTCTTACCTGCTGATACTTCCTCATAGGTCGGATTATCCTTATATCCGCCGGTATACCCAGATAATACCTCCTTAACCCCGTCGAGTTTCTCAAAAGGTGGCACCATACACCAGAAGCATCCGCCCGCAAACGTTGCTTTCTCGGTTGCTGAAGCCTCAGAAGTTGAAAAAGCGATCATTGAAATCACCCCAATCATTAATAATTTTTTCAGAGTCTCCATCATTATCAACGTCCCTCTTCCCTTTAAGCTACGACCCAAACATGAATAACATGTGAAGATCAGTCGAAAAAATTACGTATGTGATAAAATTAACGCATTACCAGGGATCGTTGGGGGATTTGAACCAGAATGGCAATATCAAAAAAAGTTTCAGAGCGGATAGCGCAAAAAAAAGCTGATTATCAGGATTATAATTTTACCAAGCTTGAAAATGACGCACTGAAGACATTTTTTGACCTTGCTCAGGAGTTCGGGGGTATGGGGGACTTTTATACGCTTTGCGTAGCGGTCCCGAAAAGTTTTTTCGGGCTTGATGCCCGCCTCTTTATCTTCGACCCCAAAATCGGGGACACGACGCTTGCAGCAACGTCGGAAGAGGGCGTGTACGACCTGCACGGCCCCGCACCGGATTACATAAAACAGGCGCATACTCCGCGTTTCACCGACAGGCAGAGCCTGGTGTTGCCTATCCGGGGGAAGAAACTTCTTATAAGCCAGTTGCCTTTTCATGTTGAAGGCGATGTTCTGGGGCTGCTTGAGGTTTACCCGGTGGAAAGCATGGATAATCACAGGCAGCTCTTTTTTGAGAAGTACGCAAACCGCATCGGGTTCAGACTTCACAACAAATTTCTCGTAGAGAAGAATATCGAGCACCTTAAGTTTATTCGTTCTCTTGTTGCCGATATCGAACATAATATCATTGTCCCTAATATGGTCTATAAGCTCTTCCTCAGGCGCCTCAGGGGAAAGATCATGAAAAATGTCGAGATCGAAGATTTCCTTACCACATGTTATGCCGGGGGCAGATGCGACAAGGCGCTGATGGAAGGTACCCTGAGGGAACTGGCCGACGTAAATCAGGGGTTGACCGGCGACCTCGAAAATCTGGAAAAGCATTATAAAAATATGTCTCTCTTTATTGAGACCCTTTTCAGAAAGAGCCATTTTGATCAGGGACGCCTCACTATCCGAGCGAAGGCATGCAATATGAAAAAAGACGTTGTCCAGCCCCAACTTGAGCGTTATATTGAGCAGTTTAAAAGGGCGGGGATCTCCATAGACGACCGGATGAGCGGCATCCCGGAACAGGAGATTATCAATGTGGTTGATGTGGGTCTGATCGCACAGGTTTATGCGAACCTTTTTTCAAACGCCCTCAAATATACCCGTGAGGTTGAGATACTCGGCGGGAAGAAAAAATATATCGCCTATGGCCACGAGATAGTCAGGGACTTTTTTGGTCCGCGCAGAGACGGCATCAAATATAATGTGTTCAGTTCAGGACCGCAGATAGCTCCGAAAGAAAGGACAAAGCTTTTTGAGGAAGGGTACCGCTCCTCGAATGCCTCTGGTGTTCCAGGCACGGGCCATGGCCTGGCATTTGTCAAGAATGTCGTTGAGCTGCACGGTGGCGTGACCGGGTATGAGGCGGTCGATTACGGCAACAACTTCTTTTTTATTCTCCCTAAATAGCCCCAACGGTTCCCAGTATTAGCCCTCCGATTGAGAACTTCTGCTGCACCCGCCTGTGTTTCATGCTCTTCAATTGGGGGATGCAGATTAAGAAAAGCTAACCGAAGTTTAATCAAGAGTTAACCGTTCCTTAATCGAAAGTTAATTTCCGTCGCTTACGCTATCCAACACATCCGTTTGGCAGGGCGCTGAGAAAAGGGCCCGTTTACCGCTCAGATGAAAGGAGGTGAAACAGAGACGAAGGCGCAGACCACACGCTTAGCCCGGATAGAGAATGCAACAAGAGTCCGGCAGGAACGTCTGTTTCCGCGTAAGAAGGGCTAGGTTCTTAAAATGAGAAAAGAAACGAATGGAGGTTGTATGAACAAATCGTATGTAACCCGCATCAGTTTCAGTATCTTTGTTCTATTTGTCCTTGCGTTCCTTGCATCTAATGCAACTGCTTATCAAACCTACTCAGATTGTGCGATCTGTCACGGGTCGTTCACATCCCCGACTTATAGTTCATTGGCCGCGGCAAAGGCCGCAAGCCCGGCATGGCGCGGCAATCTTCATGACGTGCACAGATACTCACCAACTCAAAACACACCGGGTATGCTCAACCTCAACTGCGACGCCTGCCACTTCGGGACCAGCAGAACGCCGGTTTACACATCCCAGTCGAACGGCACGGCACCGTTTAATCTTTCATGCTCAGGATGTCATGACGGTCCCGGCCTGAGGGCGCACCATGTAAATAGTCGCGGCGATACAACATGCTACGATTGCCATATGGGCGATCCAACCCCGGACCCTGAAAATGTTTTACGACCAGTATATGCGGCGACCTTTGGGACTACCAGTGGCACGACCCAGGTCAACGACCCATGCAACCCCGCTGCTGCCGGGTTCGAAGGAAGGCTGGCGGATGCCACTGGTATCGGCCTCGACAACGACGGTAATCTTCTTTATGATTTGGATGACCCGGCGTGTAAGCCGGCAGCGGCTGTTCTGAGCGTATCACCGACAACCCTGGCATTCGGCAATCAGACTGCCGGTGCCACTTCAGCAACAAAGACAGTGACTATATCGAACACTGGTACGGCAACGCTTACCGTCAGCAGTATCACAAATGGCAATACTACCGATTTCGTTCTGACGGCACCGGCCACACCTTTTAATGTTGCAGCAGCCGCGAGTCAGACATTCACTCTTGCTTTTAAGCCCGCAACAACCGGGGCAAAGACCGCTACCGTAAGCATTGCTAGTAACGGAGGAAGCGGCTCGGTTAGCGCTACCGGCACAGGCGTTGCGCCTCAGCTGAGTGTGTCGCCCACAACCCTTTCATTTGGCAATCAGCCGACGGGCACCACATCTGCCGGCCAGACAGTTACAATATCCAACACCGGCACAGCTACTCTTAACGTTACAAGCATCGCATCTTCCAGTGCCGATTTTAAAATCTCTCCGACGACTGTTTCACCTATTGCTGCCGGGGGCACCGCGGCTTTAAGTGTGACGTTTGCACCTGTAACCGCAGGCGCAAAGAGCGCGACCATGAATATTACGAGCGACGGCGGGAGCGCATCTGTGAGCGCAACGGGCACCGGTACTCAGCCTACAGTAACAGTGCCTAACGTAGTGGGCATGGCGCAGGCAGCGGCCACAACCGCTATCACCGGCATGGGCCTCAAGGTTGGTACGG
>OUUY01000124.1 GCA_900302705.1 Candidatus Sulfobium mesophilum
ACAATTACATCCGGGGCGAGTATTTCATCGACAAGTTCTATAATCATGTCCTTAAAGGATTCCACGCCATAGGTGAGAAACTGAAGGACAATACACTTGCCATATCTGTCTGCTATCAGTCCGGGGAGATAATCCCCCTCGCTGTATATGAGCCTGAGAGCATCCCGACCTTCGAATAACCTTCTCCTTAAGTCGAAAGCTTCACGCATGCGCTTTACAAAGAAGTCGCGATTTATCTCCGCCCGCTCCCTGGAAAGTACCCTCACCGATATAAGGCTGTTGGGATTAATGTACCCTGTCCCGAGGAAACTCTCATGCCGGTCAAAAAGCTCTACAAGAGAGCCCGGAGCATATCCCCTTGTGCTTTCATATATTTCGTTGGAAAACACCCACAGATGTCCTCCGTTGATTCTCTTAGTCCTTTTCAGATGAATTTTCTGCATCTCACTATCCGCCGCTTTTTATAAGAAAGTTTCCTTCCTTTTTTGTTCTTCATTCCCCCGACTTGATCGGCCATGGCTCCTGGAGGGAATCCATTTTTTTGATGCCATCTGGATTGTCCGGTCAAGCCGGACAATGACAATATGTGAGTGCCGGCCTTAAATAACCATGAACAGACGCTATTTGATAAAAAGGAAAAAACCGTTCATAAAATATACTATGCCCAAAACCCCGACGACAGAACCAAGCAGCCATAGAATTTTTTTCTTCATCAGAGCAGAAATCGACGACAGCAGGATCGCTATTTGCAGAAATATGACCGCCACCCCGAACGCCCTGGAATGCCTCTGAGCTTCGGCCCGTACTCTTTCGAGTTCCTTAGCCTCTTTTTCTATCTTTGCTTTTTCATCTTCATATTTTTTTATCTTCTTTGCGTATGCATCCAGCTTTTTCTCGTACTCCTCCGCAATACCCTTAGCTGCCTTTTGCCCCATCACCTTAAGTTCGAGTTCCAGCTTTTCTTTTTGTATCTCATAAACATATCCTTTGATACTCTTTGCCTGATAATATGACCATTGGTCAGACGCCTGACTTTGGCTCATTACAGCCAGGGTCGAAAAATTTCCACCCTTAAAGGTCGACAATGTCGCGCAGACAGCAAAAACAACCGTTGTCAGTGCGAGGTAATTAAGCCACTTTTCCTTCTTTTCTTCCGCCATGAAAAACTGTCTCCTCTTTATGGTAAAAAAAATTCACATTGTAATCATACCAGAAAAAAACCGCCACGGCCAACACTGTCAGAACTCTCACTATACGTCACCAAATTTGTGCGGAGATGCATTCGAACGGCGTCATCGGTCCCGAAGAAATTCGGGTTACCTCGGTCTACGACTCGTTGAGAATCTTTCACTCCCCCATCCCCTCCTTACCAAGGAGTGGAGAAAGGGGAAGTCTTGACCTCCAAAAATATTGCGGGCAAGCAAGCCGGAATCACACACCATGGGCTTATGATGAATATTTGATTTTGAGATAGATTCTAAATAAAGATTTTGAAAAAACCGGGCGAAGAATAAATTTTAAAAAAAAGAACACATCGATAAAAAAGAAAACTGCTCTTTAAACTTCATCCGGGCAGGCTGTCTTGCACATCAATACCACATCATGGCCTCAAAGTCTTCGGTCGGCACAAGGACGCTGATATGTCCGCGCCAGGGGCATCGTTCGATCTCCTCTCCGCCTTTTCTTACGGATATAAAAAGGTTGATCTCGTCTTTTTCCCGAGCCTTCAGGTCCGCAAAAGTGATGCCAATCTCAAATACGTCCACAGCAGCAACTTCACTGATATCTTTTACCTTCTTCCATTCATCTTTTGTCTTTTCGTAGAGTTCGGCCATCTTCCCTTCACCCTTGATCGGATACGATATCCTAATGTCGGCCGGCCGTGACGTAACAACCAGAAATTCTGTGTCTTCCTCAAACTCGGCAAAGGGTATCTTCGGGTCTATCCTGAGAAAAAGCGAATCTGCGTTGAAGCCGTAATACACCGTTACGATAAGACTCTCTGACTTATGCATGCTGCCTCCGGACTTCTTCACATCAAGCTGTGCACCCTGATACCACTCATAATAGCTCGTAACGAGTCCATCGATCCTCGGTTTGATGAAACCCCTGATCATTAGCGTAGGGGAAACACCCCTGTCATGACGCAAAATCGGAACAAAAAGCTGCGCAGGGACATCATTTCCAACTTCTTTATAGACCTTCATCAGATTAAACCGGAAGAGTTCGTCAAAATCCTGCTGCGTCTCAGTTGAATGCTCATCTCCATACCACCAGTTCCAGTCGCTGCCTTCCGCCACATAAAGCGCCTTCCAGGCGTTGGTTGTGTCAAGAGACGGGTTTTGTCGCTGAATTTCCTGAAGTCTGTCCCTTGTGTCAGACAAATAGTCCCAGGCGAGATTATCCTCCTCATGACCGAGCCATATCCCGAAATTCGAGTTTATCCAGGAGCCCGGAAAAACCCGCTCCAGCCTGTTGCCTGCGCCAAATTCATTGATAAACCCGGAAATAGTAGTAGTCCTAATCCTCTCTTCCCGCGACAGCCCTTCATAAAGATAAAGAAAAAAATCGCGGCCGTCATTTTTATAGTGTTCCCACGCATTCTCGCCATCTAGAATTATAGACACCATACGGGGCTCACCGCTTCGAACAGAGTTCCCGATTGACCTAAGCCTCCCTATCAAGTCCCCAGCGGCCGTACGGGGTTCCCACTGTGAATATACAAAGCCCAGCAGATCAGACATTACATGGTCCCTGAAAGCAATAGAGACGCCTTCATAAGAATATACCTTATAGAGCAGGTCCGGCTCAGTCAAATTGCCTGAGTTGTCCCTTATGCGTCTGTCCAGGGAATTGGAGAGGATCCCCTCGTCGGTGGCAAGCCACCTGACGCCATGCCTTGCAGCAAGCTTGACCACCTCTTCGCTCACCGATCCCTCCGAAGGCCACATCCCACCAGGCCTGAAGCCGAAAACTTTTTCAAAATATTCAATTCCCATCCTCATCTGTGCGTCAGCGTCTTCGGGATGTACAAAACGCTGCCTGGGGAGTCTCACATTCGGCATCGCCACCCGCGAGGTGTCAGTGTCGCACAGAAGCGGCAAAATAGGATGGTAGAACGGTGAAAAAGAAAGTTCTATCTGCCCGCGGGATGCCATCTCCCTATAAGTCGGGATGATGCGGCCCACAATCGCAAGTTGTTTCTCGAGTAAAAGCACCTTTTCCTCTTCGGTGAAACTATGGCCCTTCTCGGAGAGCATCCGGAGGAACGGGTCCTTTTCCCTAAACAGCGGGTCAATCCAGCAGAGATTAAAGAAAACCTGCAGGTCAAGGAAATCGCCTTCGCTAAAATACTTTATTGCTCTTGCAAGGTCGCTCGTGATGAGGTGTGTTCCTCTTTTCACAAGGAGCTCATAATACCTGGGGAAAGGCTTGATCATGTTGTCCCAGTGCGCAAGAAAGAAATTCTCAAGTATGAAGATCTTATCGTCCTCACTAAGTTCCTTAGCTCTTTTCCTGCTTACTTCAAGGTAGAGGTCCTTAGCAGTCCCTTCAGAATAGTCAACCAGCTGCTCCAGCAGGGAGGGAACAAAGTTGAAATTCTGCCGGACAGACGGAAAGTCTTTCAGTATCTCTGCCATATCGAGATAGTCCTTTGTACCGTGAAGTCTAACCCAGGGAAGCCGGTAATAACCGTTCAGAGGGTCCTTGTAATAAGGCTGGTGCATGTGCCAGACAAAGGCCACATAAAGGGGGGGATTATCTCTCATACTTGAATATATACTCGTCGGGCTTGGCCAGTCCGAATTCCTCTCTGGCCAACTTTTCTTTATAAAAAGGGTCTTCTTTGAGGAGTTTGATCTGCGTCCTTATCTGCTCATTCTGTCTGTTTATCTCAACTAGCTGTTTTTCCAGGCCTTTTTTTGTTTTATTCAGCTCAATGTACCGCAGTAGCCCGGCGTCTCCGAAAAGCAGACTTATTGAAAGGTATACGAAGCTAAGGACCACGAACGTGCAGAAGATCAGTCTTCGCTTCCTGACCTCGGATACCACTTGTTTCCTTAAAAGGTTGTGTGCGCTCATTATCTGAGATTATAAAAAGCCCTTGTTCCTCTGTATTCAGAAGCTCCCGCCAGTTCCTCTTCGATGAGAAGAAGCCTGTTATACTTGGCGATACGCTCACTTCTGGCCATAGATCCGGTCTTTATGAAACCCGTATTGCATGCTACCGCAAGGTCTGCGATCGTAGTGTCTTCAGTCTCCCCTGAGCGGTGCGATATGACAGCGGTGTAGCCCGCGGTCTTGGCCATTTCGATGGCATCGAGAGTCTCTGTCACTGTTCCTATCTGATTGAGCTTTATGAGAATCGAATTGGCAACCTTTTTCTCGATGCCGCACTTGAGGATCCTTGTGTTTGTAACGAAGAGGTCGTCTCCAACCAGCTGCACCTTTTTTCCCAAGGAAGAGGTAAGAGCAGCCCATCCCTCCCAATCGCCTTCGGACAGGCCGTCTTCAATTGACAGCACGGGGTACTTTGAAATAATCCTGCCGTAATAGTCAATCATGTCCTTATATGTTGCTTTTTTATTTTCAAATCTGTAAAGGCCCTTTTCGTAAAATTCTGAAGCAGCCACGTCAAGGGCCAGATATACATCTTTACCCGCAATATAGCCCGCCTCCTTCACTGCCTGCATGATCAGCATTAGCGCCTCTTCGTTACTAGGAAGATCGGGGGCAAAACCTCCTTCATCTCCGACCGAGGTATTAAGCCTCTTTCCCTTCAGGATCTTCTTCAGGGTGTGAAAAATTTCAGCACCGGCGCGCAACGCAGATGAAAAATCAGGAAGCCCCGCAGGCATGATCATAAATTCCTGGATATCGAGGTTGTTGTCAGCGTGCGCGCCGCCGTTAAGAATGTTCATCATGGGCACCGGCAGGACCTTCGCGTTGAACCCGCCAAGGTGTCTGTACATCGGCAGACCTGCATCCAGGGCAGCAGCACGGCATACCGCAAGGGACACACCCAATATTGCATTGGCTCCCAGCCGCCGCTTGTTTTCGGTTGCGTCCATTTCTATCATAAGGTTATCGATAATTACCTGCTCCGAAGCATCGACGCCACGTATGGCGGGAGCTATTTTCTCAAAGATATTCCTGACCGCCTTCTGCACCCCCTTGCCATGAAACCTTTTGCCGCCGTCCCGGAGTTCAAGCGCCTCTCTCTTGCCTGTTGAAGCACCCGAGGGGACAGCAGCACTTCCGATCACGCCGCTCCCCAGATAAACATCGACTGAGACAGTGGGATTCCCCCTGGAATCAATTATCTCCCTGGCGACAATATCTACAATCTCGCTCACCTAAGCCTCCCTTTGCATGCATAAAATAGAATTTTACTGCGCAATTACATGTGTTTCCCTATCAGGCTATCAAGCCGCGGGGCGTCGACCTCTTTATCTCTAAGTTCGGCTCTGTTGCCGATATGCCGTAATGCCGTCTCAAGAAAGATCCTGAATTGCCGGACAGTGTCCCGTTGTTTTTTGAAACCGCGATCGCTCACTGCATCCTTCCCGGCATAGCGTACCTCCTTAAAGAACATGACAAACCCCTCATAATCGTCATGCCTGAGCAGTCTGAATGTGGAACCCTCAAAATATAACATATAGTTTCTCATCGATTCAAAAACCCTCAGTTTATCACCGGCATTGTCAGTATTTTCATCGATGATCTGCGTAAACTTGTGAAGGACCATGATGTCCTCCCTTAGCCTTATCGACTGTTGTGTTTTAGTCAACAAAACTTGAGAATATCTCCTCTCCCGAAATTTCTGGCCTGAAGTGCTGGGCAAGCTGGACGACAGTCTGCTCGGTCAGGTTCTTCAGGATGCCGTGGCAGTTTTCTATTTTTCCCCTGAAGCCAAGGTACGCCTTCTTTCGTTGTATATCCCTAAGCTCCTGCAAATAAACCCTCCTGTTTTCCATTGAGAACTGGTAGGAGATGGATTTCAGACAACCTCCAAGTTCCTGATCAATCATATTGCCGACCGCTTTTGCGGCATATCCCTGAAATGCCGTTATCTCAGCTTTAAGAAGAATAAGAATTGACAAAGAGACATTTAATGACCCCGGGCGTTGACCCTCGATATCGATAAATCTCATAAACCGCAGGAATCTGAAAAGGTAGATAAAGACAACTGAGAGGTACTTCCTGATCTCATTTGGTTCGATCGATTTAACGATGCCGGAGATTTTGGGGTTGGCGATGGCATCGAATTCAGGGTTCAGGCTCCTGGCGAAAGGATTGAAGTACACATTCTCCCTTATTTCCTTTCCGATCATGCGCCCGATATTCAAAAAACTCATATAGGATATGGTCCCTGCCCGGATAAGATCGGAGATAACGCCCTTAAAGTTTATGAACGAGTCATAAAGAGAATAAAGACTTTTTTCAGACGTGTCCTGCCTGTAAATATCTTCGCGGAAATCGTCTCTTCCCTCAGCGGAAAAGAGTTTCGTTTCAGCGAATTTCAGCAGCCAGTATGCATTTCTCCTGTTCTCCGGGATGGCAATTTCGAGGATGCCGAGCACGCGAAGGATCGTATCATGCACAGTAACAAGCTCTTCGTAGAAGTCTCTGCTGGTGAGATCCTCAGTCGAATATGCAAGATTGTCAATATTAAGAAAGCGGTCGAGGGCACGCATCAGAACATCGAGTTCCGAAAAGAGCAGATGGTTCGCCTTTTTTGCACTGTCGGCCCAGCCAACCTTTTCCTCTTTCGGCTGCATGGGAATTTAAATTGTGTATTTATTCTTTCGGAACATGGACCGCTTCGCCATGGAGGTCTTCAGCCGCTTCCATAATGCCCTCCGACAAAGTAGGATGGGCGTGGATCGTGCCGGCGATATCGGCCACCGTCCTGCCGGTCCTCATTGCAACGGCAACCTCATGAATGAGGTCTGACGCATGGGGGCCAATAATATGGGCGCCCAGTATCCTGTCAGTCCGCTCTTCGCCTATGATCTTGATAAAACCTGAAATCTCACCCATCGCATGGGCCTTCCCGAGTGCTCTGAACTCGAAATGGCCGATCCCTATCTTGAGGCCCTCCTGCTCTGCCTGATGCTGGCGCAGGCCCACTGACGCAATTTCCGGCGATGTAAAAATCGCTGCCGGCACAACGCGGTAATCCATGACATCATCGCCGCCCGTGATGTTGGTTGCCGCCACAAGACCTTCCCGGGAGGCAAGATGTGCAAGCAGCATCCCTCCCCTTACATCGCCGATGGCATAAACACCAGGGACATTTGTCTCCAGCTTTTCATTTATCAAAATTTCTCCGCGCTTTCCCTTTTGCACACCGGCCGCCTCAAGTCCGATATTATCACTGTTTAATGTCCTCCCGATAGCAACCAGTAACTTCTCGCAGACTATCTCCCGTCCGTCAGATAGAAAGGCATGAACCCCGTCATCTCTTACCTCTGCCTTTTCTACTCCGACTTCAGTATAAAGTGTGATCTTCTTCTTTTTCAGCTCCCTCTCAAGAAGTTCCGAGATCTCGAAGTCTTCGGTGGCAACCGCCCTGTCCATCATCTCCACCATTGTGACCTCTGTTCCCAGTTCCCGGAAAATGCAGGCGAATTCGCAGCCTATCACACCGGCTCCAACGACAAGTAGACTCTTGGGAATTTCAGTAAGGCCCAGTGCGTCGGTGGAAGACAGTATGTTCTTCCCGTCAAAAGGAAAGACCGGTATCTCAGCAGGCCTGGAGCCGGTTGCTATGATTATCCTGTCAACCTCAACCTTTTCCCTGCTGCCGTCCTTAAGCGTCACCTCGACACCGCGGGAGGAGGTAAGAACGCCCCTTCCTTCCTTGATGCCTATACCCCAGCTTTTGAAAAGCCCCCTGATGCCCTTGACCTGGATGCTGACAACCTTGTTCTTCCTATCGATAATCTTTGCAAGGTTGGGGACAACGCTGCCGTTTAACTCAAGCCCAAACTTACCCAGTTCCCTCGTTTTGGAAAGAACATCACAGGACGAGATGATAGTTTTTGTAGGTATGCACCCCCGGTTCAGACATGTGCCTCCGACCTCAGTATCCTCAACAACTGTTACCTGCGCTCCAAGCTGGGCCGCCTTTATCGCCGCAACGTATCCGCCGGGACCGCTGCCGACGATAACGATTCTCACTTCTCTTCCTCTTCAACATATTTTTCATACTCCGAGGCGTCCATCAAATCGTCCACCTCAGAGGGATTATCCAGTTGGATTACGGCTATCCATCCCTTGCCGTACGGGTCCTCATTGATTACCTCTGGCGACTCGGCCAGTTCCTCGTTAACCTTCAAGATCTTGCCACTGACCGGCGATATGACGGAAGATGTTGCCTTGGTAGACTCAATCTCTGATATTTCACTGTTCGACTCTACCGTCTCATCCACTTCAGGGAGGTCGATATAAACGATGTCTCCCAACGAGTCTTGAGCATAATCTGTAATGCCGATAGTCCCTTTTTTCCCAGAGACTTTAACCCATGTGTGTTCCTTGTGGTATCTGAAATCTTCGGGATTCATTGTTTCCTCCTTCTTCATTTATATTTAATGGGTGCTTTTTTTCCCTGCGCTTTCAGTCTCGACGATGGATGCCCAAACCAATAAGTTACTCTACTATACCATTAATAAAGGTTGGGGCAAATTAAAATTTTGCCTTCTTTTTAAGCTCGATAATCTTGGCCAAAGCCCCCTCCGGACTGAGCCGTTCAGTGTCGATATTCATGATTTCATTTGCGATAGATTCGCCCACGGAAGAGAAAAGATCGAGTTGTACCCCTCGCTTTTTCCCCTTGCCGCTGGCCAGCTTGGGGTTGCCGGTCTCATTAAGTTCCTCTTTCTCAAGATTATGCAGCACCTCTTTGGAGCGCTTAATTATGCTCTGCGGGATTCCTGCAAGTCTGGCAACCTGTATTCCGTAACTCTTGTCGCCGGGCCCTTCCTCGATTTTTCTCAAAAAAATTATTTCGTCGCCCCACTCCCTGACCGAGACATTGTAATTTTTCACACCTTCAAGGGCCAGTGCTAGTTCTGTAAGTTCGTTGTAATGGGTCGCAAAAAGCGTTCGCGCCTTAATAACGTTTACGATATGTTCGGCTATCGCCCAGGCGATGCTGATTCCGTCGAATGTACTCGTGCCCCTTCCCACTTCATCCAGTATGATAAGACTGTCGGACGTTGCGTTGTTCATTATGTTGGCTGCCTCGATCATCTCTACCATGAAGGTGCTCTGGCCCTTCGCCAGGAAATCCGAGGCGCCGATTCGTGTGAATATCCTGTCCGATATTCCTATGGTGGCAGAACTTGCCGGCACAAAGCTGCCTATCTGGGCCATTAATACGATCAGAGCAACCTGCCTCATATAGGTAGACTTTCCCGCCATATTCGGCCCGGTAATGATATGGAGCATGCTGTCTGCAGTATCGCAAAAAGTACTGTTAGGAACGAACCGTTCATGTGAAAGCACGCGTTCAAGCACCGGGTGTCGGCCGTCTACGATGTCTATAAGCGGCGCATCCGCCAAAGACGGTCTGACGTAGTTGTACCTTTTTGCCGTCACAGCGAGGGATGCAAGAAAATCGATTGAGGCGATGGCGTTTGCCGTTGCCATGAGCCCGTCCGACTCCTCCCTTACCGATTCGACAACACATCTGAAGACCTCATATTCCAGGTTCTTAAGCCTCTCCTCAGAACCGATGACCTTGCTTTCATATTCCTTTAGTTCAGCAGTGACGAATCGTTCGCTTCCCACCAGAGTCTGTTTCCTTGAATAGTCATCCGGGACCAGTTCGAGGTTTGTCTTTGTGACCTCGATATAGTATCCGAAAATCCGGTTATAGCCGATCTTCAGGGAGGATATGCCCGTCCTCTTTTTTTCTCTCTGCTCCATCTCGGCGATAAAGCCTTTGCCTTTTGTGGAGATCTCCCTCAGTGAGTCTATCTCATCGCTGAATCCGTCCTTAATAATCCCGCCGTCCCTGACACCGGGAGGGGGGCTATCGACAATGCTCCTTTCAATAAGTTCTCTCAGGAGAGCAAACTCCCCGATTTTCCCGGACAGTTCTTTTAGAACATATTCTTTTGAAAGCGAGAGGGATCTCTTTATCTTGGGCAGAACTTCAAGTGAATTCTTTATCGCAACTAGGTCACGTGCGTTCGCCGTGCCTGACGACACCCGCGATGCGAGCCTCTCTATATCCTGCACCTTTCTCATCAGTGTCCTGAGTTCTTCAAGACGCTCGAAGTCGCCAGCGAGATACTCTACAGCTGCATATCTGGCCGTAATCTCCCCCGTATCGGTCAGTGGCCTGAGCAGCGCAGATCTCAGGAACCTTCCTCCCATTGGGGTTAACGTCTCATCCAGCACCTGAAGAAGCGTCCCATCACGCGAGCCGTCTCTTAGGTTATGGACCAGTTCGAGGTTTCTCTGCGTGGAGGCATCAAGAAACATATTTGCGTTCTGTTTCAATGTCGTGATCTTCTTGAACCTTACGTCTTTTTGCGTATTTTCAAGATAACTGATAAGTGCCCCGGCCGAAGAGATAGCGGCGGTAAGTCCTTCGCACCCGTAACCTTCCAGAGAGGAGACCCTGAAGTGCCCCAGAAGCGTCCTGTATGCTTCGGTATAATCGAAGAGCCAGTCGTCGACTGCGGACAGATAAAACGACGACAGCGCCTCCTGGTAGTGGATATTCTCTTTTATGCTTGCCGGCATGAGCACTTCTTTGGGTTCAAACCGGCCCACCTCGTCTTCGATATTTTCGAGAGTCTCAAACACAATGAATTCTCCGGTGGAGATATCTGCTGCCGTGATACCGTGCCTTTGACCATGAGGGAAAACGCTTATGATATACGTATTTTCCTTCGGGTTTTCAGGTGAATGGGTTCCAGGAGTGATTATCCTCACCACTTCCCTCGCAACTATCCCTTTGGCCTCTTTCGGGTCTTCCATCTGCTCGCAGACCGCTACCTTCTTGCCTGCCTTTATCAATTTTGCGATATATGATTCGGCGGCAAAAAAAGGCACCCCGCACATTGGAAGAGGGTTGTCCCTGGACTTCTCCCTCGTGGTAAGCGCTATCTGGAGAATCTTTGACGCCTTTTCGGCGTCCTCACCGAACATCTCATAAAAATCCCCGCAGCGAAAAAGCACAATCGCATCTCCGTGCCTTTCCTTGATGCTGAAATACTGCTTCATAAGGGGTGTAAGTTCAGACATATCAGATATTAAATAATATACGGCAGTGAAAGTTCAACCATTCAGCTTTACCGCCTCTTTTCTTGACATATTCGGCGGATTATCTTTATAATTTAGGACAATTTCGTTGTTTATCGGTCTTTTAAAATGAAGATATTGATAGCTGATATCCCGGACGAGGGCCTGGATGTAGATATAAAGGAGAGGGTAAATATAGATGACACTTCTCTTTCTTACCCGGTTATCTCGCGCCTGTCACTGAACAAGATCGACAGGGAAATCATCATTAGCGGCAGTCTGAAGGCCGAAATGCAGCTCAAGTGCAGCAGGTGTCTGAAAGATTTCGAACAATGTCTTGAAGTACCTGTCAATGTTGTATACCATCCGGTGGAAGAAGTGGGCCCTGAGAGACACGCACTAAAGGACGATGAGCTGGATATGGGTTTTTACCGGGGGGAGGAACTCGATCTTCAGGAACTGCTCAAGGAGCAGATTTTGCTGAATGCACAGATGAAACCTCTTTGTGACGAACAGTGCAAAGGCATATGTCCCAAGTGTGGCCAGGACCTCAATACCGGACAATGCAACTGCAGTCAGAAAGAAGTTGATCCGAGACTCGAAGTTCTTAAGAGTCTCTTAGAAAAATGAAAGGAGCACAAATTGGCTAATCCAACGCACAGACATTCAAGGGCGAGGAGAGACAAGCGCAGAGCGAATTGGAAAGGACAGACGCCCAACCTCAACCAATGCCCCGAATGCAAAGAATTAAAACAGCCTCACCGGGTGTGTGCCAGCTGCGGCACCTATAACGGCCACAGGGTTCTAGAGATCGTCGAAAAATAAGCGATGAGAGTGGCTCTTGACGCCATGGGCGGGGACTACGCCCCATCGGTCAACGTGGAAGGGGCGGTCGAAACCGTAAATGAGCGGGAAGATATAGATATAATTCTTATCGGCAATGAGCCGCTTATAAGGCAGCATCTCCGCAGCAGACGGTACGATCCGCAGCGTATTTCCCTTGAACACGCATCGCAGGTTATCGGGATGCAGGAGCCACCCACCGCAGCAATAAGGAAAAAAAAAGATTCCTCTATCAGAGTAGGCATAGAACTCGTCAAGGCCGGTAGGGCAGACGCATTCGTGAGCGCCGGCCACTCAGGAGTGGTGATGGCGACTTCCCTGCTGCTGCTGGGCACATCGAAGGGGGTGGTCAGGCCTGCCATAGCTACTGTCATGCCGACCCTGAAAGACACCTTTATTCTCCTTGATGCAGGCGCAAACGTCGATTGCAAGCCGGAACATTTGCTTCAGTTCGCCCTTATGGGCAATACCTACTGTAAGCTTTTGCTCGGAAAGGCTGTTCCCAAAGTGGCCCTCCTGAGTATCGGCGAAGAAGACACCAAAGGCAACGAACTCACCAAAGAGGCCTTTAAACTGATCAAGGGCACACACCTGAAATTCATCGGCAACATCGAAGGGAAAGACATGTTTACCGGCAAGGCCGATGTGATCGTCTGCGACGGATTCATCGGCAATATAGCGCTGAAAATCAGTGAGGGACTTGCCGAGACCATCCTGAAGATGTTGAAAAGAGAGATTACATCGGTTTCTACCGGGAGGATCGGGTATCTTATGATGAAGCCGGCGATAAGAAACTTTAAGAAAAGAACCGACTACGATGAATACGGCGGCGCGCCTCTGCTGGGCATTAACGGCGCGTGCATCATAAGTCACGGCAGGTCCAGCTCAAAGGC
>OUUY01000122.1 GCA_900302705.1 Candidatus Sulfobium mesophilum
GCCATGAAAAAGAGGGCGTAGAGTCTCCTGATATTTCGGAGAGTGAGGATCTTTCGTATCATACGCTTATCTCGGCAACGTTCAGTGATTTCCAGTCGGAAATCCCGATGCCCTTCTTCTCTGCCATGAGGATAAAAGGAATATCCCCAACCTTCAGATCAAGAAACCTCAGTCCGTAAGACTCAATTGCGACCATGTCTACCCCGGCGATTACCGTGTTCTCTATGGATACGTCCGAGAGGTTGCCGCCCGTCGGACCGTTTCTCTTAAGGACCCTTGTGGCATCCATGACAGTAAGTGTCGGTCTTATAGCTGAAGCGAGGTCTGCGATAGAGGAGTTGATGTCCTGATGCAGCCGGTTCCTCTGTCCGCCGAGGGACCCGTAAAGGTTTTTCATGGCCATTGTGCATTTGCTCAACGAGTGGTGTTTCACGACAGGCAGATTAATGAGCTTGTCGGCCTGGTGGTAGAAGGCGCTGACGGGCCAGACCTTAAGAGACTCTCCTCGGAGGTCAGTGAGGACAAAGTCGTTTTCAGTAGTCAGTCTGATCTTTCCGCCGGCCCTCTTTACCGCATCCTCGATCCCTGAACGGGCGAAACACCTGTAGGGGTCGTTCACTGGAATATCTGTTACCCACACCTCTGATGCCCGCGCCTCCAGACATAGCTTAACCACAGCGCTAACCACCGCAGGGCTGGTGTTGGCCGCCTGCTCAGGCTGTCTGTCCCATGCTGCATTTGGCTTAAGTAAGACCCTATCGCCGGGGCTCACAAACCGGCCCATGCCGCCGATCTTTTCGATGGCTGCCCGGACCATCTTCTCAGCGTTCAGGCCATGGACCACCGCAAGCTTAGGATAGACTGTTTTCTCTTCCGTACGGTAATCCTTGAAGGTGAGTATCCTGCCGGTGCTCTTTCTGACCGGCTCTTTACTGTAAAAAACATATCCCCAGACGCCTGCAGTTGCCGCAAGTCCGCAGGTGGCGGCTGTCTTTAGGAGGAATTGTCTCCTGCTGATGTCCGGCTCCCTTTTGTTATTTTTCGACGGCATAGGTCTGCCTCAAATGTTTTCTTATTCCTTTTCCTTCATAAAGAATTTCAGTATTTCTTCGTCATCGGTTCCGAATACGCCGAAGACAGCATTGGGTGACCTGATTAAAAACCAGTTGCCCTCATACTTGTCCATGACCCTATATACATCAGTTCCGCCCTTCTCAGTTTTTTCGTACCGCATCCCCGATTTTCCGAAGTAGTCAGAAAAGGAGGACAGAAGCCGCCCGGTTTCAAGTTTACTGTCTGCCATGAGTGCCACCTTAATCTTACCGTTGCCTGTGGAGTATTCGCGCTCGATCACATTATGGAGGAAATCGAGACCGCGATAACCCTCTTTTGCGAATCTCGTCTTTACAACTTTTCCTATATCCGGGAACTTCGCAAATATACGGAAGGAATCTTGTCCCGGGGAAATTGTGCCGGCGAATGCCTTCGCGAAATTGATAACCGGCGTATTAGTGCTGAAGGCCGATATCTTGACGTAATATCTACCCTTGATGAAATTCACGCCGCCTGAGGTCTTGTATCCCATCGTTCCCACTAAAACGGGAGCAGGGTTTTCCCCGGACTCATCCACAAGGACCCCGAAGGACTGGATGGGCCTACCCATGTCAAAGACCTCGGTCTGGATCTCCGCCTGGGTAGCCTTTGACCCCGCAGAAACGTATTCAGTCACCGTAAGCCCCTGAAACCCGGCGCTTATAAAATATTCGGCATGGCCGTCTACATGTTCATAAAGATTTTCCTTTGTGTAACGACGGACCTCGCCCACCCTTCGAAAGCCGGCGATATCCTGGTTGACCGGAAGCGGCTGTGATTCCTGAATTGCCTGAGGTGAGGTCACGGGACCTGAAACTTCCTGCCGCTGCGTTGTCTTAAAATCTATCAGGGCGGGGTCGTACTTCTGGCCTTTGAAATACAGAACCCCGGCGATAAGCGGAAGCAACCCAAGCAGAACAAGGCGGTATTTAAGCGGAACCGGGTTCATCCCCAATTCACCATCACCCGTGCGTGGGGATAGCATCTGAGCGGTTTCAGCGGCGCGTATTGCATCACCTGCAAAGTGATGCGCGCCGGCGCCCTCGGAGGTCCCGAACGCTTTCGGGACCGAGAATGAGTGAAGGTGCTGTCCTCACGCATATAGTTTGATGTCGGATTCTGGTTCATCGGCACCCGCATCAGGCACTAAAGGACATCGACTCATGGGCATCGCAGAGCATCTCCTTTACAGGAAGACCATGGGGACAGCTGCCGACGCATGCCGGATCAGCGCAATTGATGCAGGCTGCCGCGTTCCTCTTCAGCAGTGCATAGGATTCCATCGCCCTTTTCTCCATGCCATAGTCCATGAAATACATCCGGTATCTCATAACAGAGGCGATCTCCACTCCCAGGGGACATAACCTCTCACACTCTCCACATCCGGTTCTACAGTATTGACTGCCATACAAACCGGCATATTGATCAAGGATCTTCTTATCGGCGGCGGTAAATTTCGCCCCCGAGGCCTTGAGGTAAAGCTCGATATCAGAGGCCGTCTTCATTGTGACAATGAGTCCGCTGACCTCCGGATGCTTTAAGACCCACTTGAATGCGGCGTGGGAGAACTCCTCTGCAGTTCCTTCTACCTTCATGTCTTTTGCGCCGGCAAGGGTCTTCATGGCGATCACGCCTATCCCCCTTTTGTGGGCTTCCTTCATGACTTCAGGCAATTTAGGAAATTTCATAAAGTTGAAAGATGGCTGAATCACATCGAAGCTGCCTGACTTGACCGCAATCATCAGCAGTTCTTCCATATTGTTGGGTCCATGAGAAGACGTGCCTAAGAAGCGGACCTTGCCCGCCTTTTTTAGATCAGCCACGGCCTCGAACATCTCATCGCTGAGGAGCCTTTTTTTCTCGCTTTCAAGGTCTTTGTTCATCTCCCCTATGGCGTGCACAAAACAGAAATCGAGATAATCGGTCTTCATACGCGACAGGCTTCCCTCGACCGATGCTATATAATCTTTCTTCTTTGTTCCTAACGGGAGATGACCGGGATAAGGCTGGGGAGTACATAATTTCGAAGTGATGATGACCTTGTCTCTCTTGATCTTAGCCATGGCCTCACCGATAGTCTTTTCGGACTGGCCGTAATCCGGTGCGGTGTCAAAATAGTTGATGCCGCTGTCTATGGCCCTCAGCACCATCGAGGCTGCCGAAAGTTTTCCGGCGCCGAAGGAAATATCACTCATCTTCAGCCCGGTCTTTCCAATTTCACGATAACTTTTGACAGATGGTGTGTTTGAAACTGCCTCCCCCTTAAGCGGAGGGACTGTAACAGCGGCTGCAGTGAAAGCGGCAGCCTTGAGAAAATCGCGTCGTTTCATATAAGACCTCCTCATCCGGCTTACAGATATGCCGAAAAGTCATTCACACTCGGTCATTAATTATTAGCATACCAAAATCTGAGCTGATAATTAAAAGGACCAAATGTCACAGGAAGCCCCTAAGAGACTCCAATATCACCATGCACAATCCCCACCCACAATCCCTTTTTCACATAGCCCGCACATGAGTTCCAAAAATCATCGAAATTTCTCAAAAAAAGACAAAATATGGCTTTTATTGGTTATTTTCATCAATAACTGGGTGCGGAGAGCTCAGTTGCCAAGTTGCGAATACATGCAATATGCACTATCGTTATGTTAAGAAGTATTTTACGTAGTAGCTGAAAGGTTGAAAAAGAGAAAAGAGGTGTGAAAAATGTTTAAAAAAAACAAAGACATATCAGCCAAAACAGTTAATTTGTTGACTGTTCTGACATTGGTTTTGACCGCGTTCTTTGTGGTATATCTCTCAACCACCGCCAGCGCCCAGTTCTCTCTGACTGGAAGGGTTTCAGCGATTGATACACATCAAAAGACAATTACTGTAACTGCTTACAACGGGCCTGATAAGCCACTGGGTCCAGATTACGGTCTTGCTCTGGATAGACAGGCCAGGATTATGTCCGGTGATGTAGAGAGGAGCTTTGGAGATATCAGAGCAGGTGATTGGGTGACTGTTACCTATCATGAAGAAAGCGGAGGCAGTCTCATAGCTGAGGGAATAGCCATGACTTTTCCTCCGGCGTCCTATTCGGCTTACACAGGGCCAAGGACGTTCTCGCTTCAAGGTAAGGTTTTGGTCATTGACAGAGATGCAAGGACATTTACTGTAGATCCTTCATACTATTACGGACAGAACTACAGCGGAGGCATGCGCGTATTTGCCTACAGGGACGGAGCAGTGGTCTTGCTGGGCAGCGAGCGCAGGGACTTCAGAGACCTCAGAGTCGGTGACTGGGTGACTGTAGCATTTCACCAGGAAGGCAACGGGTTTGTGGTTACGGACGAAATCGCAATCACATCGCCTCCAGCCTTTTATCCTGAAAGCAGCGCCAGGACAATCTCGCTTCAAGGTAAGATTGTGGCCATTGACAGGGATGTAAGGACGTTTACTGTAGATCCTTCGTACTATTACGGACAGAACTACAGCGGAGGCATGCGCGTATTTGCCTACAGGGACGGAGCAGTGGTCCTGCTGGGCAGCGAGCACAGGGACTTCAGAGACCTCAGAGTCGGCGACTGGGTGACCGTAGCATTTCACCAGGAAGGCAACGGGTTTGTGGTTACCGATGAGATCGCAATCACATCGCCTCCAGTCTTTTATCCCGAAAGCAGCGCCAGGATGATCACTCTTCCAGGCAAGATCGTGGCCATTGACAGTGGTGCAAGGACGCTAACTATAGATCCTTCATATTGTTATGAGCCGAACTTCGGAAGAACAAGAGGCGTTCGTGTATTTGCCCTTGGAAGCGGCGTTTCAGTAATGATGGGTAATGAACGCAGAGACTTCAGAGACCTCAGAGTCGGCGACTGGGTGACTGTGAGTTTCCATCATGAAGGCAACGGGATTATGATTACTGACGGCGTAGCGCTGGGATCTCCGGCTACCATAGGCTGTACGGAAAAGCAAGGTTAACCGTCTGCAAGATAAGGAGCGCAGTTTATTTGCTGCGCTCCTTTTTCATTGGTAACTGTCAACACTAAGGAAAATGAGCGAACCTGTTTTAGCGGGATACCCGCGCCTCATGGGCATGAATCATAAGGGGACAACACATATTTTTCGACGTGTACACCTCGCAGTGGGTTGTGCCGGTCCCGATGATCCCACCCCCATCCATTTGTGGATTAAAGACCATTACGATAACTTCTCCGGATGTCGAGATTGTGTTGGTGGTCGCTTTTATTACTGAATCGTTAATTCTAACCCTGCCCGGATGTGTGGAATCACCGCCATTGAAGATGCCGATGTTTGGGTTCCCCCAGCCGATGCGGTGACCACGGCATTTCTAATGGTCGGCGAGGAGCCGGTGTCGTTGTATATACCGACGCAGCTCACAGCCCCGATCCAGTAGCAGTAACTCTGGCGCCTGCTATAATGGGGGAGAAATTTCTGTTACGGATGCCCACGGAACATAATGATGAAGGCGATACTTTCACCGTCACATTGGTCACCTTGGGCGAGGCATCGCTGTTTGCTATGGCCGCGGCACCAGTTCCTCCTCCCGTATGCCTCACTGTCAGGCGCCGGATCTCGGCTTTATTTGCGCCGTTTACAACACCATTGGCAGGTGGAGGCCCGCAACTGGTGCCGCCTCCATCGATACTGCCAGTTATTACAGTCGTATCTTCCCCCGATCCCTCGATATCGATGTAAGGTTGCATTACCACGCTGCCTGTCCCAACATCGAACACCCCAGGTAAGATTTTCAGAAGACAGGGACTGGCAGCAGAAGGAGAAGGACACCATTTGCTGTAATTCGTCATTGCCGCAGCAGGGTTGGTGTAATCACCTCCGCTTGAGTCAACCGTTACCACGTTGCTGTAAAGGTCTGCGCCTGGTATGACAGTAAGCCAGGCTCCGCTTCCTATAAAGTATACGGCTGCAAGGCCGCCTGTGACATTCACGTCGCCATTCAGCTCGACCTCCGCAGCTCCCGACACAGTCCCGGTCAACTTTGCATAAGGACTGGTTAGAAATTCGCTGTTAATCTGGATATCTGCTGCTCCAGCAGCCTGAGCTATCATTCCCAAGAAGAATAATAAAATAGATGCGATTGTCCCCTGCTTCCTTTCTTCCTCCATGGTTCATGTGTGATTGCCCCTTGCAGCCAGAGAAGGCAGCGGCTGCCTTAAAAAAATTATTACTCCTTTTTGGCCCCTTGCAATAGCAGGCTGAGAATATGCCCGCTAAATGGGTGTCGGTGAGTCAGACAGCTGGTCACTGAGGACTGCTGACTGAAATGTGGCGTAAGAGTTAATCGATTTTATTGATGATTATTTCATGGGGATGACGGAAAATGAGCACACCCTTTTTACAGTATGGATGGCCCTGCGTATACGAGGTCTATCACAGCAACCTCGGGCGGGGCAAGAACACGCATCGGCGGCCCCCATGTACCGGCCCCTCTGCTTTCGTACAAATAGGAGCCGTCGCCCATATTAGCAAATCCCGACAGTACAGGATAATAAAGCCATGTCAGGATGGTAAACGGAAATATCTGTCCTTTATGGACATGTCCCGAGAGCTGCAGATCGAAAAGCCCGAGAGCGCCAGGGTCTATAAGTGGCCGGTGCTTAAGAAAAAGAGTAAACTTGTCCTTTGGGAGTCCCAAAAGAAGGTCTTTCTCGCTGACCTTGCGGGATAGGCCCAGCCTTTGGCCAGCAGGGTCATCTACTCCTGCAACATTAATAATACCTGAAACGCTCTCTCCCCTAAGGAGTGTAAAGCCTGAATCCCGGATAAAACTTATTGCCTGTTCAACGCCTGCGTAAAATTCATGGTTGCCGGTTATCGCGAATTTTCCATACTTAGGATTTACATCTCTTAGTAGATCTGAGAGGCCGTTTAATTTTAAGAGCTGGCCATCCACAAGGTCGCCTGTATCAACAAAAATATCAGGCTTTGCCCCTTTTACTATATCAAGTATCCTTCTTAACCTTTCTTCCCGGACTATGAGCCCGAGATGCACGTCTGATATCTGGACGATCCGCAATCTCCGGACCTCCGCCGGGATCTTGGCGGTCTTTATCTCTATATGCTCTGTCCGGATATTTTTTGCCTCGAAATATCCGTAGACGGAGGTCAGAAGAGTAAACACAAGTGGGAGAAAGAAAGCGGTCCTCACCGGCAATACCCAAAAAGAGAGGTCTCTATTGGTCATAAGTCTAACAGCCGAAATAAAAATGCGGTAGATATCGAAGGCGAACAAATAAGATGAAAAGAGAAAAAGAACGCCCAGCCAGGTATAGCCGCCATAGGCAGCAATCCTTGCGTAGGACTCCATATCTGCCCTCTCAAGTAAGCGGACAATAAATGGAGCCGAAAACATTAAGAGCATAAATATCACAAGGGGAATCGCTATTCCAGGACCGAAGGAGAGGGCGGTCTTTGCCTTTAGAAAGGCATATATGTGCATTCCCCCGTAAAGAAGAAAAAAAACAAGAAGAAAAAGTGTCACTTCAGTGTGTTCCCGCGGAAATATTCTCTCCCTACTCCAGGATAGACCTTTCTCTCATTTTCCGGAGTGGGAGCATCGACCATAGGCCATTCGTCTGAACGCGGAGCAGGCCCTTCGCTTGCGATATCAGTACGGCCGGAGTCTGTCATCCTCGGGTCTTTGTGAATGTCCACACCCTCAACATTCCAGCTGAACTCTATAGGGATGCCGTTAGGGTCAAAGGAATATATCGAATAGATAAAGCCATGGTCGATGACCTCAGACACCCATAGCCCGGCTGCGCTGAGCCTGTCCTTTATTTCCCACAGGGTCTCCTTCTTGTCGACTCCGAATGAGACATGATCGAAGATGAAAGGACCTGCAACCACCCGCCCGTGTTCCTTTTCCTTAACAGGCTCCACTTCGGGCCATTCAAAAAAAGCGATCGAGTCTTTCCCGGATATCTCAAAGAAATAATGTCTGTAGCCGGGCTTCCCAAACCCGCCGATCAATCTCATGCCCAGGAGGTCTCTCCAGAACCGGATAGTCGCATCCATGTCACCAGTTGCCATGGCAAGATGATTTATCCCGTTATACCTGATCATTATTTTCTCCTTATTGAGCTATTTAACGAAACTCTGGCAGCAGGCTTTTCAGCCGCCATGCTTTGACCCCGTCCTCTTCGGTAAATGCCCATTTTTGATTGTCAGTCACATTGGTGAGCAGGCCTTTAGTAAGCAGATAATAGCTGAAAATCACAACTGCAGATGCCTCAAGGGCCTTCTCGTTATATCTCACATCTAAGATCTGGTAATCCGTAATCCTGACATTCCTTGCTGACCTGGCGCGCTCGGCGAATCTATCGTAGATAGAGGCTGATGAAAAAAGGGCTGCACGGTCAAGATCCTGCCATCTGAGGAGCTTGTTGTATTTTTCGAGGTTCATGTCGAAGACCTCCCGGGTTGTCTCTTTTGTGGCGCAAGAAACGAGACCTGCTAAAATAAGCAAAAAAGGAAGCAACGTCCGCATTTTTTCCTCCCTCAGGGTGTATATAGCTGCTTTGCCTTATAGTAGGAAAGAATTGGGGAAATAGCAAGTCACTCCCGATTGATTCCCCCGGGGGAATTATGATATTCTCATTCGTTGTATTGAGGGGGATTGTCGTAGCTGTTTTTTTATAAATCTCTCAATGCACAGCTGTCCGACAGGGTCGGCTCGGCGAATACGAACAACCGAAGGTAAAGTCTATGCCATATCGAGCCTGGTTTCAATGCATCAACGATCAGTGTAAAAAACAATATCCGCTCAACTCTATCATCTACCGCTGCACGGCCTGCGGGTCCCTCCTTGAGGTGCAGCATGACATGCAGGTCCTGGCACATCGAAGCGCAACAGCCTGGATGAAGCTTTTCGAGGACCGCTACAAATCAACACAGTGGCCTTACGGCTCCGGGGTCTGGGGCAAAAAGGAGTGGATCCTTCCGCAGATCAATGACGACAACGTCGTCTCGCTCTACGAAGGCGGCTCTAATCTTTTCTGGGCCGAGCGGTTTGGAAAGATGATAGGCATTGACAACCTCTGGCTGAAACTTTGCGGGAATTCCCATAGCGGGTCTTTCAAAGATTTGGGCATGACTGTGCTTGTATCCATGGTAAAGCAGATGATTAGCGAGGGTGCTCCGATCCAGGCCGTTGCCTGCGCTTCTACGGGAGACACCTCTGCAGCATTGGCTGTCTACTGCGCTGCTGCCGGCATCCCCTCTATTGTGCTTTTGCCCAAGGGCAAGATATCTATTGCCCAGCTTGTACAGCCGATCGCCAACGGGGCACTCGTACTTTCTTTGGACACTGACTTTGATGGCTGCATGCGTGTAGTGCAGGAGATAACGAAGGACGAAACAATCTATCTGGCAAATTCCATGAACTCCCTCAGGATCGAGGGGCAGAAGACTGTCGGCATTGAGATCGTCCAGCAGTTCGATTGGGAGGTCCCGGACGTTATCATCATCCCGGGCGGCAACCTCGGGAATGTTTCAGCTCTGGGAAGCGGACTTCTCATGATGCGCGACTTAGGGCTTATAAGCAGACTTCCGAGAATCGTAGTTGCACAGGCCGAACGCGCAAACCCCCTCTATCGCTCATATCTGAAGAACTTCGAGACCTTTGAGCCGATCCAAGCCGAAAAAACTTTGGCCAGCGCTATCCAGATCGGAAACCCTGTCAGTATTCAGAAGGCCATCCGTACGCTCAAACAGTTCAATGGTATCGTCATGGACGCCACCGAGCAGGAATTGGCCGATGCGGCTGCCTTGGGAGACACCACAGGCATGTTCAATTGTCCGCACACTGGAGTGGCGCTGGCGGCGCTGATTAAGCTTATCAAGGCCGGCAAGATCGACAAGTCCGAGCACGTTGTTGTTATATCTACCGCCCATGGGCTCAAGTTTACGGATTTTAAAGTCAAATATCATGAGGGCACGTTGGATTTTCCGTGTCATTATGCCAATAAGCCTATCGATCTTCCACCGAATGTGGACGCCGTCAAGGAGGCGCTCAGGCAAGAACTGAAGAAGAGGAGAGAACAGAATGTCTAAGAACCCGTCAGATCCCAGGAAGTGGCATCCAGCCACAATCGCAATCCACGGTCTGGGCCGCCTTCCAAAAGCATACCATGCGGTCTCAACTCCTATCGTGCAGACCTCCAATTACTACTTCGATACTGCCGACGAGGTGGAGGATTTCATGCGCGCCAAAGGTCAGGGCGTCGTCACCCGCGAACATGAATATGCGAGGTATGGAAATCCGACCCAGCAGGAAACAGAGCGCAAGCTCGCTGCGATTGAAGGGGCCGAGCGCGCGGTACTCTATTCCTCAGGGATGGCGGCTGTCCTGCTTACCATCATGACTTTCATGAAACCGCAGGGGCATATTATCTTCACCGGTGACTGCTACCGCCAGACGAGGGATTTTGCTACAAACTTTCTTGGCAAATTCGGTGTTGAGCACTCCATTGTCGACCCCACGGCCGAGGCGATAGAAAAGGCTATTAAGCCCAACACCAATATAATATTCACCGAATCGCCGACCAATCCCTATCTGCGTGTGCTCGACATCCCGGCGATTGTGAGGGTGGCAAAGAAACGAAATATCATGACCATTATAGACGCGACTATGGCCACGCCTTACAATATCAGGCCGATCGAACTGGGTGTGGACATCGTCTTACATTCTGCAACGAAGTATTTCGGTGGCCATAACGATCTTATGGCGGGTGTGGCGGCCGGTTCAGCGGCTCTTATGACCGATCTTTACAAGATGCAGCGCATGATTGGAGCAACCCCGGGACCGCTAACGTGCTTCCTCCTTGAGCGCGGTCTTAAAACCTTCGGGATGCGCATGGAGCAACATAACAGGGCGGGTCTGGCCGTTGCGGAGATGCTCGAATCGCATCCGAAGATCGAAAAAGTCTGGTATCCGGCCCTCAAGTCGCACCCTGACCACACAATAGGCATGGAGCAGATGAAAGGCTTCGGAAGCGTCATAAGTTTTCAGGTCAAAGGGGGTAACGCTGAAACGAGGAAATTTATCGATGCCCTCGAGCTCTTCCTGATAACCCCGAGTTTGGGCGGAAGCGAAAGCCTAGTTACTCAAATGTGGGCCATGTCTTTCTTTGACTATCCCGAAGAGTACCGGAAGAACATAGGCATGGTAGATAATCTTGTCAGGCTTGCGCTGGGACTTGAAGACATAGATGACCTCATAGCAGATTTGAAACAGGCGCTCGATACTATTTAGCGAGGGTAGGTTACTATTAGTAAGCAGTTTGCCGCTTCTCTGTTATTTGAGAGAAACCTTCTAATGGTCCTTTATGCCCTGAATATGAAATAGACTGCTCCAAGCAGGCAAAAACCTGCCCAGAGATAGTCGAGCTTTACAGGCTGGTTCATATAAAGTACGGCAAAAGGGACAAAGACAGAAAGGGTAATAATTTCCTGCATGATCTTAAGTTGCGGCAGACTAAGTGCAGTGTACCCAATGCGGTTGGCCGGCACCTGGAGCATGTACTCTGCAGATGCGATACTCCAACTGGCAAATGCGGCTACGTACCACGCCTTATTGTTCATATTCCGCAGGTGGGCGTACCAGGCGAATGTCATAAAAATGTTGGAAAGCACCAGCAGAAAGCCGGTTTTCAGCACTACAGCCATATACGAAAACTCCTTAAGATGTTTTCGTTAGTATAGCTGATTTTCCTGATCTTATGCCGCCCTTCTTCTATGCCGGTGCCTGACCTTCACAGACTCCTCGTTTTCAACGACCCTGACGCCAAGATTATGAAGACGAGTCAAAAGATTTTCCACTTCCTCAATAGGGAAGTGATCTGCAGGGAAAACCTCATCCAGCTCTCTGAAAAAAAGCACTCCTCTTTTTAGCCCCAGGTCCACAAGCGCATCTTCAATGTCTTTCCCTTTCATGCCAGCCTCCTCATCAACCCCTCCGAGCAGGGCGAAAGAAGTTTATCCTTTGGTTACATTATATCGCCACTGAAGTCGATCCGCTATGACAAAAATCATGCGATGAAACAATAATTGTGTCGGGGATAAGAAGCCGAGTCCGGCGAAGGCCGACTTTAAATGAATTTTTCCGGCCTGAGTTAAGAAGTGCACGACATTAGGCCCAAAGATTTTAGGCCGTCATTGACTCAATAAGATCCGAAATCTTCCGTGAAATCATTTCAGGAAGCATGTCCCTGTTTTCAGGGGTCACCTCATGAATCTCCGTATCATCCCTTCTTTTTATCCCAAGGATGAATTCATCCCCGCCGAAGGTTATTGTCCCTATAACTATATTCGGCGAAGCAAGGGCCCCTAAAGCGGCCCGTTTAAAGACTTCCGAAAAGCACTCCATCTTCCCGATCTCATCCAGGATAATTATTACATCTTTATTTTTCGGAATGATCGAAGGCACAGCGATCTGCTCAATATTTTCTAGACTCACTCCATAACGTCTTATGCGAATATCGGATCTTATGTCCTGATGGGCAAGATAACCCTTTTTTCCGTCAACGGTCTTCATAAGGAACCCTATCCTCTTCCCGGCTGTCCTTTCCTCTTCGGTATAAAATCCGCTGACAGGATAGTTGAGCCTGCTGAGGAGTTTTTTGATAACTGTGGTCTTCCCTGACGACGGAGCCCCTGTGAGAAAGATATTTTTCTTTAAGGTGATCATTAGTGACATTTTAGTACATTTTTGTGCTTTTCCAGTAACGCCATTTTGCCGTTAGTTTTCTCTTTGATGTCAGTTGAGCAACTGTTAAAGCTGATTTAAACCTTGACACTCCGATTCATCGCAGGGACAATTATCCAATGAAGTATGGCAAATTGATCGCACTTTTCGCAGTCTTTTACATATGCACTTCAGCGCTGCCGCCTGCGGCGCAGGCGGGCGAGACCCTCGATGCGGTGAAATCACGCGGCAGGCTGCGCTGCGGAGTAAGCGAGGGAATTGCCGGATTCT
>OUUY01000119.1 GCA_900302705.1 Candidatus Sulfobium mesophilum
GAAAAGGCCGGTGTTGAGGAAGCAATGAAACTGGCGAAGGAGGCCGGAGCAAAACGCGCTCTTCCTCTGGCGGTATCAGCCCCTTCACACTGTGCACTTATGATTTCGGCTTCGGACAGACTCGAAACACTCCTGAATACCATCGAAATGGGCGAGCCTG
Organism: Candidatus Sulfobium mesophilum; assembly: GCA_900302705.1. GTDB lineage: Bacteria > Nitrospirota > Thermodesulfovibrionia > Thermodesulfovibrionales > UBA6898 > Sulfobium > Sulfobium mesophilum. The sequence goes on from OUUY01000119.1 coordinate 161, forward strand.
CTGTCCCTTTGGTGAATAATGCCGATGCAATGTTTCTTGTTAACGCCGGAAAGATAAAAATCTCCCTTATCAAACAACTGAACAGCCCGCTTTTATGGGAGGACTCAATCAGAAATATCGTGAACAAGGGCGTAGGCACTTTTATAGAAGTTGGACCTGGCAAGGTGCTCTCGGGTTTAATCAAGAGAATAGAGCCTGAGGCGAAAATCTTAAACGTCGAGGACATGGCCAGTCTCGAAAAAACGCTTCAACTGTTTAAAGACGAAGGATAAATACAATATTATTTTCCCTGTCATAGAGGCAGCTAAGCTTTAAAGCCTTCGCTACTACGCCTTGGCTGGCTCATGCTAAGAAATTGTCGTATCAAAGGAGCCGACTTTTTTCATATGAAAAAGTTTGGCGAGGATCTGTGCCGGAAAGGTTTCTATCGCAATATTGTAATCCCGCACCGCAGCGTTGTAGTCGCTTGCCACAGGCGCTATATTGTCTTCAAATTCCCGAAGCTGCGTTTTGTCCGTCAGGTCATGTCGCTCCCCAAGGAGAGTACGGAGGTTTGACCACAAAAAGCTCACCGTTGCCCTTAGTTTTACCAATCTAGCGTACAAGGCAATAGCGGAAAGCAGAACGAGCAAGGCAGTACCAAAGAGCACTATAAGTACAATTATGATAAAGGCGGCCATTTTATCTTACTGGAGTGAGTTCTTCTCCTATGTATTATTTCACTTTGGCCAGCGCCATATCTTCCAGTATCTTAAGTTTGGATATTTCGCCCAGGGCGATTAATGTGTCGCCAGTCCTTATAGCGGTCCTGTATGTGGGGTTGAACCGCATTTCTCCTGAACCTTGCTTGATGGCGACGACGATGATGCCCAGTTCCCTGCCTATTCCGCATTCATCGAGTGTGAGACCCACCAGGCCCGAGTTATCCTGAATCGTTATTTCTTCCATCTGAAGGTCAATGTTTCCGCTTTTGGTAGCAAACTCGATAAAATCCACGACCGCCGGCTTCAAGACGGTATGGGCTATCCTTAGACCTCCTATGTAATAAGGGGAGACGACCCTGTCTGCACCGGCCCTGACAAGCTTCTGTTCAGACCCTTCTTCCCCGGCCCGCGCAACAATCATGAGTCTGGGGTTTAGTCCCCTTGCACTTAGAACTACATAAAGGTTTTCAGCATCAGTGGGAAGGACCGATATGAGGCCCCTGGCCCTCCCTATCTGCACTTCTTTTAATATCTCGTCTCTGGTGGCGTCTCCTTCGACTAAAAGGACATCCTGTCCGCCGATAAGCGCCTCAGGCTTTTTTTCGATGACGACAAATGAAATATTCTTTTCCTTTAATTCCCTGCATATTATCTTGCCCATCCTGCCGTAGCCGCACACAATAAAGTGTTCCCTGAGTTCCTTGATCTTTTTTTCCAATCTCTTCCTCCCGAATATCTCCTCAAATTCACCTTCCAGCATAAACTTCGCTATCGTGCCCAGCGCGTAAAACACCGTTCCTACCCCGCCCACAATGAGCGCTATTGTAAACACCCTCCCGATGCGCGACAGCGGATGAACCTCTCCGAATCCCACTGTGGTGAGAGTTGTGATGGTCATATATAAAGAATCCAGAAAGTCCCATCCCTCAATAAAGACATATCCTACGGTTCCGGCTGATATGAGAAGGAGTATCAGCGCAGCGGAGAGCATGATTTTATTTCTAAATGTTTCTACCTGAAACAGTACACCGGTCATGCTTCAAATAATACCATTTTTTTATTATTTGGTCACAAGGAAATCAAGCTGATTTGACCCGTAATGCCGGGCTTAGGGGCAATTAATTAGCGCCCCTGCGATGTCTGAGGAATTGGATTATGCCAGGCAGTACAGATATGAAAATGATAGCAAAAATTACGATAGTAAAGTTTCGTTTTACGACTGCAATATTGCCGAAATAATATCCTGCGAAAATGAAGATGCCGACCCAGGCGATGCCGGCGGCGACATTATAGAGGGAGAACCTCCAATGAGTCATGGCGCCGATGCCCGCCACAAAAGGGGCAAAAGTGCGGATGATGGGAATGAAGCGGGCTATGACAATGGTTTTTCCCCCGTGCTTTTCGTAAAAACGATGGGTTCTCTCCAGGTATTCCCTGTTAAGTAAACGGACGTTTTGTTTATCAAATATCTTTGGACCTATCGCATGCCCTATCCAGTAATTCGTCGTATTCCCGGCGATTGCCGCGAAGCTAAGAAGGCCAAAGAGAATGCCTACATCCAGGGAACTCGTGGAGGCAAGCGCCCCGGCAGCAAAGAGGAGAGAATCCCCGGGCAGTATCGGCGCAATTACGAGCCCGGTCTCGCAAAAGATGATGAGGAAAAGGATCAGGTAGGTCCATACTCCGTAATTATGTATAACAACGGCAAGGTGTTTGTCCAAATGCATAAAGATATCGAAGAATGTCTTTATCAGTTCCATACAGTGACAGATATTTTACATTAAGCGGCTGGTTTTTGTTGAACGACCGCGCTAAAACAGCTTTTGATGTATCTTCAAGCAAAGTTGATGGTGAATAAGGAATGGCGTCTGTTCTTTGAAATATTGGCTGATATAAAGTAAAATATATTTTATTTTTAAGTCGGGAGGTAGAGGGATGGGATATATAAAGGGCCTTAAATGCAGAGAATGCGGCAGGGAATATCCTGTTGAGCCCATATATGTCTGTGAGTTCTGTTTTGGCCCACTCGAGGTGGCCTATGATTATAACAGCATCTCAAAGGCTGTCAGCAGAAAGAAGATAGAAAAGAGAGAAAAGAACCTCTGGAGATACAGGGAGCTTCTCCCCATAGACGGCGAACCCCAGGTTGGCCTGGACTCGGGCTTTACGCCGCTTCTGAGGGCTGATAATCTTGCAAAGGCCCTCGGAGTGGACGAACTCTATATCAAGGACGACACCGTAGTTCATCCTACGCTTTCTTTTAAGGACAGGGTTGTTTCTATCGCCCTGACAAAGGCGAAGGAGTTTGGTTTCGACACGGTGGCCTGCGCTTCGACAGGTAACCTCGCACATTCCGTCTCAGCGCACGGCGCCCGCGCAGGTTTTAAAAGGTTTATCTTTATCCCTGCCTCTTTGGAGGCATCAAAGATCATCGCCTCTTTGGTCTATGAGCCGAACCTTGTCGCCGTTGACGGAAACTATGATGATGTGAACAGGCTCTGCAGTGAGATAGCGAACAAGTATAGGTGGGCATTCGTAAATATAAACATAAGACCTTTTTACGCGGAGGGTTCCAAGACTCTCGGGTTCGAAATCATAGAACAACTAGGGTGGAAGGCCCCTGACAATGTCGTTGTGCCGTGCGCAAGCGGATCACTTCTTACAAAGGTATGGAAAAGTTTCAAGGAGTTCAGGGACATAGGCGTCATCAGGGAACTTGATACAAAGGTCTTTGCCGCTCAGGCTACCGGTTGCTCCCCCATTACTACTGCGATCAAACAGGGCGTTGATGTGATAAGACCTGTTAAGCCCAGCACAATCGCTAAGTCCCTGGCGATCGGCAATCCGGCAGACGGCTATTATGCCACTCAGGTGATAAAGGAGACCGGCGGATATGGAGAGGATGTCTCAGATCAGGAGATCATCGAGGCGATGAAACTTCTGGCGCGTACAGAGGGGGTATTCGCCGAGACAGCCGGAGGCGTAACCCTGGCAACGGCTAAGAAACTTATCGAGGCAGGCAGGATCAAAAGGAACGAAGTTACGGTCATATGCATTACCGGCAACGGTCTCAAGACGCAGGAGGCGCTGCATGGGCACACGGCAGTACCATATTATATAAAGCCTAATCTAGCCTCTTTTGAAGAGGTCATGAAAACAATCAAATAGCGGTGTTTGAATGACAAGGAGGAAAAATACATGGCAGTAAAGGTGAGAATTCCGACCCCTCTTCAGCGGCTGACAGAAGGGAAGGAAGAAGTGGAGGCAGCGGCGGGGAAAATAATTGAACTCGTAAACGAACTGGAGAAGAGGTTCCCAGGGATCGGTGAGAGGATATCCGATAGTGGTAAAATCCGCAGATTCGTCAACATTTACGTGAATGATGAGGATATACGTTTTCTCAATGCTGAAGAGACAGTTGTCAAAGACGGAGACGAGGTCTCAATCGTGCCTGCAATCGCAGGGGGTTCGTCGGACACAGTGAAAGGTTTTTGTCGGGGCAGGTCGACGCTATGAAAAAGAGGGTCAAGCTGACATTCCCGCAGCAGCTCATAAAGGAACCCGTGATTTTTACGATGGCTAAAAAGTTTAATGTAATACCTAACATCAGAAGGGCCAGAGTGACTGAGACAGTCGGTGAGATGATATTGGAACTCGAAGGAACAGAAGAAGACCTCGCAAAAGGAATAAAGTGGCTTAAGGAAAAAGGTGTCGAGGTCGAACTTGTCGAAGGCGATGTCATAGAATAGAAGACTGGCTGCTGCAAGGGAAAAACTTATGAAATACATTGTGATAATCGGAGACGGGATGGCCGACAGACCTCTTAAGGAGCTGGGCGGCAAAACAGCGCTTCAGAAGGCGTTGACGCCTAATATGGACAGGCTTGCTGCGAGCGGCATCTCAGGAAGGGTGAGGACCGTGCCTTCTGACATGCACCCTGGTTCGGACGTTGCAAATCTGAGCATACTCGGATATGATCCGCACAGATATTATTCCGGCAGGGCTCCTCTTGAGGCCGCAAGCATCGGCGTAAAACTTGGAAAGAATGACATTGCCTTCCGCTGCAACCTGGTTACGTTGAAGTACAACAGGAACAGAACCAGGATGATTATGGAGGACTATAGCAGCGGTCACATCTCAACAGAAGAGGCCCGGGTATTGATAAAGGATCTGCAGGCTGAACTTGGCACTAAGCTGATAAAATTTTATCCCGGCATCAGTTACCGTCATCTTATGATCTGGTCAGGAGGGTCTGCTGATCTGGAGTGCGTTCCGCCACATGATATAACCGGCAAGGACATTGCGGAGTATCTGCCGGTTGGCAGCGGCGAAGAGCTGCTCAGAAAGATCATGATTGACGCTGCCGATATCTTGACAGACCATCCGGTAAACCGAAAGAGGATTAAGAAGGGCAAGAACCCCGCAAATAGCGTATGGCTCTGGGGACAGGGGAAGAAACCTGTCCTTCCGCGTTTCTGCAGGAAATATTCGATTGAAGGCGCCCTTATATCTGCCGTGGATCTGACAAAGGGTCTCGGTATTTACGCCGGATTTAGGCTGCTTGAGGTCCCGGGCGTGACAGGCTACCTCGACACTAATTATAAAGGCAAAGCAAATGCGGCGCTTAAGGCGCTAAAAGATGTTGACTTCGTCTACATCCACGTGGAGGCGCCTGACGAGGCTGGCCATTCAGGCAAGATAGCAGACAAGATAAGGGCTATCGAGGATTTTGACAGGCTGGTAGTAGGGACTGTTCTGAGGGGGGCCAGAGCGCTCGGAGACCATAGGATCCTGCTTCTGCCGGATCATCCTACGCCCGTTGAACTCAGAACACACACCGGCGATCCGGTGCCTTTTGTTTTGTTTGACAGCCGTGCCCTGAAGAAGAACAAAGGGATTCAGTTCAATGAAGAGATTGTTGACAGAGCAGATGCGCTGTCGTTTGAAGAAGGCCACAAGCTGATGGATTTTTTCATCAGAGGGAAATAACGCGATGTTTCTGCTGGTTAAGTCAATTTCGTATGGAGGAGGAAGTTGGCGCTGATAGTTCAGAAATACGGTGGCACGTCGGTCGGCACCATAGAGAGGATAAAGGCGGTCGCCGACCGTGTTGTTGATACTGCTAAGAATGGCGACCAGGTCGTGGTGGTCGTATCTGCCATGTCCGGGGAGACTGACAAGCTTATCGGGCTTGCTCAAAAGATAAGCGCCTCACCTAACGAAAGGGAGATGGATATGCTCCTTTCTTCGGGTGAACGGGTTACGTCGGCGCTTACGGCTATGGCAGTTGAGGCTCTCGGTTATAGGGCCAGATCGATGACCGGGAGACAGGCCGGTATCATTACCGACACGGTTCATACGAAAGCCAGGATAGAGCGGATCTCGGGCGAGAGGATCAGGAAGGCCCTTCACGAGGGCTACGTAGTGGTAATCGCTGGTTTTCAGGGGGTAACCGAAGGGGAAACGGACGTGACGACGCTCGGCAGGGGCGGATCTGACCTCTCCGCAGTGGCGGTTGCTGCTGCAATAAATGCAGACATTTGCGAGATATACACTGACGTCGACGGCGTCTATACGACAGACCCGAATATCGTGCCAGAGGCAAGAAAACTCAGGAAGATTTCCTACGAGGAGATGCTTGAGCTTGCGAGCCTTGGAGCGAAGGTCCTTCAGACCAGGTCCGTCGAATTCGCCATGAAGTACAATGTCCCCGTGGTCGTCAGGTCTAGCTTTAACAACAACCCGGGGACACTCGTTGTCCAGGAGGAAAAAGATATGGAGAATGTGGTGGTATCAGGCGTGGCATATGACAAGAACCAGGCAAAGATTACGATTGTGGATGTCCCAGACAAACCGGGCATCGCGGCGAAACTTTTCGACGTCATAGCATCATCTAATATCGTTGTTGATATGATAGTGCAGAACGTAAGCAGCGATGGCAAGTCTGCTGACATCTCTTTCACGGTTCCTAAGACCGATTCCAAACGCGCTGTCGAAGTCACAGGCAAGATAGCGGCTGAGCTTGGTGCAAAGAGAGTTGATCTCAGGGAGGACATAAGCAAGGTTTCGATCGTCGGCGTCGGCATGAGGACACACTCTGGCGTTGCTTCAAAGATGTTTCAGACGCTTGCGTCTCACGGCATAAATATCGTGATGATAAGCACCTCCGAGATAAAGGTCTCCTGCGTCATAGATCTCAAATTTACGGAGCTTGCCGTGAGGGTGCTCCATGCTGCCTTTGGCCTTGCTGAAGCGGCCGGGGTATGATGTGAATTATGCACAGGATCGATATATATGATACGACGCTACGGGATGGCGCGCAGTCGGAAGACATTTCTTTTTCAGTCGAAGACAAATTAAGGATCACAGAGAAGCTCGACGAACTCGGCGTCCATTACATCGAGGGTGGATATCCGGGCTCAAATCCAAGGGACATTGACTATTTCAGGAAGGTCTCGCGGCTCAAACTAGTAAATTCAAAGGTGGTCGCCTTCGGCAGTACTCACAGGCCTAAGAAAAAACCTGGCGGCGATGAGACGATGAAGGCCCTTATAGAGGCGGGCACTCCGATCATCACGATATTCGGCAAGACATGGGACTTCCATGTGAAAGAGGCTCTCAGGGTTTCCCTCGAGGAGAACCTCGATATCATACACGATTCCGTGACTTTTCTTAAGAAACACGCTGAGAAGGTTTTTTTTGATGCGGAGCATTTCTTCGACGGATATATAAACAATCCAAAGTATGCCTTAAAATGCCTGAAGGCCGCTCAGGATGCCGGGGCAGACTGCCTTGTACTATGCGATACTAACGGCGGCACCATAACCTCGGTGGTCGGAGACGTCGTGAAAAAAGCGGTCAAAGGATACGCAGTGCCCATAGGGGTCCATATGCATAACGACGCCGATTGCGCCGTGGCAAGCTCAGTCACAGGTGTTGAGACGGGGGCTTCTCATGTGCAGGGTACGATTAACGGCCTGGGGGAAAGGTGTGGAAATGCCAACCTTATATCGATTATACCCAATATCCAGCTTAAACTCGGGATGAAGTGCCTGACGCCTGAGCAGCTCAGAAAATTAAGGGATGTCTCGCGCTTTGTTACCGAAATCGCAAACCTAAGGCATTTTAAGCGGCAGCCTTATACAGGCGACAGCGCCTTTGCGCATAAGGGGGGTATGCATGTCAGCGCCATATTGAAACGGCCTGAGACATACGAGCATGTCAGTCCTGGACTTGTCGGCAATTCACAGCGGGTGTTGATATCCGATCTTGCCGGAAAGAGTAATATCCTTCGGAAGGCCGAGGAGTTCGGAATAAGGCTGTCGACTGATTCGGTGCAGATACAAGACATAGTTACAAAGCTTAAGGAACTTGAAAACCAGGGCTTTCAGTTTGAGGGGGCCGAGGCATCTTTTGAACTCCTCATGAAGAAATCGCTGGGTCTCCACAAGAAGTTCTTCGAACTGATGGGCTTCAGACTGATCGTTGAAAAGAGAAAAGAGGGTGAGGAGCCTATCAGCGAGGCTACGATCATGGTTAAGGTTGGGGGACATGTCGAGCATACAGCGGCTACCGGCAAGGGGCCTGTCAACGCTCTGGATAACGCTCTTCGAAAGGCGCTGGAGAAATTTTATCCTGAGCTGAAGGAAGTGAAGCTCCATGACTATAAGGTCAGGGTCCTTACCGCTGGCAAGGGCACGAGCGCGAAGGTTCGCGTCCTTGTTGAATCAGGCGATAAAGGGAACAGATGGGGGACGGTCGGGGTCTCGGAAAATATAATAGAGGCGTCGTATCAGGCGCTTGTCGACAGCGTCGACTATAAACTCCTTAAGGAAGAAGAGTAAGCTGTGTTAACGGCTTATGTTTAATGTTTTGAGATGAAAAGGCTTGTTGTTAAGATCGGCAGCAACATACTTGCCGATGAAAAAGAAGGGCTTAATACAAAACGCATCTTTTCAATTGCCTCAGACATTGCCGAACTCAAGGACGAGGGATACGAGGTTGTCATAGTGTCTTCCGGCGCGGTAGCTGCTGGCATGCGCAAACTAGGGCTGAAACATAAGCCCCGCGATATCAAGCTGAAACAGGCTGCGGCTGCGGTCGGACAGAGCAGCCTTATGTGGGCCTATGAAAGAAGCTTCGGCGAATTTCATGCCACTGTTGCCCAGGTGCTTCTCACACGGGAGGATTTCTCGGACAGGAAGCGCTACATCAACTCCAAAAATACTCTCCTTGAACTGCTCTCCTATGGGGTCGTGCCGATCGTAAACGAAAACGATACTGTTGCTACGGAGGAGATTAAATTCGGCGATAATGATAATCTCGCGGCTCTTGTTTCGGTCCTTGTGGAGGCTGACAGGCTCGTGATACTTTCGGATGTGGAGGGTCTTTATACGGAGGATCCGAGGTTCAATCCGCGAGCAGAGCTGATTTCGTTCGTTGAGGAGATTACCGTGGATATTGAAAGACGCTCTGGCAGGGCAGGAAGCAGCGTCGGGACCGGCGGGATGTATTCAAAGGTCCTGGCCGCAAAAAAGGCGGTGTCTCATTGCATCGCTGTGAATGTCATAAACGGAAAGAAGAAGGGCCTGATCAGGGCTATACTAAGCGGGAAACAGCACGGAACGTTTTTCAAGCCGGCACCCTGCAGACTGTCTCACAGGAAGGGATGGATTGCTTATAACAGCAGGTCAAAGGGAACACTCGTACTTGATGAAGGGGCTGTCAAAGCGCTGACTGGGATGGGGAAAAGTCTTCTGCCTTCCGGGATTATCTCGGTCGAGGGAGAATTTGAACTTGGAGATGCTGTGAACTGTACGGACCTCAAGGGCGGGCGCATCGCAAAAGGAATTATCAATTATTCCTCTTCAGACTTAAGAAAAATAATGGGGAAGAAGACCTCCGAGATAGAGAAGGTATTAGGTTATAAATATTCTGACGAAGCGATACATCGCGACAATCTCGTTTTGCTCTAGTCATATTCATTCGTAAATTATGATGAGAATCAGTCGTAGCATGGCATTTTTTGTCATTGACATACCTGCTTTCTTTCAACCTCTATACTGTTTGTGGTATAGTGTATAATTGCTTTTCGTTCTTGTTTTTATTCACTTTTTTGGGGTTTAAAATATTTGCAATGTTTTTTTTACGGATAAATAATGTCGAAACTTCATCTTATCCTTGCATTTCATAACCACCAGCCGGTGGGAAATTTTGAGCATGTGCTGGAGGAGTGTTACGGAAAGGCATATCTGCCATTTCTGGAGACACTGCTCGATCACCCGCAACTGAAGGTTGCCCTTCACTATTCAGGCAACCTCCTTTTTTGGATTCAGGAGAAACATCCCGAGGCATTTGATATCTTAAAGACACTTGTGGACACCGGCAGGGCCGAACTTCTTTCGGGTGGACTTTACGAACCCATTCTGCCTGTGCTGCCGGAGAAGGACAGGGTGCTGCAGGTGAGCGAGATGTCAAAGCGCATCAGGAAAAGCTTCGGACAATCCCCGAAGGGGATGTGGCTTGCCGAACGCGTGTGGGAACCTCAGATGCCCGAGTTTATCGCAAAAGCGGGTATAGAGTATGTACCTATCGACGATTATCACTTTAAACTGACCGGCCTGCAGGAGGCGGATCTCTTCGGCTATTACCTTACAGAGGACCAGGGGAGGAAGCTATGCGTCTTTCCCGGAAGCGAGAGATTGAGATATCTGATCCCCTTCAGGGCGGTGGATGAGATAATGGCGTATTTTAAAGAAGCATACATGCGCGGGGGGAATCCACTTCTGACCATGGCCGATGACGGCGAGAAATTCGGCGTATGGCCCAATACGTACAAGCACGTATATGAAAACCGTTGGCTGGACAGCTTCTTCTCCGAGATCGAGAAGAATTCCGATTGGATAAAAACGACCACATTCAGCGAGTACAGATCGGAATTCCGGCCACTTGGCAGGACCTATCTGCCGACTGCCTCTTACAGGGAAATGGGTGTGTGGTCGCTGCCGGCAAATGAGGGTCTTCAATGCGAGCGGACGCTTGAAGAGTTGGAAAAAATCGTAGGGGAAAAGGCGAAGCAGCTTCTCAGGGGAGGGTTCTGGCGTTCTTTTATGGTGAAGTACCCCGAGTCCAACCATATCCACAAAAGGATGTTTATGGTCAGCCGGAAGGTTCATGCGGCCGTAAAGAAGGATACAAAAAAAGGCCGCAATGCCCTGCTAGAGCTATGGAAGGGACAGTGTAATGACGCTTATTGGCACGGCATCTTTGGCGGTCTTTATCTGCCTCACTTAAGATCTGCGCTTTTCCGCCACCTCATCGCGGCTGAGTCGCTTGCCGCGGACATTCTTAAGACGCGAACAACCGTCCTAAGAGATGATTTTGACAGTGACGGGTTTGATGATGTCCTGGTGAATACAAAACACTATACTCTGGTGGCCACCGAAAAAGGAGGCAGTATCTCTGAACTGTCCATTTGCAGGCAGACGGTAAATATCCTGGATGTGGTTTCCCGGCGGCCTGAAGCATATCATGCCAAGCTTGCCTGTGCCGTGTATTCCGGTCAGGGCGAAACCAGAACGATCCATGATGTGTTGACTGTGAAGGAGGAGGGTTTATCTGAACACATTGTATATGATTCATACAGGAGGACTTCCCTCATAGACCGCTTCTTCCCCGTTGGTACAACTGTGCAGGAGCTGGCGCGATCCTCACATAAAGAATCAGGTGACTTTGTCGATGGCGTATATGAGATGCAGTCCGGGCAAAAGGGGGGCGCTTTCTCTGTCTCTTTTTCGAGGGAGGGCGTTGCGGGAGGGTGCGGATTAAGGATAGAAAAGACGATAAGGCCGGAAGGGGCCGGAGGCATCAGGGTGGATTATGCGCTCACCGGCACTTACTCAGGGTTATATGCAGTCGAGATGAATATGTCATTGCTTGGTTCCCCACACGCGCTGATTAAACGCGGAGCAAAGACGCTGACTATCCGCAGCACCGCTGTTCACGAAGATGTCAGACATTTCAGTGTGAGGGATAAACATTTGGGCCTTGTCATTGATTTTAAGTTCAACGACGGCGTAGCCCTCTGGCACTACCCGGTGGAGACAGTCTCTCTGTCGGAAGAGGGGGCAGAGAGACTTTATCAGGGTACGTGCCTTCTTTTCGTGAGAAATATAGATTTACAGGGGAGGAAAAGAATGTGGTTTACAGTGAAGTTCGGGCAGGGCGGCAGATGAAGAGTATTCTGTTTCTCCTGATGTCTTTGTTATTTATTGCCGTCCCGGCGTCAGGTGCCGGAGAGGACCCTGTGACGAAACTCAAAGATGACGCCATGGCCTATTTCAAGCCCCAAACCGGCAAGGTTGTTCGCCTTGAAGACGGCAAGGTCTTTGTTTCCATCGGAGAAAAAGAGGGCGTTAAGCCCGGCATGAGGCTGAGGGTATTAAGAGAGGGCGCTGCCTTCGTGCACCCTGTGACACATGAACTTCTGGGAAACGTAGAATCAACGGTCGGCAAAATTGAGATAAAGGACGTGCAGTCCGAGTCGTCATCCGGCAACATAGTGGAGGGCGATGCGAAAGAGGGCGACCGCGTAAGATTGTCAGAGACTAAAATAAGGCTCTTTTTCTCTCAGGCAAAGAGCATCGAATGGTATCTTGCAGACGATTTTTACAGAAAGCTTAAGGCGACCGGCAGAATAGAGATGATAGACACGGCTCTCGATACGGAAGACGAGGCAACAGTTCTGGCAGAGGCAAAGAAGTCCGGAGCGGAAGTGGCATTGCTGGTCAGCGGGAAAGAGGCGGAGAAGGCCATATTGATGAGGGTTAGGCTTTTCTGGGTGGCTGACGGCGCAAAGTTCTTCGATACAGAGACGACAATGGATGCGGGCTATGTAAAAGATCTGAAATTTGGAGAAGAATTTTTTGCTCCCCAGACAGCGGGGGCGACGATGAGTTTTGACCTTACCTACGGAGCGAGGTTTATAGCAGTGGGAGATTTGTATGGTGATGGCAAGAAGGAGGTCATTCTTAGTACAGGCACTGATTTGAGGATATACCTGCCGGGGGTCGACCTTAAACAGATGGGCGAACTGAAGGGCGGAAAAGACGATCATCTATGGATTGACACGATAGACCTCAATAATGACGGAAAAGACGAGATTATTCTGACCTCGATGAGAAATGGTGAAGTCGTTTCATCTGTCTACGGGGTTGAGGGTGGGGAGTTCAAAAAATTGTGGGAGGGGAATTATTTTCTCCGAAGGCTTGGAGACGGACTGATCGGGCAGGCATTTTTAGACGGTTATTCCGGAGATATCTTTACTGTAAGGTGGGACGGCGGTGTGTTGACTAAGGGCGATAGTGTAAAGACGCCGAAGGGCGTTAATATATACGATTTCGCTCCTGTCACAGGCGGGACGAAGGAGAAGGCTGTCCTGGCGTATGACGATGACGGCTACCTGAACCTCTATGATGAGAAGGGTACCAGGGTTTGGAGAAGCGGTTTATCAAATGGTGGTTTTATTACTACCTTTAAGAAGCAGTCTCCGACAGTCATGGCTCCTTCTGTCACATGGTCTGTGAAGGACAGACTATTGCCGCTCAGAGGTGAAGTCCTCGCCGTTAGAAGGGTTCCGCTGGCCGAAATGGCAAGAGGCTTTGGCTATAAGAAGTCCGAGATCAGGGGTTACTGGTGGAACGGCTTTTCGATGGAAGAAGGAGTCCTCGTAGACGGAGTTGGCGGCAGTATACGGGATTACGCACTTGCCGGAGACCAACTAATGGTCCTTGCAAGTCCTTTTATGGGTGTGAAGTTCGGCAACATATTAAAGGGCGAAAATCCTCTCGGCGTTGTATTATATATCTATTCCGTAAAGGGGAGGTAGGACAAAGTGATTCTGTCGGGGAATATACCGTCCCACGTTGGGGTTATCATGGACGGAAACGGTAGATGGGCGCAGTTGAGGGGCCTGCCCAGGGTGGAAGGTCACAGGGCCGGTGCTGAGCGTGCGAAAGAGATCATAGAGTTTTCAGCCGAGGTCGGCATTAAATGTCTCACCCTCTACACCTTTTCGACTGAGAACTGGCAGCGTCCGCCCTCAGAGGTGTCTATGCTCATGAGGCTGTTGGAGGTTTATCTGAGGAAGGAGTTGTCTGTGCTGGTGGATCGTGATATCGTTTTCAAGGTGATCGGCGAGACATGGCGGCTGCCGGAAAATATACGCGCCCTTGTTCACGCAACTGAAGAGAAGACTGCTTCCAACAAAGGGATGACCCTTGTGACCGCACTGAGTTACAGTGGCCGAAGCGAAATACTGAGGGCGCTGAAGAGGGCTGCTACCTCCGGCTGCGATTTGGAAGGACTTACGGAAGAGGCCTTTTCCCAATATCTGGACACCGCAGACCTGCCTTCTCCGGACCTGATCATCAGGACGAGCGGGGAAAGAAGGCTTTCCAACTTTCTTCTCTGGCAGAGCGCATATGCAGAGCTTTATTTTACCGACACGCTCTGGCCTGATTTTGACAGGTCTGAGATGTTGCTTGCCATACAGGACTTTCAGGGCAGGGAGCGCCGCTTCGGGGCCATTTCCGTGAGGTCGAATGCATCGTAAGAGGCTGATCGTTGCCTTTATTTTAGTTCCTCTTTTTTATCTCTATATTATGTATCTGCCTGTGGAGTACCTGCTTTTTCTTCTTATACTCGTTTCCTCGATGGCGCTGATTGAATTTTACTCCATGTTGAATCTGCGGCCCGCGCTGAGTTACGCAGGTGTGGCCTGCGGGGCTGCGATGCTGGTGGTCTTCTTTTCGGCTAGGCATTACTTCACAGAGACGCTGCTTTTTTGTGCGATGATCATAATGGGGCTGAGACTTTTTATGAAGCGTGACCCTGCCTATTCCCTCTCCGAGGTAGCAGGAGTCGTGCTGGGACTGCTTTACATCCCCGGCCTTCTAAGCTTTCAGCTAAGCCTGGCGAAAGCCGGGCCTCTGTGGATAGTTCTGCTTTATGTATCTGTCTGGATGTCCGACAGTTCAGCCTATTATGTGGGAAAGGGCTTTGGAAAAAAGAAACTCTATCCGCAAGTCAGTCCGAACAAGACAGTTGCCGGCGCCCTGGGTTCGGTAATAGGGGGCGGCGCGGGCGCTCTTTTGGTCAGGTTTATCCTTATGAAACATGTATCGCCGTATCATGCCGTGATGCTCGGCACTTTGACGGGAGCTACCGGTATCATAGGGGATCTTGTCGAATCAATGTTTAAGCGCGACTCGGGAGTTAAGGACTCCGGCAATATCTTGCCCGGCCACGGCGGCATCCTTGACAAACTTGACAGCGTAACGTTTGCCGGGCCAGTCTTTTATTGGCTTTGTTCAGGTCTGGGGCTGATCAACTAACCTCTTATCCGGCTAAAAACAGAATGGGACATATTTAGTATAATTAACAATATGAAAAAATTGACTATACTCGGTTCCACAGGCTCCATAGGACGCAGCACACTGGATGTGGTGGCAAGTAACCGACAGGACTTCAAGGTCGTCGCTCTTGCTGCCGGAAGGAATATAGATATTTTAGAGAGCCAGATAAGAGACTTTAGTCCGGATATAGTGGCTGTCGCGGACGAACATACCGCACGGGCCTTAAGTAAAAGGGTCAACGGCCTGAATGTTCTGACAGGCGAAGAGGGAATCAACAGCGTCGCTTCCTACGAACAGTCTGATTTTGTAATATCCTCGATTGTCGGCTCTGCCGGACTGATGCCCACGATGGCGGCTATAAGGGCTGGTAAGACGGTCGGTCTGGCCAACAAGGAGACCCTTGTTATGGCCGGAGAGATTGTGATGTCAGAGGCCAGGAAAAGGGGTGTAAAGATCATACCGGTCGACAGCGAGCATAGCGCGGTTTTTCAGTGTATAGAGGGGCGCAAAAGGGCTGATGTCAGGAGAATAATCCTCACCGCCTCGGGCGGGCCTTTTATGGGTAAAGGGAGGAATGAACTTAAGGACATTACAGCCAGTGAGGCACTGAAACATCCTAACTGGAGCATGGGAAAAAAGATTTCGATTGATTCAGCCACACTTATGAATAAGGGGCTTGAGGTTATTGAGGCCTGCTGGCTGTTTGATATTCCGCCTGAAAACGTCAGCGTCCTGATACATCCGCAGAGCATTGTACATTCCCTTGTGGAGTTCGTGGACAGAAGCTGTCTTGCTCAGATGTCCGTGCCTGATATGAGGGGGCCGATATCCTATGCACTCTCCTATCCCGGAAGGATAGGAGACCCGATACCTCCTTTGGAACTGGATGTCATCGGAAGTTTGACTTTCAGGAGACCCGACCATGAGACATTCCCCTGTTTGTCTTACGCTTATGACGCAATAAAGACGGGCGGAACAATGCCGTGTGTTTTGAACGCCTCTAACGAGGTGGCGGTCACCGCTTTTCTAAACGGCAGAATTGGGTTTAACGGGATACCTTCTGTGGTCAGAAAGACCATAGACAGTCATAAGGCAGGGGCCGTTGCTACTCTCGAAGATGTAATGGATGCGGACAGATGGTCGAGGGAGAGGGCTGAAAAATTTGTTAAGGAGACTGAAAGATGACGGTGATTTACGCGTTACTCCTTTTGGGAGTCCTCATTTTCGTTCACGAACTGGGACATTTTATCTTTGCCAAAATGCTGAGAGTTAAGGTTCTCAAATTCTCTCTGGGATTCGGTCCGAAACTAATCGGTAAAGCGCACGGCGACACGGAATACATGATATCAGCCGTACCTTTGGGCGGATATGTGAAGATGCTCGGCGAAGAGCCTGGCGAAGAGCTGGCTGAGACCGACAAGCAGAGGGCCTTTAATTTTCAGCCTGTCTGGAAACGATTCATTATAGTGTTGGCCGGTCCGCTCTTCAACCTAATTTTTGCGGCGATTGTTTTTTTCTTTATATTCATGAGCGGCGTTCCGTATCTGCTGCCCGAGGTCGGGGAAGTGACCGCTGATTCGCCTGCCGCCGGAGTAGGATTAATTAAGGGCGATGTTATTGTAGAGATCGGCGATTCTCCCATCAAAAGATGGGACGACATGACCACTGTCATCCATAACAGTCCCGGGAAAGAGCTCCGGCTTAAGATCAGAAGAGGGGCGGAGGTTTTCGTTGTCGCGGCAACGCCCCAGAAGAAGGCAGTAAAGGATCTATTCGGCAAGAGCCATGAGGTCGGCCTGATCGGCATAGCACCTTCCGGCAAGACAGCACTGAAGCAAGAGGGCGTGGGCAGCGCTCTTGTTCTGAGCGTTCAAAGGACGTGGGAGCTTTCAGCGCTCACGGTCGTCTTCATTGCAAAGCTGATCCAACAGATAATCCCTGCAGACACTATCGGGGGCCCTATCATGATTTTCCAGATGGCAGGGCAGCAGGCTTCGCAGGGTGCATCCAATTATTTTATGTTTATGGCTATCATAAGCATTAATCTCGGGGTGCTTAATATACTGCCGATACCTCTTCTTGACGGCGGCCATCTTCTGTTTTTTGGTATCGAAGCTATAAGACGGAAGCCCTTGAATGAGAAAGTGCTTCTGGTGGCGCAGAAAGTAGGTTTGGCTCTGCTCGTCGCACTCATGGTATTTGCCCTTTATAATGATATCCTTCGGCTGGTGACCGGGAAAATGCTCCCTTAATGAAACATCTCCTCAAAGTCAAGATCTACTATGAAGACACAGACTGCGGAGGGGTGGTCTACTACGCAAATTACCTCAAGTATTTCGAAAGGGCCCGAACCGAGTTGCTCGAATCAAGGGGGATTTTTCTTAAGAAACTCATGGATGAGGGGATATTTTTTGTAGTCGCCGACGCATATCTTAAATACCTTGGGCCCGGCAGATATGGAGATATTTTCTCGATCGAGACCTGGATAGAAAAGATTGGAGGGGCGTCCATACTCTTCGGGCACCGGGTCGTACGAGAGTCAGGAAGTTCAATCCTTGTGGAGGGCAGTGTGAAGATCGCCTGCGTGGGACGGAACTCACGGCCTGTCAGGTTGAGAAGTGATATAATTGAATCACTGGATGATTTTGTGCAGGCTGCTCCCAAAATGGACCATTAGGCAGTGAAACCCGCATCATTAAGACATCAGATCTCCTCGGGTGGAGTGATATTCCGAAGGGCGCCGGATGTTGTGGAAGTGGTTCTTGTGTCGGTCAGAGGCGGCAAATACTGGTGCCTTCCTAAAGGGGTTGTTGACAAAGGAGAAACTCCTGAGATCACGGCAGTTCGGGAGGTAAGAGAGGAATCCGGTCTGTCGGGCAAAATCATAGATAAAATAGGGGAAATCACTTATTGGTATTACATACGCGGGGAAAATATGAAATGCAGAAAAACGGTGCATTTTTATCTCATGGAATACGAAAGCGGCAAAACATCAGATCACGACTTTGAGGTAGATGATGCCGCATGGTTTCCCTTCGATACTGCGCTTAAGAAGATCAGTTTTAACGGCGACAGGACTATACTTGAGAAGGCGAAGGTGCTGTTGGAGGGGCTTGAATCCGGCAAATGAAAAAACTCGTTAATAGAAAAGAGCTTAGGGCGGCTTGTGGGCGCCTGGCAGCTCAGGGTAAAAAGATTGTATTTACCAATGGCTGCTTTGATATTATTCACAAAGGGCATGTGCGATATCTGAGACAGGCAAAGAAGCTCGGAGACGTTCTTATCGTTGCGCTCAACTCTGACAGGTCGGTCTCGCGCATCAAACCGGGCAGGCCCGTCAATTCTGAAAAAGACCGTGCAGAAGTTCTGAGCGCTCTTCAGATGGTTGACTATGTCACTATCTTCGATGAGAGTACCCCATATAAACTCATAAGGTCTCTAAAACCGCACGTCCTGGTCAAGGGCGGTGACTGGAAGAAGGAAGAGATCGTAGGCTCTGATATCGCGAAAGAGACGTACAGCCTGCCTTATGTAAAAGGCGCTTCCACCAGCGGAATTATAGATAAGATAATAAGAGCTAACCGGTAAGGAATTCGGCAACGTTGGAACTCCTTTCCCAGATAAAAAAAGTTATCCCCAATTCATCTCCCGGGACCTGCCGAATCTATAATCTGACGGGATCATCCGCAGCGCTTCTGCTGGCCCTTCAGGACAGCCCCTTTGTCGCGATAGAACAGGAAGAGGCAGGGGCCGACACCCTCAGGAAAGACATACTGTTTTACATGGAAGTGCTCGGTAAAGGGGGATTTGTGCGCATTCTGCCCAGTCCTGATGGGGCGGAAGCTGCAGGCAAAAGAGCCGAACTGCTATATGAATTGAAAGAGATGGATTCCGTTGTTACCTCATCATCGAATGTCACATCTGCGCTTTATGACAGCGAGTCCCTTTTGGAAAATATGCTTGAGCTCAGGAAAGGAGCGACCTTGCAGAGGAACGCTCTCGAAGAGACGCTTCTTAAGATGGGATATTTCAAGGCCGTGATGGCAGGGGAAAAGGGAGAGTACAGCCGGAGGGAGTGGATAGTGGACGTCTTCCCCCCCACTTCGGAGAACCCGGTCAGGATCGAATTTTTTGGCGAAGAGATAGATCAGATCAGATTCTTTGATACGGAGACGCAGAGGTCTGTCACTGATCTGAACAACATTCTGCTGTTTCCGGCGAGAGAACCGGAAGAATTAAGACACTTGGGCAGCGTGTTAAAGGGGAGAAGGTTTTTTTGCCTTTATCCCCCCGCCTCCGATGACCCTCTTCCTGAAAATACGATATATCTTTCGCGATACTCCTTCGAGGCAGAGGGCTTTTTTTCGGAGGAAGGCGAAGATGAAGATTCTACCCCGGTTCCACAGATGGATGCGGGTGTCCTCTCAATGAAAGGGCAGGGGATACTCCCTGACGAGAGGAAGACTTTGAACGATCTTCCTGAAACTCTCAGGGGCCTTTCCAGAAATAACAGGGTGATCATAGTGGCCTCCTCCGCGGGACAGTCCGAAAGGCTAAGGGACTTGTTCATGGAGAGCGATGTGATCGCACCGGTGGTAGATATCAGGGAGGTTCATGACTACAGTGGCAGCATCGCGATAGTTGTGGGCGGGTTGTCATCCGGTGTTTTTCTCGAAGGGCTTCTGATTATAACCGAAAGGGAAATATTCGGCGGAAGACCTGCCTTCAGATCGATGAGGAAGTCCAGGGTGATGAACCTTCTGGTCTCTATAGATGACATTACTCCGGGGGACTTTATTGTACACCGGGACCACGGCATCGGGCGTTTTCTGGGGGTGGTGAGAGAAAAGAGAGATGACATAGAACTTGAACTCATGCTTATAGGGTATGAAGACGGCCGCCTGTATATCCCTGTCCAGTCTATCCAGATTATCTCCAAGTACCGCTCTGAGGAGGGAGTTCTTCCAAAGGTGGATAGACTTGGAGGCAAGACCTGGGAGAAAAAGAAAGAACGAGTCAGAAAGAAGGTGCATGAGATGGCGGCAAAACTACTGGCGCTTTATGCCGACAGAAGCGTGGCGCGAGGTTTCAACTTCAGCTCCGACACTGACATGCACCGTGAGTTTGACAGTTTTTTTGCATATGAGGAAACACCCGATCAGATAAAGGCGATAGATGACCTGAAAAAGGATATGGAGTCCGATATACCGATGGACAGACTGCTTTGCGGGGATGTCGGCTATGGAAAGACCGAGGTCGCGATAAGGGCCGCCTTTAAAGCTGTGTATGATAACAGGCAGGTTGCGGTCCTTGTCCCAACTACAATCCTTGCCGAGCAGCACTTCAGGACTTTCAGGGAACGGTTCTCCGGATTTCCGGTTACGATAGATTATATAAGCAGATTTAAATCAAGGAAAGAGATCGAGCAGACCCTTAAGGGAATCGCCCGTGGCGAAATCGACATAATAATAGGCACTCACGGGCTTCTTTCGAAGAAGGTGGAATTCGCCAGGCTGGGGCTCCTGATAATAGACGAGGAGCATAGATTCGGCGTCGGCCAGAAGGAAAAGATAAAGGAGATGAGCAGGAAAATAGACGTATTGACGCTTACCGCAACCCCGATACCCAGGACACTGCATATGGCGCTTTCCGGGATCAGAAACATTAGCGTAATTGAGACGCCCCCTGAAGAGAGGCTCTCGGTAAAAAGCATCGTCACAATATTCAGTGACAGACTGATTAGAGAAGTGATAACTTCGGAACTTCAGCGGTCCGGTCAGGTCTTTTTTGTGCATAACAGGATATGGGACATTTATAAGATATCCCGGCGCATCCAGGAGCTGCTCCCTCAGGCCGTGATAGGTATAGCTCACGGCCAGATGCCAGAGAGGGAATTGGAGGAGGTGATGCACAGGTTCTTTGTCGGAGAAATCAATGTCCTCGTTTCGACAGCCATCATAGGATCGGGACTCGACGTGCCGAGGGCCAATACGATCATAATAAATATGGCCGACCGGATAGGTCTTGCCGATCTTTATCAGTTGCGGGGCAGGGTAGGCCGCTCCAATCTGAAAGGTTACTCTTATTTTCTCGCGCCGCCGGAGCCGGTGTTGACGGAGGAGGCCAAAAAGCGGCTTCAGGCGGTGCAGGAGATGAGCTATCTTGGGGCGGGGTTCAGGCTTGCGCTTAAGGACCTTGAGATTAGAGGCGCAGGGGAGATCTTCGGCGCGGAACAATCAGGGCACATAAATGAGATTGGTTTTGATCTTTATATCGAGATGCTTGAAAAGGCGGTGGCGGAACTGAAGGGGATGGAAATTAAGGAAGAGGCGGAACCTGTTATCGAATTAAAGACCGCGGCGTTTATCCCTGAGGAATATATCGAAGACGTAACTCTCAGGCTTAGTTTTTACCGGCGGATCGCATCTTTGAAGACTGAAGGTCAAGTTTTCGATTTTGAGAGTGAATTGAGAGACAGGTTCGGCAAACCTCCTTCAGAGGTGACAACCCTTCTTAAGATCATGCGCATAAAAATAGTCGCAAAGGCGCTTTCGATTGTGAAAATTCAGGAGTCGAAGGGCAGGGTGCGCATCGTCTTTTCCCCTGATACGCCCGTGAAGCCTGAAGACATCTTCGGCCTCCATAATAAGAAAAGAAGACCAGTTAAATTCTTCCCTGACGGGTTCGAACTGGATCTAAAAAGCGCGGAGTGGGAGAAGGTTTTTGAAGGGCTGTACGGGGCGTTGGAAGAACTGAACGAAAAAATCGGAGTCGTGGCTTAAAAGAAAAAAATGTATTTCATTAAGCGATTGTGTTCGAAGCTGTGTTTGTTGTTGGCACTCCTCGGCGCAACTCATGCCTTTGCCGGCGACACTTTTGAGAAGAGCGCGGTTGCTGCGGCTGAGGCATGGCTTAAGCTTGTCGATAATGGAAAATATGCCGATAGTTGGGAAACCTCGGCAGAACTGTTCAAAACGGGGATAGAGAAAGATCAATGGTCCAAAACTGTTGCAGCTGTTCGCGGGCCGTTAGGCAAGGTTTTGCAAGGAAAGCTTAAGTCTAAGCAGTTTATGGCAAGCCTGCCTGGAGCACCCGACGGCAAATATGTGGTTATACAGTTCGATACATCTTTCGAAAACAAGAAGGCTGCTATAAAGACGAGCACGCCCATGCTCGATAAAGACGGCAAGTGGAGAGTCTCGGGGTATTACATCCGGCGAAGGCAGGCTGCGTTTTCGGGCATCATTTCGAAACCTCGTCGAGGGCCTTCATGATATTCTGTTCAGTGATATCCTTGAAGCCGACCATCTGGATTTTTTTCTTCGTTTCTTTATTGGCGACTACGACAGTCGGTGTGGATTTCACCCCAAACGACTTGGCGGTCTCATCCCAATATTTTAATCCCTTTGTTACGATCATGAATGAAAGGGGTTTATAGGTTACTCCCAGAGGCGCTATTGTCTTTTGCACTTCGTCAACTGGGGGCTCTTTTGACGTGAGGGAGAGAGTCCCGAGTGCCTTCCTCAATTCCAGGTATTTGCCTTTTTCATTCGTAAGAAAAGAGAGGTTATAAGGCATGTAGTTGAGGGTTTCAGGATGAATAGGCACGTCGACAAAGATAATCTTCGTATTTTTTTCAAGTGACGAAACGGCCTTTTCAATCTCTGGTTCGGCCTTCCGGCAGGCCGGACAGAACCAGTCTGTAAAAATATAGAGCTCGCGAACGCTGTTTCCAGCCCCCAGGAATATATTCATGGCCTTATCCTGGGCCTCCCCCTTTTGCGCGCCCTTGAATGCAAGTAAAAAACCGGCGGCTACGATCAAAACGATGAGAGATGTCCTCTTTAAGGTAGTCATAATTATTCCTCTCCTGTCATTTGAGGTAAAAATAATATTTCTTGTCCAGCCATAACAGGCCAGAAACGCCAATATATATACAGTAGCCGCAATACCAAGGCACAATGGACACCATTCCCTGATCTCATATTTCTGGATCCGCAGGAATTCTAATTCTGCCCCGCTTGCAACCGCTATCATTATAACAAAAAGAGTTGAGAGCGCCCTGCGGGTGCGGCCAAGTTCAAACGAGATCCAGGCCGACGGAAAAAATACAAATCCGAACATCGTGAATGGAAAACCAAAAAGAATGTACTTGTGTGTTTCAGTGCAGGCTGAGGTCATGCACAGATTAAAATATGACATGACAGAGAGGACAAGGCCTGTAAGAAAAGCCGCTCTCATAAGACAAAACCGTTTCAATGTACTTATCTTCTCCTTCTTTTTTGCAAAGTTAGCGGGATATGAATGGCTTTTATTCAATCCATTTAACTGCATATTTAAACTTCACTGCCAGCTTCGGGTGAAGCATACACTGTTTAATATTAACACAGTGGCCGGGTCGGGCTAAAGAAAAGAGACTGATGTTTTATAGTACAATACCCCTATGTCAAAACCAGTCGTCGTAATAGTAGGCAGACCGAATGTGGGGAAATCAACCCTTTTCAACCGTATGACGGGAACGCATTCAGCCATAGTGGAAGATATCCCGGGTGTAACAAGGGACAGGAACTATCTCGACGCAAAATGGGATGACAAGGTCTTCATGGTTGTCGACACAGGAGGTTTCTATCCAGACCCGCCTGAAGATATCTTCGCTCAGGCCAAGGAACAGGCGATCTTTGCCGTGGATGAAGGCGATATCATAATTCATCTCCTGGACGGCAAGGACGGACTTACCCCGGCCGATATGGAACTTGCGCGTCTCCTGCGCGCATCGGGAAAAAAAATACTCTGGGCGGTAAATAAGATAGATGCTACCACGAAGGAAGACCGCCTTTATGATTTCTACATGATTGGATCGGAAGATTTATTGCCGGTATCGGCTGCAACAGGGCATGGTTACGAGGAATTCATGGATAAACTTGGTGAATTGCTTCCCAAGTATGAGGAGGAGGCTGTCCAATATCCGATGATAGCGGTTGTTGGAAGGCCCAATGTAGGGAAGTCTACCCTTGTCAATGCACTTTTAGGCAAGAAAAGGATGCTTGTCAGCCCCGTGGCGGGTACGACAAGGGATTCCATAGATAGCATTTGCACGTACCACGGGCGAAAGTATTTGGTAATCGACACGGCCGGGTTGAGAAAGAAAGGGAAGGTGGGATATTCCGTCGAGAGGTTTGCGCTGGTCAGGGCCGTTAGGAGCATTGAGAGGTGTGACGTGGCTCTTGTTGTTCTTGACTCCTCCGAGGGGATTACTGAACAGGACATAAAGATAGCCGGCATTGTAAAGGAATACGGGAAGGGAGCCATTTTTCTTCTTAACAAATGGGACCTCGTCCCCGCGCCTGATGAGGTGTTTAAACGCATTATTCCTGAACTCACAAAAAAGATGTGGTTTTCGCCCTACGCCCCGGTCATTACTATATCCGGTCTGGTCAAAAAAAGGATTACGAAGGTTTTTCCTGTCATAGACAACATCATTGATGAGAGGAGAAAGCGTATACCTACCGGCGAATTAAACCGGTTTTTCAGGGACCTTACGGTGAAGATGATGCTGCCCATGTACCGGGGCAAAACGGTAAAATTATTTTATATGACACAGGTCCGGGAAGAACCGCCTGGGTTCGTGATCTTCTGCAATTTTCCAGAGGCGGTCAAGGACCAGCATTTGCGATTTATAGAGAAGGGGCTCAGGGAAAGCTTTTCGTTTGAAGGAACGCCCCTGAAGATCTACGTAAGGGCGCGAAGGAAATTATAGGCTGTGGCTTACCTGAGGCTGATTGGAAAAAGCGCGGTGGACTTTTACAGAGACGGAGGAATGATGCTTGCCGGCTCTCTGTCTTATTTCATCGTTACAGCCCTTGTGCCGTTCTGCATGTTCCTGACAACCCTTCTTGGATTTTTTCTGGGATACTATCCGGAGTTCCATGCCTTTGTCCAAGGCAGGCTGACAAACCTTTTCCCCTCAGTGACAGCTGGCATAACCCATGAGATTATCAATCTCATATCATATAAAGGGCTTGGGAAAATAGGCATAATTCTCTATGGCTTTATGTCCTACCAGGTATTTGCATCCATGGAGAATTCCCTGAATGTAGTGTTTAAGGTGAACAGGAGGAGAAACATCATATATTCTATTCTGATTTCCCTGCTCGCAGTTACAGGCATCATCGTGCTTCTTATAGTTTCCTTTGGAGCCGCATCCGTGATACCGTTTCTGAATGCACTCAAACCTTATTTTCCAGATGTGAGAGTGGGCAAGCTGACGGCACTTCTTATCAGGTTTGTTCTGCCCTTTGTTCTTGTCCTGTTTACGGTCACACTTATGTACAAATTACTGCCAAGGGTTAAGGTGAAAATGCTGAATGCCATACAAGGGGCTCTTTTTACGACCATTTTTCTTGAAATGGCAAAGCATATCTTTACATGGTATGTGGTTTCAATAGCCCATCTTGGCAAGATTTATGGTTCTCTGACGGCCTTTATATTTTTTCTGCTCTGGATGTTTTATTCTTCCTGCATATTCTTGATGGGCGCGGAGATGGTTCATAACCTGGGCCGCAAGGGAAGACCCAGAGCGGCATGATTTTAGATACAATATGAGTCTGCCTTCTTGCTCATTCTCGGTACCGATTAATAGGGACCTGCGAGTGCAATTCACCGTCAGGGCGAGTCAAATACGATTAATTGAATCCGCTCTGAAAGGCAGCCCCATGTTGCGTAATTTCAGACGTTAGGGGTATAAATTATAAGCGGGAGGAAAATGATAGAACTTATCGGCAAAGTGGTAGAGGTGGGGACGCCTGAGACTACATATTTAGGGAGACTCGCCGAGGTTAATGAAGAAGAAGTATACCTTGAGACCGAAGGCGGGTGGGTCGTCGTGCCGCTTGACAGAATAGCTTACATACGTGAGCCGGAGGACTAGGTGATGAAACATGGTCACCCCAAGGGCGCCCACCTCATTTACAAGAGGAAGCTGGGTGGGGTAGTGGAAAGACGGCGCAGAACTGGGTTTACGGTCCGATAGCTAATGATCGCGATATCTCTTCAGTCAGGCAGCAGCGGAAACTGCATATTTGTTGAGTCTTGCGGGGTGAGATTACTTTTCGACGCGGGAATATCAGGTGTTACTGCTGAACGAAGGCTTGCAGTTTGCGGCTGTGACATCAGGGATGTGGATGCGGCAATCATATCCCATGATCACTCGGATCATGCGAAGTTTGCGGGCGTTTACAACCGCAAATACGGACTTCCGCTGTATTTGACGGAAAAGACTCTTGATGCGGCGGACGAAAGATGCGGGCTGGGTCCTCTGCGCACGGTGAAATTATTTGAGTCAGGGAAAACGCTCACTTTCGGTTCTGTTTCTGTGCATACGATTCCGACTCCGCATGATGGCCAAGACGGTGTGATCTTCGTCGTAGAGTCGCGGAGGAAACGCTTGGGCATAATGACAGATCTGGGACATGTCTTCGACCGGTTGGCTGCTGAAGTGGCCTCCCTGGATGCTGTATTCATGGAAAGCAATTATGACGCGGCCATGCTGGCTGACGGCCCTTATCCCGCTTTTCTCAAACGGAGGATAAGAGGGCCGCGAGGGCATATTTCAAATATCGAGTCGGCAGAACTTCTCTCCCATGGTGCGCGGTTGAAATGGGCGTGTCTTTCACACCTGTCGGAGCAAAATAACGATCCTGAGGTTGCACTGCGCACACATTATGAAGTCCTGGGAGAAAGATTGAAGCTTTTCGCCGCTAGCCGCTATTTACCCACCGGGGCCTTTCATATTTAAGATTTTTTTAGTTTGAGTGTAGACCAGAGGCAATCATCTCCAAAGTCCTCAATGCCCGAGTAATCAGCGCACGCCTTAGGGCGGTTTTCATAGACGTCGCACCCCTGCGGCGTAAGATGCGGGCAGGTGTGTTTGAAAGACAGGATTATCGCGTCTTCCTCCAGTCTGCTGACATCGAACCCCCGCGCCTTATAGAAATCAACGATTGTCTCCGCAGAGCAGCTGTACAGCACCGGATGGGTGTATACAAATATTTCCTTGCAGCACTTCTGACAGGAGATGCAGAGCCTCTCCTTCTCGGAAACATCTTTTTTTGACATTTTTCATTATAACAAAAAGGCCAGATATTCATTACGATTTCTCAGCCTCAGGCGCTTCCGTTCGGTTATAATACATCCACTGGATGAAGGTGGATATTATATGGAATGCCTGAATATATCGGTTAAGGGTAAGGTTCAGGGGGTGGGGTTCAGGCCATTCGTGTATAACCTTGCGAGGTCACTTGGGGTAAGGGGGTTTATCACTAATACCGCTGAGGGCGTTTATATTACTGCTGAGGGCGGTGACATTAGTTCTTTTCTCGAGAGGCTGAGAAAAGATAGTCCGCCCCTTTCAAGTATCCTCAGCATCGATATTACGCCGGCCGGGTCGGAGGGTTACACTGATTTCTCAATAAGAGGAAGCCGCGAGCTCGGCGGCTTCACGCTCGTATCGCCGGATGTTTCTGTATGTGAGGATTGCCTGCGTGAGCTTTTTGATCCCACAGACAGGCGTTACCTTTATCCTTTTATCAACTGTACTAACTGCGGGCCCCGGTATTCGATTACAAAAGCAGTGCCTTACGACCGGGCTCGCACAACAATGGACATTTTCAGGATGTGCAGGGATTGCCAGGATGAATATGATGATCCCATGAACAGACGCTTTCACGCCCAGCCAAATGCATGCGGCAGGTGCGGCCCCGGCGTTGAACTGAGGGTTGCCGCAGAAGGGATAAGGATTCACGAAAAAGAAGGGCCTGTTCAGGCTGCGATAAGACTTCTTGAGGAAGGAAGGATTTTAGCGATAAAGGGCCTCGGGGGTTTCCATCTTGCATGCGACGCTTCAAATGACAAAGCGGTCTCGGATCTGAGAGGAAGGAAAAGAAGAAATAATAAACCCTTTGCAGTTATGGCGCCGGATATCAGTGCCGTGAAGAAGTTCTGCCATGTTGCCGAAAAAGAGGAAGCACTCTTGCTTTCAGGGAAAAGGCCGGTTCTCCTTCTCCGCAAAAAAGAGGACGATAGACTTGCGGCAGCTGTTTCCCCTAATAACAGCCATACCGGATTTATGCTCCCCTACACGCCTCTTCATTACCTGCTTTTTTATTACCCGCTGTCCTCTGTATACGAGGGAGGAGACAGGGGAATCTCCCACTTCAACGCCCTTGTAATGACTAGTGGAAATATCTCTGAGGAGCCTATCGTGATCAGCAACGAAGAGGCCCTCGCAAAACTTACAGATATTGCTGATGCCTTCCTGTTTCACGACCGGGGTATATTTATGAGAGTCGATGACTCGGTGATGAAGGTCCTCGGAAGCGCGACGGCAGAGTCTGCCGATGCCTGGGCGGAAGAAGAAGCGCCAGCATTTTTTATCCGAAGGGCGCGGGGATATGCTCCTGATCCGATATCTTTACACGAGGAGGGGCCGGAGGTGCTGGCCTGCGGAGCGGATTTGAAAAATACCTTCACTCTGACAAAAGGCAGATACGCTATTACGAGTCAGCATATAGGAGATATGGAAAATTTCGAGACTCTCTGCTTTTTTGAAGAGACTCTGAAGAACCTTAAAGTGGTCTACCGGTCAGTGCCTGAGGCGATAGCTTATGACCCGCATCCGGCCTACATGTCGTCTCATTGGGCGTTAAGGCAGGAAGGGATCGAAAAATACCCGGTCCAGCATCATTACGCACACATCGCATCCGTCATGGCGGAGAGGGGCATAAAGGAAAAAGTCATAGGCGTGGCATTTGACGGCACAGGTTATGGAGATGATGGAAATCTGTGGGGAGGGGAGTTCCTGATAGCCGACGTAACGGGCTTCAAGAGGGCGGGGCATATTAAGTACATACCGCTTCCGGGCGGCGAAATGGCGGTAAGGGAGCCATGGAGGATAGCCCTTGCATATCTTGTGGGGGCGGCCGGTGCGGATTTATGGGATTATATCAGGCCGACAGCTTTTGTTGAAAAATACGGCAGAGAGAGAATAGAGGCGATCCTGAAGATTTCGGGGATGAGGGATTTTTCTCCCCTTTCTTCTGGGGCGGGCAGATTATTCGATGCTGCATCGGCCCTGATAGGTGTTTGCGACAGGAACACATTCGAAGGAGAGGCTGCGATGGCACTGGAAGCCCTTGCGCTTGATGATCTGGACGATGATTATCCGGTGGACATAAGATTTAAAGAAGTGACAGATATAGATTTCTGCCCGATGATTTTAGGTATACTGAGAGATCTCAAAAATCAGATGGACAGGCGGGTGATCGCGACAAAATTCCATAACACGGTGTCGACGGCAGTATTAAGGACTGTGGTCAAACTTTCGGCAACTCATAATGTCAGAAAGGTCGTCCTCAGCGGAGGCGTATTCCAAAATGCGTATCTTCTGGGGAGGGTGGCGCACTTTCTAAGATATGAGGGATTAGAGGTATATGTAAATGAGATCGTGCCCTCTAACGATGCCGGCGTCTCCTTGGGACAGGCGTATATAATCAGAGAAAAGCTCAAAGAGGGGTTGTGAAATACCCGATGAATATCCGGGATGCTCTCAAATTAATTATGGATTCAGTAGGAAGACCGCTCAGACTGATGGAGGTCTGCGGCACGCACACTGTTGCAATTTTCAGGCATGGGATAAGGGATCTTTTACCTGAGGGGATAACTCTTTTGAGCGGGCCGGGCTGTCCTGTCTGTGTTACGGCGATGAGAGATGTGGATACTGCAATAGCTATATCGATGCAGAAGAATGTTGTCCTTACAACTTTTGGGGACATGATGAGAGTCCCCGGAAGCAAGGGTTCTCTTTTTAATGCAAAGGCCCAGGGCAGTGATATCCGTGTGGTCTATTCCCCGCTTGACGCCCTCAGGATAGCCGAAGACAACAGGGACAAAGAGGTCGTTTTTTTCGCGACCGGCTTCGAAACTACCTCCCCCTCAGTTGCCGGAACCATTATGGAGGCCGAAAGGAAAGGGGTCCGTAATTTTTATATTTATTCAGTGCATAAGACAGTTCCGCCGGCACTGAGGGCGCTGCTTGATTCCGGAGAGGTCAGAGTGGATGGGTTCATCCTGCCCGGGCATGTAAGCACCATTATCGGAAGCCTGCCGTATGAATTTATTGCGTCTGATTACAAGAAGCCTTCTGTCATTACAGGCTTTGACGCTGCTGATATTCTATCGGGAATCAGGATGATCCTGGAGCAGATCGCCTCGCGGATGTCGGCCGTGGAGATTCAGTATAAGAAGGTCGTCAGAAAAGAGGGCAACCCTAAGGCTGTTGCCATATTAAACAAATGTTTCGAGCCTGACGACGCTGTCTGGAGAGGTATCGGCACCATCGGCAAGAGCGGTCTTAAGCTTAGGGAGGAATTCAAACACAGGGACTTCAAATCTGTATTCAGCGTTGATATTCCGGAAGGTGAGGGTCATGCGACGGCCTGCTCGTGCGGTGATGTGCTTAAAGGAGTTAAGGTCCCGCCGGAATGCAAACTATTTGGCAAGTCCTGCACGCCCGACAGACCGGTAGGACCGTGCATGGTGAGTTCCGAGGGTAGCTGCGCTGCATATTACAAATATAAAGCGGTCAGAGGCATGAAAGTATGAGGGTCTTATGGACCTGATCCAGCTTGCCCATGGAAGCGGAGGCCGGATGATGCATCAGCTGATAAAGGAGTTTTTTGTGCCGGCCTTTGATATGAGGGAACTGGGTGATTCGGCAGTTCTAAAGAATACTTTTTCGGACAGGATAGCGGTGACTACAGATTCGTATGTGGTATCGCCTCTTTTTTTCCCGGGCGGAGACATAGGACGTCTTTCAGTCTGCGGCACGGTTAACGATCTTGCTGTTTCAGGCGCGACTCCTGTTTACATGACGGCGGGTTTTATCATAGAAGAAGGCTTTCCATTTGATCACCTCAGGCGGGTGCTGGCTTCCATGAGGTCGGCAGCCCGGGAGGCTGGTGTAAGGATTGTTGCAGGCGACACAAAGGTTGTCGACAGGGGAAAGGCCGATGGTCTTTTCATCAACACTGCCGGCTTCGGAGTTGTCGATGAGGGACTCGAGCTGTCTTCTTCAAAGGTTAAACCAGGGGACAAGGTTCTCCTTAGCGGAAGCATGGGCAACCATGGCGTGGCTGTCATGGCGGAACGAAACGGCATATCGTTCGAACCGCCTCTTTTAAGCGATGTCAGGCCTCTAAACACGCTTGTAAGACGGATGCTGGAGCGGACAGATAAGATACACATGATGAGAGACCCCACCAGAGGAGGCGTTGCGACAACTCTCAATGAGATAGCATCAGAGTCAGGGCGTTGCATTGTGGTGCAAGAATCGGCGATCACGATTACTCCAGGTGTCAGGGGGGCTTGCGAACTTCTTGGCCTTGATCCCCTGTATATCGCAAATGAAGGAATTCTTATTGCGGTCGCAGAACCGTCGGTTGCAGAGGAGCTTGCTGATGAAATGAGGACGACCTCTGAAGGCGTCGGTGCAGCCATTATAGGTGAAGTTGTGGAGGGTCCGATGGGGACTGTATTATTGAAAACGAGCGTTGGCGGTATTAGAATAGTAGACATGCTTTCAGGTGATCAGTTGCCGAGAATATGTTAACGGAGAATCAATCGCGTAAAAAATGAAAAAAGGCGAATGGAGACCGGATGATACTGGGAGTTAATGTTGACCATGTTGCGACACTGAGACAGGCTAGAGGTGGAAAAGAGCCGGAACCGGTGACGGCTGCCGCACTGGCGCTTCTTGGGGGAGCAGACGGTATTACTGTGCATCTTAGGGAAGACAGAAGGCATATATGTGACCGAGATCTCGGGCTTCTCAGGGAACTAATTCCGGTTGAGCTTAACCTTGAGATGGCTGCCGCTAAAGAAATACTCAAAATAGCAGTTAGGACAGTACCTGATCTTGTCACTCTTGTGCCTGAAAAGAGGCAGGAACTTACGACGGAAGGCGGGCTTGATGTCAAAAAAGGCAGGGCTGTGTTGATACAGGCGGTGAAAGTCCTCCATGACAGCGGCATTAGTGTGAGTCTTTTTATCAACCCTGATCCGGATGATGTCGGAATCTCCAAAGAGATCGGTGCCGATATGGTGGAGATACATACCGGGGGTTATTCCGATAGCAGGGGGAGAAAGCAGGAGAGGGAACTCGCTAAGGTGGTAACAGCCTTGCAAACAGCGGTGGATATCGGCCTTAAGGCTAATGCCGGCCATGGACTCAATTATTATAATGTTTCCCGGGTTGCGGAATTGGATAACTTAAGGGGGTTATATATCGGCCACAGCATTATCTCAAGGGCTGTGCTTGTCGGTATCGAAAGGGCCGTAAGAGAGATGAAAGATTTGATGAATACTGCGGACCAAAAAATAGAAGGCAAATGAGTAAGCTTGATATACGGTATTGGCGTTGACATAGTCGAGATCGACAGAATAAGAGATGCTGTCGATAGGTGGGGAGAAAGATTTCTACGCAGGGTCTTTACCGAACATGAAATAGCTTATTCCTACAAAAAAAAAGAACCTTACCTTCCTTTGTCTGTTAGGTTTGCGGCCAAGGAGGCTTTTATCAAAGCGATTAGCGCTGAAATCCACCTGGCAATGAATGAAATCGAAGTAATCAATCGAGAGGGAGGGCAGCCTTTTATCGAGGTGAAGGGAAGACTCAAAACTTTTTTTGAGGAGAGATCCATCAGACGAGTGCATCTGAGCATGAGTCATGAGCGTAAATACGGCATGGCCTGTGTGGTAGTGGAGAAATAGGCTGTTTATGGGGGAACAATGAAGGTAGTGACTGCCGGCGAGATGCAGAACATAGACAGAAGGACTATCGATGAGTACGGGGTGCCAGCGGTTGTCCTGATGGAGAGGGCGGGGCTTGCAGTGGCCCAAAAGATTCTGTCGCTTTTCGAAAGAAGGAAGGTTATCGTCATCTGCGGAGGGGGAAACAACGGAGGTGACGGGATTGTTGTCGCAAGGAATCTTTTCAACTGGGGATGGAACGTAAGGGTTCTTCTCCTTTTCCGTGAGAATAAGATGAGCGGGGATTGCCGTGCGCAATACAATATTGCTAAAAAAATGAGGGTCCCCATGGAGTTCAGGACCGGGATCAGCCGGGCTGATTTGCACAGCTCTCTGGTCATCGACGCTATCTTCGGGACCGGCATTAACAAGCCGGTCAGACCGCCTGTGTCGGACATTGTCTCTTTTCTTAACAGAGCAGATGCGCCTGTGCTTTCGGTCGACATCCCTTCCGGTATTTCGGCTGACGATGGGCGGGTAATGGGCGTCGCAGTACGCGCGGACTATACCGTTACGTTCGGCCTGCCTAAGATAGGCCATCTCCTCCATCCGGGAGCGGAATATGCCGGGAAATTTTTTGTGGAGGACATTGGATTTCCCCGGGAACTTCTTGCCTCTGAGTCTTTGAATATCCAGACCATTGAAAAGAATGATGCTTCGTTGCTCATTCCGGAGAGACCGGCCAATTCACATAAGAACGACTATGGGCATGTGCTGATAGTCGCCGGTTCGGCGGGCAGGACAGGAGCCGCTCTCATGGCTGCCAGGGCATGTCTGCGTTCGGGCGCGGGGCTGGTTACGCTCGGTGTTCCGGAGAGCCTTGCCGGTGTTTTTCAATCGACTGTTACAGAAGAGATGATCCTTCCTCTTCCTGATAAAGGGGGTGGAACGCTTTCCCTTGAGTCAGCTCAAGTGATTCTTGAATTTGTTTCCGGCAGGGCGGATGTCCTGGCGATTGGTCCCGGGATAGGCGTTTCTGCCGATACCAGGGGTATCATGCAGGAGTTAATTGTAGGCGCTGCTGTGCCTATGGTGATCGACGCCGACGGAATAAATTCCATAAGTGGCGATGCGGGGATTTTGGAAAAAGCAAAGTCACCTATGATACTCACCCCTCATGTTGGCGAGATGGCGAGGCTGCTGAGACGAAACGATTCGGATAGTTCAGTTGACAGGACGGCAATAGAGGCGGACAGAGTTTCAGAGTCGCTTTCTTTTTCGAAGAAGACGGGGACATATCTTATCTTAAAGGGCGCCCCGACGATCATCGCAGAACCAGAGGGCAAGGCCTTTATTAATACGACCGGCAACCCTGGTATGGCAACAGCAGGATCGGGCGATGTCCTGACAGGCATCGTTGCGGCATTTCTCGGCCAGATGTCTGATCCACTTGATGCATCTGTCCTGGGAACGTATCTTCACGGTCTTGCGGGTGATGGTGCGGCATCCGAGAAGGGGATGCATTCAATGATTGCAACGGATATCATAGAACACCTGCCGAACGCACTTAAGACCCTGAAAAGAGATTAAGTATTGCGAAGATTAATATTCCCTGAGATATTTGAGGGCAATGTAACTGCTTTTTTTACTGGGAAAGATCCCGGCGCCAATATCGATGAAATCGCAGGCATAGTTGGTATCGAAAGAGGAAATATCTTCCTGCCGATACAAAAGCACACCGAAAAGGTCATGCTACTTGAGTCATCCCGCGAGCCGATTATAGCTGATGCAGTTGTCACAAAAGAGAGAGGCGTCCTGATCGGTGTCCGGGTGGCCGACTGTGTGCCTGTTCTGATCTATGAAAAAGAAAGGGGCATTATAGGCGCGGTCCATGCGGGGTGGAGGGGAACTGCAGCCGGCATTTTGAAAAAAACGATTATGATGATCATGGAAAGATATATCGTCGGACCTAAAGTTTTTTATGTCGCTATCGGGCCCAGTATAAAGGGCTGCAGTTATGAGGTAGATTACGAGGTCAGTGAGGCGGTTATAAAGGCCACTGGTGAAGGTGATTATTATTCCTGCAAGGGAGAAGAATATTTTCTTGATCTTCCATCGGCCAATAAATATCAGACATTATCCCTCGGCGTTCCTGAAGAAAACATCTGGATTTCGGATGAATGCACATACTGCAACCCTGATAAGTTTTATTCCTACCGTTACGCTCGCGGCTCTACAGGGAGGCAGGCCGCATTCATCGGGAAACTTGGATGAAAAGAATTCACGATCGCGCTGATCAGGCGTCCCAGTCCATCAAAAGCATAATTTTTTTTGCTGAGACATGCTCCAAAAAACTTTATTTATAATGTCGCAATTTGCAGCTCAAGAATATGGAACTTAGTCCTGAAAATATAAGCCTTTCAAGCTTAGTATCCACTTACAAAGGTGGCGCAGATAAAGTTTTTTTCCGCACGTCTCAGCATTCCTGTGATTGATTTTGGCTCCTCAAATCCATTGTCAAATTTGTGGGAGATGCATTCAAGCGGATTCAGCGGCGCGTATTGCCTGCCGCAGGCGGGCGCGCCGGTGACTCAGAGCGGAGCGAGAATGATGAGAGAATGCGTCTCAGCACAAATGATGACTTTATCGATGGTGAATTGGGGTTCGTAGCGTTAACTTGACATCGATTCTTTTATAGTGGTAATTTGTACGCTATGGCTAAAGATTATAAGGAGACACTTAACCTTCCACAGACTGATTTCCCGATGAAGGCGAACCTCTCGCAGAGGGAGCCGGAGATGCTGAAATATTGGGATGAGAAGAAGATCTACGACCAGATGCAGGAGAGCAACAAAAAAAAGTCCGATAAAAAATACATCCTCCATGACGGCCCTCCTTACGCAAACGGCCATATCCATATGGGCCATGCCCTGAACAAAATACTTAAGGATATTATCGTCAAATATAATTCGATGAAAGGTCTTTACGCCCCTTATGTGCCGGGGTGGGATTGTCACGGACTTCCGATAGAACTGCAGGTCGACAAGAACCTGGGCGAAAAAAAAGACAAGATAGATATTCTAGAAAAAAGGAAGCTTTGCCGTGAATACGCGTCTAAGTTTGTAGATATCCAGCGGGAGGAATTCAAAAGGCTCGGCGTATTTGGGGACTGGGACAAGCCATATCTTACTATGACTTATGATTATGAAAGCTCTATAGTGAGGGAGTTTTATAAATTCGTAAAGGGCAAATCCGTTTATAAAGGTAAAAAGCCTGTACATTGGTGCCCCTCCTGTGTTACCGCACTGGCGGAAGCTGAGGTCGAGTATGCCGATAAAGAATCGCCCTCAGTGTATGTCAAGTTCGGGATCGACGAAGAGAACATCTCCAGGTATCTTCCCTCTCTGAGAGGGAAGAAGGTATTTGTCATTATATGGACTACCACTCCTTGGACGCTCCCTGCCAACCTCGCTATTGCCTTCCATCCCGATTATGAGTATGCTGCTGTACCCCAAAACAACGAAGTATATATTGTCGCCGAAGGCAGGATAGAGGCGCTTAGGGAAAAAATTGGCATCGGTGCTGAGGTTATTGCCAGGGTGCCGGGAAAAGAACTTGAAGGCATGCTTGCCGATCATCCTTTCATCGAGAGGAAATCTAAGGCTGTCCTGGCTGAGTTTGTCTCTCTGGACGACGGGACAGGTGTGGTCCATATTGCGCCCGGCCATGGCGAAGATGACTACGAAGTCGGACTGAAATACGGTCTTGATATTTATGCGCCTGTCGATGACAGGGGAAAGTTTACGAAGCAGGCGGGAGAGCTGGAAGGCCAGTTTGTCTTTAAGGCTAATGCCTCAATAATAGAGATACTCAAGGACAAGAAAGCCCTCATCAGTGAAGAAAAAATAACACATTCCTATCCGCACTGCTGGAGATGCAAAAAGCCCGTCATATTCCGAGCTACCGAGCAATGGTTCATTTCGGTTGAGTTCAATGATCTGAGGAAGAGATGTCTGAGTGAAATAGACAAAGTGACGTGGGTGCCTAAATGGGGCAGGGAGAGGATTTACGGGATGTTACTCAACAGGCCTGATTGGTGTGTTTCGAGGCAGAGGAGTTGGGGCGTGCCTATCACCATGCTGCGCTGTGAAGGGTGCGACGGCTTTATTGAAGAAGAAGATATTCTTGACGGCATCACAGCCCTTGTGGAAATGCACGGCGCCGATATATGGTTTACAAAAAACGCTGCTGATTTTATGCCGCAGGGTTATGTCTGCGGGAAATGCGGCGGGAAGGATTTCAAAAAGGAGATGGACATCCTCGACGTATGGTTTGACTCCGGCGTCAGCCATGCGGCAGTGGTCGAAAGAGACGAGAGGCTCTCCTGGCCGGCGGATATGTACCTTGAGGGAAGCGACCAGCACAGGGGATGGTTTCAGAGTTCGCTTCTTGCTTCTGTTGGTGCGCGCGGCAATGCGCCTTACCGCGCCGTCCTGACCCACGGGTTTGTCGTCGATGGTTCAGGCAAAAAGATGTCGAAATCGCTTGGCAACGTAATCGCGCCGCAGGAAATCATTAAGGGTTTCGGGGCCGAAATATTGCGCATATGGGTGTCTGCAGAGGACTATAAAGACGATATCAGGATTTCCAAGGAGATACTGAACAGGCTGACAGAGGCATACAGGAAGATCAGAAACACCTGCAGGTTCCTTTTGGGAAACCTCCATGATTTTGATCATGGGGATTACAGCGGCGATCTCCAGGATATAGATAAGTGGGCAATGAGCAGGCTTCAGAATCTTACTGCAAAAGTAACCGGTGCATACGAGAACTTCGATTTCCATGAGGTTTTCCATGCAATTCATAATTTCTGCGTTGTAGATATGAGTTCCTTCTATCTTGACGTTCTTAAGGACCGACTCTATACAGCAAAGGCCGATTCGCCTGAACGAAGGGCGAGCCAATGGGTCTTAAACGAGATACTATCTTCGCTGATAAAAATTATGGCCCCGGTCCTTTCATTTACTGCTGAAGAGGTCTGGGGATATATAAAAAATGAAAAATCAAAGGCGAAACGTGATAAGGCAGAATCCGTATTTCTTTCCAACTTCCCAATTGTGAAAGAGGAATTTCTTGACAATAAGCTGGAAGAAAAATGGAAAGACCTGCTTGACCTTCGAAACGAGATCAATAAGGCCCTTGAGATTAAACGTGCCGAAAAATTTATAGGCAACCCGCTTGAAGCAAATGTGAAAATATACCTTCCTGAAAAATACAAGGGTCTGATCATTTCCTACATGGAGTTTCTTCCCGCATTATTTCTTGTCTCGGCAGTTGAAATCAGCAGTGACAAATTATCAGGCGCCTACGAAAGCCCAAACATCGAGGGTCTGCAGGTGCTGGTTGAGCGGGCGCCTGGAGAAAAATGCCAGAGGTGCTGGAACTGGTCCATGAAGGTTGGCACCTTTTCGGATGAGCCGCAGCTTTGCGAGCGGTGTTATCCTGTTGTGAAGAGGTAATTCTCTCTTTTTTGAGTTGTCATTCCGGCTCGTCCGGAATCTTTCTTCTAATCTAACGCAGAGTTCCACGGACATACCCGTGGGTATCTATGGGTTTTTTTGGATGACATAAACCCCAGCATTCATCATCGCCCGGTCTATCCTTGGTAATGCCAAATCATTTTCACGGCATTATTGTTCCCGTAGGGGCGGCCCGTGTGGCCGCCCTGAAACATGTGAGAGACAACCGGAAACGGGGCGACCACATAGGGTTGCCCCTACGTTGGGGAATATTGTTGAATGATTTAAACGATGACAACAAATGAATATATGAGGAGCATAAAACGATCACAATCTTTCGCGTAGGCATCGAAGAGATGTCTACAGATAACCCTACTTCTTCGGCTTCAGCGTCCTTAATCTCGCGATGTCTTCCTGATAACCGTAAATGTGAGCTCCTGCGCTGTAAACAAACATGGGACCGTTTTTCAGACCAGCTTCCCCGGCCACATACTGTTTAAGCAGTTCAATCCCGCCGAGATTGGTCGGAAAGCCAGCCCATAAATCCCAGGAACGAAAGTAGCAGGTTACGGTTAAAGCCAGGTCATTTCCTGCAGGTATCGCTTTGAAATCCAGCAAGCGGAGACAGGGAGGATCGAGCTTTCCGTCGTTTCCGATGCATATGTCATGGTCCTCAGGAGATCCGATCTCAACTATTGCCTGGTTTGTCAGAGGGGTCTCCTTAAGCATCTGCATTACCCGTTCGAGCTGCGTACCGCCTTTGGGCATCGGCTGGTGTATCCTGCTTGCATACTTATATGTCTCGTTTTCAGCCAACTGGGGGTCCATCAAATAGTTTGCAAAATAATCTTCGATATACTCTTTAGTCGTCGGCGCAGGGATTGTCGAACCAGGAGGCATGACGGGGATCATATCCTCGCCGGGATGTTCGATAAAGACGGCTATGCCGGAATACTGCAGACGGTACTGCTCCTTTTCAAATGACCCCTTCTGTATTTTTTGCTCGTAGGAATTGTCGAATATATTGTAAATAAGCTGAAACCATGCATCTGATATCGTCTTTGCATTCAAGAAAAAAGGGAGCATAGCGTTCTCCTAAATTTTTGGGTATTTTAACATCCTATTGCCGCACATGAAAAGTGAAAAGGACGGCGGCTTCCACATGTGTATGTTCGCAAAAATTTATGTGATATAGTAGGTGTATGGGTCAGGTATGAACATAACGGACGTGGCAGGAAATTTTCTTATCGCAGTGCCGCAGCTGGATGACCCGAACTTCAAACGGTCAGTCATTCTGCTTTGTGAACACACGAAAGACGGAGCTTTCGGACTTATTATCAACAAAATCCTTATGAATAGCTTTAAGCCGCTTCTGTCCGCTTTTGATCTGGAAAAGTCCAGTGTTGATCTTCCCATATATTATGGCGGGCCGGTCAAGCCTGAGCAGGGATATGTCATCTATTCTCCTTATGACAAAAAATATGGAGCGATCAGGGTAACAGAGTCCCTCGCCGTTACAGCCTCCAAAGATATATTGCATGATATAGCGAAAGGCAAAGGGCCGGATCGGTACATGCTGGCACTGGGTTTTTCGGGTTGGGCGCCCGAGCAGCTCGAAGAAGAATTGATGGCGGATAGCTGGCTTGTAGCCCCTATTAATCATGACATCGTTTTCAGAATGCCCCCTGCAGACAGATGGAGGGAAGCGGCTGCACTTATAGGAGTTGATTTCGAAAGGTTCTTTTTTTCAAGCGGCAGCGCCTGATGTTTGCTGTCAGTCCTGCTGTCACAGATGCAGCCGTTCGAAGATTGCCACTATAACTGAGTTCGAAATCAGGACTCCTTTTCCTGTGAGCCTCAGCCTGTCTGCGGATATGCCAAGATGTCCATTTTTGATCAGGTCTTCCACGGCATCTTCAATGCCGGTTGCTGCTATCTTATCGTGTTTAAGATCGATCCCCTCTCCCTTTCTAAGACCAAGGAAAATGAATTCTTTGAGTTCCTCATCAGGCGAGATCTCTGTCACTTCGGCAATTGGAGACAGGCCCCTCTGAAGGAGATTTACATACGATTCGACATCGCACGTATTTTTTGTACGACGGCCCCCGAGAAATGAATGTGCCCCAGTCCCTACAGCGATATATTCGCCCCTGTTCCAATAATTCATATTGTGCGCGCATAGGCAGCCGGGGCGGGCAAAGTTCGATATTTCATACTGTTTATATCCAGCTGAAGAGAAACTATCAATGGCATTATCATACATGGCAAGAATAAGAT
The DNA here is from genome assembly GCA_900302705.1 of Candidatus Sulfobium mesophilum. Taxonomy (GTDB): domain Bacteria; phylum Nitrospirota; class Thermodesulfovibrionia; order Thermodesulfovibrionales; family UBA6898; genus Sulfobium; species Sulfobium mesophilum. The sequence goes on from OUUY01000119.1 coordinate 40,877, forward strand.
CCTCCGAAGGCAATTCGATTTCGCCAGACTTCATCAGATCAAATAGCCGGGTATTTTTTTCAGGAGTGAGCTCGTATGAAGAAATATGAGGAGGACCGAGGTCCAAAGTCCCTTTAAGGGTTTCCCGCCAGGTCTCAGGCGTCTGCCCGGGGATGCCGTACATCAGGTCAATGGAAAAATTCCTGATCCCCGCCCGGCTAATCAGCTCAACCGCATGAAGCGCATCAGTTGCATCATGCATACGCCCCAATGTTTTAAGTTCCTCATCGTTAAGAGACTGCACCCCTATGCTTACTCTGTTAACACCAATGCAAAAAAGGGTCTCGATCTTTGACTTGCTTATGGTCCCCGGATTGGCTTCCATTGTTATCTCGGCAGAAGATGAAACAGCGAAAACATCTCTTATACATGAAAAGAGTTCCTTGAAAAAATCTTCCGGCATGACAGAGGGTGTGCCGCCGCCCAGATAGATGGTATCAAGCCCTCCGGCAAAATCCCTGTTAAGGCGAAGCTCAGCGCAGAGTGCCTCGGCATATTTCTTTACGAGCGCGGGATTATAGGGAACGGATGTGAAATCGCAGTAAATGCATTTCCTGATACAAAAAGGAATATGAATATATAGCGCGTTGGCCATATATTATTTTAATCGAAATTGGCAGTTATGCGTAAAGCGGCTATTGGGTTCATTATTCGGAAAGCCGATATATTCGCGAAGACGGCATTCTTGCTCATTCTCGCTTCGCTCCGAGGCACCGGCGCATCACGAGAAGGGTGATGCAATACGCGCCGCTGAAGCCGCTCGAATGCATCTCCGCTCATCAAATGACAGATTCCGGTCTTTGAACCCTTGTTTGACAATCGCAATCCCCGGACTTATGATAAAAACCTATGGATTTGAGTGAACTAATATCAATAATGTCGGCGCTCCGTGGTGAAAACGGCTGCCCCTGGGACAAGGTCCAGACACGGGAATCCCTGAAACCCTTTATTGTGGAGGAGGCCTATGAGGTCCTTGAAGCCATCGATGAAAAAAACACGGAGGCGATAAAGGAGGAACTCGGGGACCTCCTTTTTCAAATCGTTTTTCAGTGCCAGATAGCTAGGGAGAGGGGCGAGTTTGGGATGCAGGATGTTCTTGAAAAGATCGCTGGGAAGATGATAGCGCGGCACCCCCATGTTTTCGGAGAAGCCTGTTACAAGACGGCTGAGGAAGTACTGGTCCATTGGGAGGCGCAAAAGAAAAGAGAGGGCAAACAGAGAGAATCCATTCTTGACGGTGTTCCAAAAACATTGCCATCGCTTCTGCGTGCCCATAGACTCCAGGACAGGGCCTCAAGAGTAGGATTCGATTGGGAGAAGATTGACGACGTGCTTCAGAAACTGGAAGAGGAGATGAAGGAGTTCAGAGAGGCTCTTAAGAAGAAAGGGCAGGATGAGATCGAAGACGAATTGGGCGACGTCTTCTTCTCTTTGGTGAACATTTCCCGTTTTGTCGGCGTGAATCCTGAGGATGCGCTTAGAAGGACGATCAGCAAGTTCATTTCGAGGTTCCGTCACATAGAGATGGCAGCGGCCGATGCCGGAAAGACCCTTTCGGACATGACGCTTGCCGAGATGGATGCGCTGTGGGATGAGGCAAAGAAGAGATAACATAAGTTTTCAGCATTCAGCGCGAAAAATGCGATCTTTATGTTGATCGCCTAGAGCCGTCAGTTGATGGCTGTTTGCTGATCCTAATGCGGCGGATACTTCACATAGACATGGATGCTTTCTTTGCGGCGGTAGAGCAGGGTCGACGTTCGGAGCTAAAGGGTAAGCCGGTCGTAATCGGTGGCGGAGGAGACCCTGCGCAAAGGGGCGTTGTCTCTACAGCATCGTATGAAGCCAGGAAGTACGGCATCCATTCAGCCATGCCTTTAAGGACAGCATATAAGCTCTGTCCTCAGGCGATCTTTTTGCCGGTTGACTATAAGGAATATTCCAGAGTCTCGAAGATCATAAAAAATGGCCTAAGGGAAATCACTCCACTTGTTGAAGATGTGGGGATAGACGAGGCATTCCTCGATATTTCGGAAATTGAGGGAAGTGGTGAGGATATCTCGGGCAGGATCAAAAATAGGATTATGCAGGATACAGGCCTTACGTGTTCAATAGGCATCGGTCCGAACAAGCTGTTGGCCAAGATTGCCTCAGACATGCGAAAACCCGACGGCCTCACGATAATCAGTGAAAGCGATATTGAGGCAGTGATATACCCGTTGCCTGTAAGAAAGCTTTGGGGTGTAGGTCCAAAGACCGAGGCTTACCTGAAGGGGATGAATATTAATACTATCGGGGAGCTGTCTGCGACCCCGTTAGAAAAGCTGATCGGGACATTCGGCAATTCTTACGGACAATTTCTCTATGATTCATCGCGGGGTGTTGACGACAGCCCTCTTGTGACGCATTGGGAGCCGAGATCCTGCAGCCGTGAGACCACATTTCAGCATGACACTGACAATTGGCAGATGATGGCAAGGGGTCTGGCTGAACTTACCAAGGAGGTGGTGGAAGATTTAAAGCGGTCCGGTTACAAGGCAAAAAACATTACTGCAAAAGTAAGGTTCAGCGATTTTAAAACTGTTACGAGGGCTAAAACCCTTAAGGAAGCAACGGATTCCCTGGAGGAGATAAGGAGGACGGTTTTTGAATGTTTCGGAAGGATTGATCTTGGCATGAAAGTCCGTCTTGTAGGGGTGAGGGCAGGAAAGCTCGAAAGGGTTGGGGAGCAGAAGTGAAAGCCTTGTTGCAGCGGGTATCTGCCGCTTCTATTGTTGTTGGGAATGATGTGGTTGCTGAAATCGGAAAAGGGATGCTTATTTTTCTCGGCGTCGAGAAAGGCGACACGATGAGCGATCTTGAATACCTGGCAAGGAAGCTTTGCAGTATAAGGATCTTTGATAGTGAATACGGCAAGATGAACCTCTCTGTAACGGATGTTTCGGGTGAAGTACTTCTGGTTTCTCAGTTTACGCTTGCAGCCGACTGCAGGAAAGGAAACAGGCCTTCATTTGACAGGGCTGAGATTCCTGTGAAGGCGGAAGAGATGTATCTGGAGATGGCAAAGAAATTGAGGAAAGAGGGCATCCGTTTAGCAGAGGGAAGATTCGGCGCCCATATGAAAGTACATATTTTAAACGACGGGCCTGTGACGATATTGCTTGATTCAGCAAAGGGATGACGTTGCCCTGCGGTTAACAGTTCTCTTCAAAACAAAGGGATATGATTGTGTTATAATTACATTCTGTGTATAAAGCCTTTTCTCTGTCCGTCATTCGGGCAGTGTGTTGAGCCGGAATCCAGGTTTTTCAATGCCTTCTGGATACCGGATAAAGTCCGGTATGACAACAGAAGGCATTTATACATGGACTCTAATTAGAGGCTTATTAACGGAATTTGCTTCAGAGGGAGAACAATGTGTCAGATGTTTTAAGGAAGGCGATATTCCCGGCAGCCGGTCTTGGAACGCGGTTTCTGCCGGCTACGAAGGCATCTCCTAAGGAGATGTTGCCGATCGTTGACAAACCCATGATACAGTATGGTGTGGAAGAGGCAATTTCGTGCGGGCTCAAAGAGATCGTCATTATCACCGGTAAGCACAAGAGGAGCATAGAAGACCACTTCGATTATGCCTTCGAGCTTGAAGATAAACTAAGGAAAAGCGGCAAGAAGAAGCTGATTGAGGAAATCAACAGGCTGAATAAAATCAAGATCGGATATATAAGACAGGGATATGCGCTTGGTCTGGGGCATGCTATCTCGTGCGCAAGACCTTTCGTAAACGATGAGCCCTTCGCGGTCATTCTCAGCGATGACGTCATCGATACCAATGAGACCCTGCTGAAGGACATGGTGGCGCTTTATAAAAAACTAAAGAGTCCGATTCTTGCCCTTGAAAAGGTGCCTGTTTCTGAGGTTCATAGATATGGCGTGATCGGCGGTACGAAAGAAGGGGACGGTGTCTACCGGATAGATACGCTTGTGGAAAAGCCTGACAGAGAATCTGCTCCGTCTGACCTTGCGATTATTGGAAGGTACATACTTACGCCTGACATTTTCGAGATCCTGTCAAAGTCAAAGCCCGGCAAGGGCGGAGAGATACAACTAACGGACGCGATCGCGAAACTGCTTAAGAAAAGGCCGGTCTACGGATACCTCTTTAAGGGGAAAAGATTTGACGCTGGAGATAAGTTCGGGTACCTGAAAGCGACCGTTCATTTCGCGCTTAAGAACCCTGAACTTTCAGCGCAATTTAGATCCCATATACTCGAAGTGGCCAGAAAACTGAAACGCTGACACTGCCACGCCTGTGTTGCCATCTTCCTGGATTTGTGATTAAATTCTTATATGGCGTGACCCTGAGGCGATTGACCGGCAGGAAGAACAAGGAGACGGAATGGCTGAGCTTGACAAGGACAACGAAAACAAAGACAAGGACGTAGAGATACCCGACACCCTTCCGGTCTTGCCGGTGAGGGACATTGTTGTTTTCCCTTATATGATCATCCCTCTGTTTGTGGGCAGGGACATATCAATCAAGGCAATAGACGCGGCCCTGAACTCAAACAGGATGATACTTCTACTGACACAGAAGGACCTAAGTGTCGAGAACCCTGTGACAACAGACCTTTATTCAACCGGCACAGTCGGGATGATCATGCGGATGCTGAAGCTGCCTGACAGCCGGGTGAAGATCCTCGTACAGGGCATTTCGAAGGCTAAAGTGAAGAAGTTTACTCAGTCAGGCGCTTTTTTCACTGCTGCAATAGACAAGATCGAGGAGGTTAAGCCTGAGGGTCTCTCCGTTGAGGTAGAGGCCGAGATCAGATCGGTTAAGGAGCAGCTTGACAAGGCTGTCTCTTACGGCAAGACCGTCCTTCCTGATATCATGGCTGTAATAGAAAATCTCGATGATCCGGGCAGGCTTGCAGATCTTGTGGCGTCGAATCTGGGGCTTAAGGCGGAACAGGCGCAGGAGGTCATGGAAATACTCGATCCGGTGCAGAGGTTAAGACGCGTCAGCGAGATGCTAAGCCGCGAAATAGAGCTCCTTATCGTGCAGCAGAAGATCCAATCCGAAGCAAGAGGCGAAATCGACAAGACGCAGCGCGAGTATTTTCTCAGGGAGCAGCTGAAGGCTATTCAGAAGGAACTCGGAGATATCGATGAACGGGCCGAGGAAGTGAGGGAGTTCAGGAAGAAAATAGAAGACGCAAAGATGCCCGAGAAGGTTTTTAAGGAAGCCGAGAAACAGCTTAAGCGACTTGAAAAGATGCATCCTGACAGCGCTGAGGCAGCAACTATAAGGACATATCTCGACTGGCTTGTGGAGCTGCCGTGGGCCAGGAGTACGAAGGACAATCTGGATATCAAGTCTGCAAAAAAGGTGCTAAACGACGATCATTATGACCTGGAAAAGGTGAAAGAAAGGATACTTGAGTACCTGAGCGTCAGGAAACTCAAGGAAAAGATGAAAGGCCCTATCCTCTGCTTTATTGGACCTCCTGGCGTGGGAAAGACATCACTCGGCCGCTCTATCGCTAGGGCACTCGGCAGGGAGTTCGTAAGAATGTCCCTTGGCGGAGTCAGAGACGAGGCCGAGATAAGGGGCCATAGACGTACCTATGTGGGCGCGTTGCCCGGCAGGATAATACAGGGAATCAAGCAGGCCGGCAGGAACAACCCTGTCTTCATGCTTGATGAGATCGACAAAATAGGCATGGACTTCAGGGGTGATCCCTCTTCAGCCCTGCTCGAAGTCCTCGATCCCGAGCAGAACTTTGCCTTTGCTGATCATTACCTGTCAGTGCCTTTTGACTTGTCGCACGTCATGTTCATCACAACGGGTAACCTTGCGGATACCATCCCAGGGCCGCTGCGCGACAGGATGGAGATAATTTACCTGTCTGGCTATACCTCCGAGGAAAAACTCGGCATAGCCAAGAAATACCTTCTTCCCAAACAGCTCGAAGAGCATGGTCTTACCAGTAAGGTCCTCTCGATCACGGATTCTGCCCTGATGCTGCTTATTTCGCAGTATACGAGAGAGGCGGGAGTAAGGAACCTGGAGAGGGAGATCGCCAATCTCTGCAGGAAGGTCGCACGGAAGATCGCTGAAGGCAAGGAAAAAAAGTTCAATATTGTCACGAGCAACTTGCAGGGTTTTCTAGGCGTGGCTAAGTTCCTTCCGGAAGAAGAGATGGAACAGGACGAGGTGGGTGTATCGACCGGACTGGCCTGGACTGAAGCGGGCGGCGACATCATCTATATCGAGGCAACTACCATGATGGGCAAGGGTCATCTGACGCTTACCGGACAGCTGGGCGATGTCATGAAGGAGTCGGCGCAGGCGGCGCTGAGCTATGTCCGCTCAACGGCAAAGTCACTGGGCATAAAGGAAGATGTCTTTTCAAAAGTTGATATACATGTTCATGTCCCTGCCGGTGCGATTCCGAAAGATGGTCCTTCGGCAGGAATCACGATAGCCAGCGCGTTGGCGTCGGTCCTCACAGGCAGACCCGTCAACAAAAATATTGCTATGACGGGAGAGGTGACGCTTAGGGGCAGGGTGCTTCCTATAGGCGGCCTTAAGGAAAAGACGCTCGCTGCGAAGAGGATGGGCATAAAGAAAGTAGTAATACCTAGGAGGAACAAGAAAGACCTCGAAGAGATCCCAAAGTATATCAAGAAAGATATGGAATTTGTTTTTGCCGACACTATGGACCAGGTGCTCAAGGTCGCGCTTCGGCCCGAGAAGAAATCTGCAACAAAAAAGAAGAAATAACGGCAGGGCCGGGCAGCGGCCACGGATGAGACTTTCCGAAGCAGGCGAACTGCGCCTCGTGGATCTTCTGAAGCGAAGATTCGTAAAAAATGCGCGCGGCGTTGTCCTTGGCATTGGTGATGATTCAGCGGTCATAAGACCCCGTTTGAAAAATATGCTGCTTACGACCGACATGATGGTCGAGGGAGTGCATTTTGATCTCGGTTGGATTACCCCCTTTCAACTCGGCTATAAACTTGTGTCTGTAAACGTAAGCGATATCTACGCCATGGGCGGCCATCCCGAATTCATGCTGCTTGATTTTGCGGCGCCGGGATATTTTAAGCAGGAACAATTCGATTCACTTCTGAAGGGTATCGAAACAGCGTTGAAAACTTATAAGCTCTCCCTTATAGGCGGTGACATATCTGCGGCAGAAAGGCTCATCCTCTCTGCCACTGTTACGGGGCATACAGCAAAAATCTTAAGACGGTCCGGAGCGAATATAGGTGACTTTATATATGTCACTGGAAACCTCGGAGATTCAGCGTGCGGGCTGGAGGTTCTTAAAAGAATAGGCAGGACCGTGATGATTGAGAAGAATGAGAAGATTGATTTCGGACCGGGAAGGAAGACGGTCGGCCCGCTTGTAAGAAGGCATCTGATGCCGGTTGCCAGGGACCCGCAACGATTTTCGAGAAGGGCAACTGCGATGATCGATATTAGCGACGGGCTTTTTATTGATCTTTCAAGACTTTGCAAAGAAAGCGGAGTTGGTGCAAATATTTATGCCGGCAAAATACCGATATCCGAAGAATTAAGGAGGACTTCCGAGTATCTCTCCCTTTCGCCTCTTGACCTTGCTGTCGGAGGCGGTGAAGATTACGAACTTCTCTTTACGGCGCCGTCTGACATAAAGATCGATGCTTTTTGCATCGGCGAGATTACGGGGGGGCAACTGAGAGTAATCGACCAAAAAGGGAAAAACAAAAAGATTAACATTAAGGGATATCGCCACTTTGCACTTTAAAGACAGACTAAGAGAGGTACTTTCAGTCAATGAACCCCCTCGCAAGGTTGCCATGGCCTTTGCCGTCGGAGTATTCGTCGGCATGTCGCCCCTCCTTGGTCTGCATACCGTGTTAGGCATACTCCTGGCGTGGCAGTTGAAACTGAACAAACTTGTGACGCTGATAGGTGTTTATGTGACGAACCCCTGGACAATAGTGCCGATCTATACCTTTGGCACATGGTTTGGGGCAAGAGTCCTTGGTATGAGCCATATCATGCCGACGGTCGACTGGCGGCATATCACTTGCAAAATGTTGTTCAATGAATTCAGGCATCTCCTTATTCCTTTCATAGTCGGCAGTACGCTGTTAGGGGTTGTTTCAGCTGTGGCCGGCTATATCCTGATCTACAGGGCGGTAATTCACAGTCGTGGCTAAGGTGTTTCTTCTGAGTCTGGGCTGCCCGAAGAACCTGGTCGACTCTGAAAACCTTCTGAGGAAACTTGGCGACAAAGGCATTGCTCATTCGTCGACAGCTGAAGATTCCGATATTCTTGTTGTCAATACGTGCGGCTTCATAGAGGAGGCAAAGAGGGAGTCGATCGAAGAGATATTGCGGGTTGCGGAACTTAAGAAGGCGGGAGAGAAGAAGAAACTCCTGGTATATGGCTGTCTTGCCAAAAGGTTTGGCGGCGAACTTAAAGATGAGATCCCTGAGATTGACAGGCTCTGGGGAGTTGGAGATGACGACGAGATCGTAAGGTACTGCGAGAAAGTTGCAGGGCCTGGGGTAATCCGCGGAAAGGAATCCCGGGCAGGAAGAAGGATTTTAAGAGAGAAGCCGTATGCATATCTTAAGATTGCCGAAGGCTGTGACAGGGGATGCTCATACTGCGTAATCCCCAATATAAGAGGAGCATTTAGGAGCAGGGAGGAAAACGACATCATAAACGAAGCAGAAGACCTTTTGCGCTGCGGAGTCCGGGAGTTGATTCTCGTTGCCCAGGACATAACCTCCTATGGAAAGGAAAAAGATGGGTCCGACCTGAGCGGACTCATAAAAAAAATTTCCTCCTTGAAGGGCGATTTCTGGATTCGTCTGCTTTATCTTTATCCAACGGCAATAAACAACAGTCTCCTCGAGGTGATTGCAGCTGAAGAAAAGGTCTGCAAATATATCGACATGCCGCTTCAGCATTCTGAAGACAGAATACTCAGGCTCATGGGAAGGGGAGGCGGCAGGGCTTACTATGAAAGACTTGTCAGGAAGATCAGGGCGATGATACCGAACGTTATCATACGCACTACTTTTATCGTGGGTTTCCCGCAGGAAAGTGAAGAAGACAGCAAAAATCTTGCTGTCTTTGTCAGGAAGATGAAATTCGACAGGATGGGAGCCTTCGTCTATTCCAAAGAGCAAGACACAACAGCAAGCAGGCTGAAGGGGCAGATACCAAAGAGTGTGAAGAAAAGCAGGTACGAGAGACTCATGGAGGTCCAGTCGGCGGTCTCTCTCTCTAAAAACAAGGCCCTTGTGGGCCATACATTCAAGGCGCTGGTGGATGAAGTCGAAAATGACGTAGCGATCGCGAGGCTTTATTCTCAGGCTCCGGAAATCGACGGTGTGGTCATTATCGAGCAGGAGGAAATAGAAAAGGGGACTTTCGTCAATGTCAGGATAACGAAGCCGTTCGACTATGATCTCAAAGGGGTTTTAGTGAGATGAAAAAGTTCCCTTATCTGCATCTGGTCCTTTTTCTGCTGACTTTCCTTTCGACACTTACTGTGGGCGCTTTGAGTGAGGGCGTCGATATCGTGAAGGAGCCGGCAAAAATTTATCGCGGACTCCCTTTTTCAGCGACTCTTCTCATCATACTCCTTGCGCATGAATTTTCGCACTACCTGGCTTCAAAGAGGAACGGGGTAGAGGCAACGCTTCCTTTTTTTATCCCCGCTCCGACGCTCTTTGGGACATTGGGGGCATTCATTAAAATGAAGTCGCCGATAAACACCCGAAATGCCCTGATGGATATCGGCGCAGCCGGACCCATAGCAGGTTTTGTAGTAGCTTTAGTTGCTACAATCGTCGGCCTTTTTTTCTCAAAGATCGTGCCGGTGCACAAGGTTGAGGGAATGATAACACTTGGCGACTCACTGCTTTTTAAGGGTCTCACAAGGCTGATTTTGGGCGGGGTGCCTGATGGGCAGGACGTTATTCTGCATCCGGTTGCCTTTGCAGGATGGATAGGCTTTTTTGTGACAGCGCTGAACCTCATTCCGATTGGCCAGCTTGACGGCGGACATATCGTATACGCGCTCATCGGCGAACGGCATACAAGGCTTTCAAAGGTTTTGATTGGCGTTATGATCATACTCGGGC
>OUUY01000117.1 GCA_900302705.1 Candidatus Sulfobium mesophilum
TACTTCAAAGGGTTACTGACCGATTCCTGAACTACAATTGAAGCAGCAAAATGTACGACCGCATCGAAAGCCTCCGCCCGGAAAAGGTCATCGAGCAAAGCCTTATCAGACGTGTCGCCGACAACAAGCCTTCCGCACAGCACGGAATCCCTGTGTCCGGTCGAGAGATTATCGTACACAACAACATCATGTCCCTTCTCACCCAGGGATCTCACCATATGACTGCCGATATAACCAGCCCCGCCTGTTACCAATATCTTCATGCTATATTCCCCTCTTCACCTCGTAAGCCGTCATTCCCCGACTCGATCGGCCAGGGCTCGTAGAGGGAATCCAGCGTGTTTAGAGCCTTCTGGATTGTAGCCTGCCCCGGACTTGCTTCGGGGTCAAGCCGGACAATGACATAATAAGAGTCGTGCGTCATTATTTGAGCTGACGCATCACAGAATCAAGTTTCTCTTCAACAGTAGCGCGTATCCTGCCAAGAGATTCCTCGTCCCAAGCCTCAAACCTCATGACAAGGGCAGGCTGGGTATTAGAGGCCCTTACAAGCGCCCATCCGTATCCGAAATTGATCCTTGCTCCGTCAATCGTATTGACCTCATAGTCCGAAAAAGCATCCCTCATCGTCTCCGTCACCCTGAATTTCAGACTGTCAGGGCAGTCAAACCTTATCTCCGGTGTCGAAAAAACCTGCGGCAGGTCGGCCAGCAGTCTTTTCACACCATATGGCTCGCCGGCTTTCTTGACGATCTCAAGCAGTCTGAGAGTCGCATAGATTGCATCATCATAGCCGAGATAACGGTCGGCAAAGAAAATATGGCCGCTCATTTCACCCGCTACAAGGGCTTTCTCCTCTTTCATCTTCTTTTTGATAAGGGAATGGCCGGTCTTCCACATGATCGCATTGCCACCGTTACGAGAGATTTCGTCATACATGATCTGCGAACACTTCACCTCTCCTATAATAGAGGCCCCGGGAGACCTCCGAAGAATATCCCTCGCAAACAGTATCATAAGGCGGTCGCCCCATATGATTTCCCCGTCTGAGTCGACAACACCTATCCTGTCTGAATCTCCGTCGTATGCCACACCCAGGTCCGCTGATTCAGTCCTCACCTTTTCAATAAGCGCAGCGAGGTTCTCCGGCATAACCGGGTCAGGGTGATGGTTCGGGAAATTGCCGTCTGGCTCGCAAAACAGCCTTATGACCCTCGCGCCGAGTTCTTCCAGAATGCGTGGGGCGACCAGACCTGCTGTGCCGTTTCCGGCATCCGCCACAACCGTTATTCCACTGAAGCCGGAAAAATCCTTCTTAAGATAATCTGCGTAATCAGACAAAATTTCCTTCTTCGCGACGCTTCCGCTGCCGGTGGCGAACCCGCCGGCCTCAATGATCGTCCTCAGCTGCTGTATCGCTTCCCCGGAAATGGTCTCCTTTCCGATGCTCAATTTAAAGCCGTTATATTCCGGAGGATTGTGGCTGCCTGTCACCATCACGCCGCCATCCACCTGGAGCCTGTGAAGGGAAAAATACTGAACTGGCGTGGGGCATTCTCCTATATCAATGACGCCTGCACCTGTTGAGATAATGCCTTTTATAAGTTCCTCGGAGATCGCCTCTGAACTGAGTCTAACATCTCTTCCGACAGAAAGGCGTACACGATCTTTTCCGGAAGCCCCCAGGGCAAGGGTACCAAAGGCCCTGCCGATAAGATAACCCGATTCGGCAGTCAGGTCCTTCGACCATACTCCCCTTATGTCATACTGTCTGAATATATTTCTGTCTATCATCCACTAACCCCGGCTATACCCACCAAAGCCCCGAAAATTTTACCATATTGCGGCCGTTTATCGCTCCGCCGACGTCATACCAAGTCTGCTCATCAGGCGCGATAATATGAATTATACCACTCAACAAACTTCCTGAGACCCTCTTCAAGAGGGGTAGAAGGTTTGAAGCCCGCATCTCTCATCAGGTCCTCCACATCGGCATAGGTTGCAGGCACGTCTCCAGGCTGCATCGGAAGAAAATTCTTCACCGCCTTTTTACCCACACAGTCCTCGATGATCTCTATGAACCTGAGAAGTTCCACCGGATCGTTGTTGCCGATGTTATAGAGTCTGTAAGGCGCGTAGCTTGTCGCTGAATCTGGCCTGTCGCCTGACCAGGAAGGATCAGGGGCAGGGATTCTTTCTACGACTCTCACTACCGCCACGATGATGTCGTCGATGTATGTAAAGTCCCTCAGCATCTTGCCATGGTTGAAGACATCGATCGGTCTGCCTTCACTGATAGCTTTCGTAAACAGAAAATAAGCCATGTCCGGCCTGCCCCATGGCCCATATACCGTGAAAAGCCTGAGGCCTGTGCACGGAAGACCGTAAAGGCTCGCATAGGCATGCGCCATCAGTTCATTGGCCTTTTTCGTAGCGGCATAAAGTGAGACAGGATGATCCACATTGTGATGTGCTGAAAAGGGCATCGCGGTGTTGGCCCCGTATACGGAGCTCGAGGAGGCAAAGACAAGATGCTTCACACCCGTTTGACGGCAGCCTTCAAGCACATTCAGAAAGCCCGTGAGGTTGCTGTCTGCGTAGGTAAAGGGATTGACCAGGGAATATCTGACACCGGCCTGCGCCGCCATATTCACTACAGCATCGAATCGTTCTTCGGCAAATAGCCTTTTCATTTCCTCCCGGTCCGCAAGGTCAATCCTTACAGGCTTGAAGTTCCTCTGCATCGCCATCTGCCTGATCCTGGCAATCTTGAGATTGATATCGTAATAGTCGTTCAGGTTGTCGAGGCCGACAACCTCGTCTCCCCGTTCGGCAAGTCTTTTCGATAGGTGGAAGCCTATGAAACCGGCCGCACCTGTGACCAATATTTTAGACATGGAATCTCCTTCTTCCCCCGGATATTTTTTGGAGATCAGGCCTTCCCCAGCGATCTGTTCTCTACTTCAAGTCTGAAATAGAGGATTCCAGAAGTATCGTGGCTCGTTTTCTACCGGCTATGTGCCGTTCAAATATTCCGTAGAAATCCTTGAATGGCCCCTCCTTTATCAAGACTCTTTCGCCGCTGTCGAATTTCTCTGATGTCGGCAGAACGATGTCCCCTTCCATCCGGTCCCGTATGACCTGTATTATCTGGGATGGACTGTTAAGGGATTCTTCTTGCCGACGACATATTCTACACCCCGCATGTACCTTACCATATGGCCCTGTTTGCCTTCATCGAAAAATGCGAATATGTAACATGGGAAGAGTTGTTCCACAGCCTCGATATATTTTCTACCCGCATACTTCCTTACACTTATTTTAGGATTTAAGGTCTCAATCCCCGCCTTGCTCAGAAGCTGCGCAACAGATCCTTCCGCCTTCGGCTTTGTATAAATGGCATACCAGTTCATCGGGGCTTCCTTTATTTGTCGTCGTCGGACATATCAACAGGTAACAAACATTCCATGCCGTATTTTCCGGCGGGCGAATGAATAATGTCAACTTAACTTTCTATTAGTGTCGCTGCTCTCTTCCGCCACGTTCTGCAGAAGGGCGGATTCGCTCGCCACGGCGAGTTGACTTAAGCCCCCTTTGCTGGTTATCGTTAATCTTATGAAATATATTCTTTTTGATATCGACGGCACGCTTATAGATTCAGGCGGGGCAGGGACTAGGTCGCTGGAACTGGCCTTCGAGGAGGTCTTCTCAATCCCGGGCGCGTTCAGGAATATCAACATGGCAGGTAAGACGGATATGCAGATATTAAAAGAGGGTTTGAAATTGCACAGTATCGATCGTTTAAACGGAACCGTGCCGGAATTTTTCGAGACCTACATAAAACACCTCCGCAGAAATATCGACAATAATAGGGGGCATGTAAAGCCCGGCATTAGGGAGGCTCTTGAGTCCCTCAACTGCAACAATGGGTGCATCCTCGGTCTTCTCACCGGGAACATCAAAGAAGGCGCAACGGTCAAGCTCAGAACCTTCGGCCTGGATTCGTATTTTGCGACGGGCGCATTCGGAGACGATTCAGAGGACAGAAACAAACTTCTTCCTCTGGCCATCGAAAAGTTATATGCAATGAATTCTCTCAGGGTTGACTTCAGGGACTGTATAGTAATCGGCGATACGCCAAGGGATATAGAATGTTCAAAGCCCTATGGCGCACTTGCCGTTGCTGTGGCGACAGGGCCTTATCCCTTCGGCGTTCTTAAGGACGCAGGCGCCGACATGGTCTTCGAGGACCTCTCGGATACAGAGAGGTTTATTTCCTCTCTATGGAGAGCATAGATATCCGGCAGGCCACGCCTTAATCCGTTATCAGATTCCCGTATCTGAATTCCACGTTCATTACTTTGCATTAGTTTTTGTTCCGTTGCTATAATTGGATAACACATCTTCAACAGCTTACACCATTCTATCAGGAGGCAGGCATGGCAGACATCCTAGACGGCAGGAAACTCGCTGATGAGATAAAGTCCGAAGTAAAAAAGGAGGTCGAAACCCTGAACAAGATCGGCATCGATGTGGGCCTGTCCTTGCTCCTTGTCGGTGAAAATGCGGCATCAGCGCAGTATTTCCAGGCAACGCTCAGCGCATGCAGAAAGACAGGGATAACCGCCTATGAGTTCAAGCTTCCAGCAACGATTACCGTAAATGAGATACTTAATGTAGTAAATAAGATAAACATAGATGAAAGGATCAACGGCCTTCTGATTCTAATGCCGCTGCCCAGGCACATCAACTCAAGGAGAATAATCAATCATATAGTTCCTGAAAAGGACATTGACGGCCTTGGCGCTATTTCTGTCGGAAGACTCGCGGCAGACGAATCAACCTTCCAGCTTTTCAAAAAAGACAAACGTGACGTCGACCAGCAGTCAAGATTTATCCCTTCGATATGGAGTTTTTTGCCCTGCACACCTTTCGGGGTAATCAGGCTCCTCGAACATCACAATGTTAAGATCAAAGGCAAACACGCCGTCATCATCGGCAAGAGTCTCGCGGTGGGCAAACCTCTTTCGACGATGTTCCTTGCCAAAGAAGCCACAGTAACCGTCTGTCATAAAGAAACCGCTGACCTCGGCAGAATCACCAGACAGGCCGATATACTCTGTTCGGCCACAGGCAGGGCCGGTCTCATAACAGGACGTATGATAAAGAAGGGCACTGTTGTAGTCGACATCGGCATCAACGTCCTTAAAGGCGGCACTATTACAGGGGACATCGACTTTAACTCGGTATCAAAAAAAGCATCGCTGATAACGCCAGTACCAGGAGGGGTAGGTCCGGTCACGATATCTATGCTCCTCGAAAATACAGTGCGATCCGCCCAGCGGAATGAGCTTTTCAAGAGCCCTCTCCTGGTAATGGGATAAC
The DNA here is from genome assembly GCA_900302705.1 of Candidatus Sulfobium mesophilum. Classification (GTDB taxonomy): domain Bacteria; phylum Nitrospirota; class Thermodesulfovibrionia; order Thermodesulfovibrionales; family UBA6898; genus Sulfobium; species Sulfobium mesophilum. The sequence goes on from OUUY01000117.1 coordinate 5,386, forward strand.
CGTTTGCAAGATCCCTTATCCCCTGCGTATTAAGAGCCGTTAAAAAACACAACTTATGCCGCTCTTCAATCTGACATCCAAGTTCGTGCCAAGTGGCGACCAGCCTGCAGCCATCGAGCAGCTGGCAGGCGGTTTATCAATGGGGAAGAAGCATCAGGTACTCCTCGGAGTGACCGGCTCTGGAAAGACCTTCACTGTCGCGCATGTCATAGCTATGATGAACAGGCCAACGCTTGTCATTGCCCATAACAAGACGCTGGCGGCGCAACTCTACGGGGAATTCCGTGAACTCTTCCCTGATAACGCGGTCGAGTTCTTTGTGAGCTATTATGATTACTACCAGCCGGAAGCATACCTCCCGACGACCGACACCTACATAGAAAAAGATGCGATGATAAACGACGACATAGACAGACTCAGACATTCGGCAACAAGGGCGGTGCTCGAACGCAGGGATGTTATCGTCGTTGCCTCGGTTTCCTGCATATACGGCATCGGCTCGCCGCAAGACTATATGGATATGCACCTTCTAATTGAGGAGGGCATGCACGCAGAGCGGGATGAGATACTCAAAAAACTTGTCGGGATGCAGTATGTGAGGACTGACACTGATTTCAAGAGGGGGAGCTTCAGGGTAAGGGGCGATATAGTTGAGATATATCCGCCGTTTGCGCTGGACAAGGTTATCAGGGTGGAGTTTTTCGGCGATGACATTGACATGCTCAATGAAGTTGATCCCCTCACGGGAGGGAGGATAAGGAGACTGGACAAGATAGCCCTTTTTCCCAACAGTCACTGGCTCACACCCAGGGACCGCCTCGAGGCCGCTTTCTCCGGCATAGAGAAAGAGATGAAAGAATCCGCAGAGAGATTCCTGAAACAGGGGAAGATTGTCGAGGCAAGACGTATCGAGGAGCGCACAAGGTTTGACATGGAGATGCTGAAAGAGTTTGGCTACTGCCACGGGATAGAGAATTATTCAAGGCATCTTAGCGGCCGGTCGACAGGAGACCCTCCCTATACGATGATAGACTATTTCCCGGATGATTTCCTGATCATAATAGACGAGTCGCATGCAACAATCCCGCAGATCAGGGGCATGTACGAGGGCGACCGGTCCAGAAAACAGACCCTGATCGACTTCGGATTCAGGCTCCCCTCGGCGCTCGACAACAGGCCTCTTAAGTTCGATGAGTTCGAAAGGCGCGTAGTCCAGGCTGTTTATGTTTCCGCGACACCTTCACAGTATGAAATAGAAAAGTCCGGAGGCGAGGTGGTCGAACAGATCATACGTCCCACAGGCCTGATAGACCCGAAGCCGACTGTGAGACCCGTTTCAGGACAGGTCGACGACCTGCTGGGAGAAATCAGGAAGAGAGCCGAAAAAGACGAACGGGTGCTCGTCACCACCCTCACCAAAAAAATGGCGGAGGACCTTGCGGACTATTACACTGAACTGGGTGTAAGGGTGCGTTATCTGCATTCAGACATAGATACGCTTGAACGTGTGGAAATCATCAGGGACCTGAGGCTCGGCAAATTCGACGTGCTGATAGGAGTCAATCTTCTAAGGGAAGGCCTGGACCTGCCGGAGGTCTCTTTAGTCGCCATACTCGATGCCGACAAAGAGGGATTCCTCCGGTCCGAGAGGTCCCTTATACAGACAACCGGAAGAGCTGCGCGGAACGTTAACGGCGAGGTGATATTCTACGCCGATGTCATAACAGGCTCCCTGAAGAAGGCTCTTGATGAGACAAAAAGGAGGAGGCGCATACAGGAGGAATATAACAGGAAGATGCGTATCACGCCCGCCACAGTGAAGAGCAATATTAAAGATATCATGAGCTCTATTTACGAGTCGGATTACTGGACCGTCGCTTCTGCCGCAGAGGAAGAGGCTGAATACGCCCTTGACGACGAGACACTAAAGAAGCTTGAAAAGGAGATGAAGGAAGCGGCTGAAAACCTGGACTTCGAGCGGGCCGCTGCGATCAGGGACAGGATAAAAGAGATCAGGAAGAAGATGCTGGAAGTGGGAGCGAAAGGATAGAGACCGGCGTGTACGTCAAGAACCGTCCAGTTCTTCCTTTTGGAGAATCCCTCTGTTATCCGGCCTTCCTCTTTTCTTCGAGCTTGGCCTTGAGGAGATCCCCGAGGCTTCCGAGCCCTGATGAAGACCCAGGTTTGACCGAATCTACATACTGAGCGTATTCCTCTTTTGCCTCATTGTCCGTTACGGCCTTACGGCTCAGTCTTATTTTTTTGCTGTCCTCATCGACATCAGCAACAATAATCTGGATCTTAGTCCCGGAGGGAAACGCACGCTTCATGTCCTGGCCGGATGCCACACCTGTTTCGGAGTTGGGGATGAGACCGCTAAGTCCGTGCCCCAGCTTAACAAAAACTCCGAAGGGCATCACCTTATCTACAACACCCTCGAGCTGTTCACCCACGGAAGGGAGAACAACCGGCTCAGGTTTCCTTTTCTCCTGCATCGAAAGGGATATCTTGCGCTTCTCCATGTCAACAGACAGAACATATGCCTCAACCGTCTGCCCCACCCCGACCACCTCTTTAGGATGGTTTATGCGCCTGCCAGCACCGAGATTAGAGATATGGATCAGGCCTTCAACCCCAGGTTCAAGAGAAACAAAAGCCCCGAAGGGAGCAAAACGCACTATGGTGCCGCTGACTCTCGCATCGACAGTATATTTATCCTGCACACCTTCCCATGGGTTCGCCTCGAGCGCCTTGAGGCTCAATGTCAGACGGTTGGCATCCCAGTCAAGGGCTATTATCTTTGCGGTCACTTCCTGACCTGCTGAAAGCAGATCTTCAGCCCTCCTGGCCCTGTCCCATGAGATTTCGCTTGCAGGGATCAGACCGTCTATGCCGCCCAGATCAACAAAAGTCCCGAATTTCTGCATGGAGCGCACTGTGGCCTTCACCGTCATGCCCACGGAAAGATCCTCCCTGAGTTTACTAATCCTGGCCCTTTTCTCCTCTTCAAGAAGCACCCTTCTGGAAAGAATGACATTCTTGCCGTTTTCCTCATATTCGAGCACTTTAAACGGAAATGACTGCCCCAGGAAGATACCGCCTTCACGGCCGCCTTTCATATCTATCTGCGAAAATGGGCAGAAACAACGTACTCCTCCGACAGACACCTCGAAACCGCCTTTTACTTCACGTTTCACCGTCCCGTTGACAGGCACCCCGGCCTCGAAGGCGTCGCGGATAGCTGACAGGCTGACAGCCGAATAACCGTTTACCTTTGTGGTAAGCCTTCTGACTCCGTCCCTGACATTGATGTAGAATGCGTCAATCTCATCACCTGCATTCACTGACACAGTTCCGTCTTCAGCCGTAAACTCTGCCAAATCTATGACACCCTCACTCTTGCCCCCCAGATCTATATATACGAGGTCGCCTGAAACACTGACCACTTTCGCCCTTACTTTCTGGCCCGGACCCAGCCTCTTCTGCGTAGACTTGGTTTTGGCAAGGAGTTCTGCAAAATCTTCCTTCTTACCGGTATCAACTTCTGTGACAGCGTTCTGATCCCTATCTGAAGGATTTTCAATATTTTCATTCGACATAGCTTAGTACCTCACTAGGTTAAAGTCCTCAGGCTAATTCACCTCGAAGCAGTCTGACAAACAGAGATACTAACTATATAGGATTTGCTGCTAAAGAGTCAATGCAAGGGAAAAGGCAATGTTGCGGTAAAAGTGACAATGTCTTAAGTAGCAAAATAGAAATGTCCTATCAGGGGTATATCCTTTCCGCTTTACCTTAAGGCGCTCGGATGAATATACTAATAAATGGATAATAAATTGGTCTTAAAGAAGAACCCCTGTCCGGACTGCACGTTCTGCCAGTACTGCAGCAAGACCCGATGCAGCATGTGCATGCCAAAGGGATGTAAGAAGCAAAAAAAAGAGAAGAGCAACAAGATACATATTCCGTTATTCCGGCCTTATTGACCGAATCGAAACCCTGCCTTCCTTGACAAGATTTTAAGCATTAATATATGTTAGAGAGTTTTCATTAATTTTTTTATTTTCAGAACGCAAGAGATAGATTGAACTTAAATGAAGCATAATGTGAAGGACGCCGCCGGGTACCTTGCCCTGTCCTGTGGCGAGACATTTCCCCCCCCGCAAGGCGGAGGTAGAAGCTAAAGATGCCCTGGCAAATAGACCTTGCCTCTTATGCCGTTTCCATGCTTTTGCTGCCGGTTGTCCTTGCGCCGGTCATCGCCCGCAATCAGCGACTTCTTTCAGCCATCGCCTTTATGGTAGCCTCGGTCTCCTCTTTGGTAATGATAGTCGCTGGCGCCTTGACTGTCTGGAGCGGCCGGACTCAAAAAATAGTGCTGCTTATAGGACTCCCTGACCTTCCTTTCCACCTGCGGCTCGATCCCCTTTCTGGATTCTTCCTTACAGTTATAGGTCTTCTGGCCTTATTTGTGTCGGTTTATTCGAAAGGGTATGTCAAGGGGATTCTTGCCAAGAGGTCCATAACCAGCCTCACTATATTCTATTGTATATTTCTGGCCGGCATGTATATGGTGGTTCTCTCCGACGATGCCCTGATTTTCCTCATTTCCTGGGAAGTCATGGCAGCCGCCTCATACTTCCTCGTCATGTTCGAAAATGAGCGGATCGAAAACAGGAGGGCGGCCTTCCTTTACATGGTCGTAGCCCACGTCGGCGCAATCGCAATCCTTCTGTCCTTCGGAGTACTGGCGGGCCTTGCCGCCGGCTTCGGCAGTTTCAGCGGTTATACCTTCGATGCCATGCGCGCGGCAAAGTTCCCGCTCGAATGGGCCACGGCTGCGTTTCTGCTGTCGTTCTTCGGGTTTGCGGCAAAGGCCGGCGTTGTCCCTCTTCATGTCTGGCTTCCGGAGGCGCATCCTGTTGCCCCGTCAAACGTCTCGGCGCTCATGTCGGGTGTGATGCTCAAGACTGCAATCTACGGGATCATCCGCGTCACCTTCGACCTCATAAAAGTGTTTCCATGGTGGTGGGGTGCAATTGTACTTATATTGGGACTTATTTCCGCGGTCATGGGTGTGCTTTATGCCCTGATGCAGCATGACCTGAAGAGATTGCTTGCTTACCACTCGGTCGAAAACATCGGCATCATACTGATAGGGGTGGGGCTTGCGATGATCTTTACCTCTTTCAACATGCCGCTTCTTGCAGCATTGGCCCTTATCGCCGGCATCTATCATACCCTCAACCACGCCATGTTTAAGGGGCTCCTCTTCATGGGGGCTGGCGCAGTCCTGCATGCAACCCACGAGCGGAATATGGAGGAGATGGGGGGGCTTATTCATATGATGCCCTGGACAGCCGCGCTTTTTCTGGTCGGCTGCGTATCCATATCCGCGCTGCCGCCCTTTAACGGCTTTGTTTCAGAGTGGCTCACTTTCCAGGCGTTCCTGCTTTCTCCGTCACTTCCGAGCCCGCTGCTGAAGCTGCTCATACCGATGGGCGCGGCGCTCCTGGCGCTCACCGGGGCCCTTGCTGCCGCCTGTTTCGTGAAGGCGTTCGGGGTGACATTTCTCGGGCATTGGCGCGGCCACCACAGACCCAACGTCCACGAGGCAGACTGGTTCATGCGGATCGGCATGATCATGGCTGCTTTCACCTGCCTGCTTCTTGGCATCTTTCCGACCATCCTGATCGGCTGGCTTGATACAATACCTGAACAACTGCTGGGTACAAAAATCGCCACCACCGCCGGCGCGTTCGGATGGATGTGGCTTACGCCGGTGGCCTACGAAAGAGCATCCTACTCCGGACCGATTGTCTTTTGCGGCATACTGGTTGTAGTGCTGGCTGCATATCTGATTCTGCATGTCAGGCCCGGCGCCATACAAAGGGTCCCAATCTGGGACTGCGGCTTCGAGAAAATAAACCAGCGGATGCAATATAACGCCACTTCCTTTTCGATGCCCATCCGGAGGATCTTCGGCTTTCTCTTCCATGTAAAGGAACAGGTAAGAATCAGCCCTCAGGCGGCCCACAAGGCCTTTCCGAAGAAGCTGTACTATTCCCTTCGTGTAAGAGACCGTTTCTGGGGATGGCTTTATAAGCCTGTAATCGAGCTTAGTTTCTGGGTCTCGCGGAAGGTTGGCAGGCTCCAGCAGGGTCGCATCCAGGCATATCTTATTTATTCGTTTCTGACAATAATTGTCCTTCTGGTGTTTCTGTGATGATACTATATCCATTTCTGATAGAGATATTACAGGTCCTTATACTCCTTGCGGCCGCCCCCGTGTTCGTCGGATGGGTGAGGGTCCTGAAATGCTGGACCCAGGGCAGAAGCTCCGCCGGGATTTTTCAGCCTTACAGAGACATAAGAAAACTCTTGTCAAAGGACGTGGTCCTGGCTGAAAACGCTTCCTGGGTATTCCGCTTTACCCCATACCTTGTCTTCGGGACCGCCGTGATAGCGGGTGGCATCATACCGATATTGTCAGTCGACCTTCCTCTTGCTGCTACCGCAGATGTCATAGTTCTCGCGGCCCTCTTTGCGATCGCGCGTTTCTTTACGGCCCTTGCGGGCATGGATATCGGCACGGCCTTCGGCGGCATGGGGTCGAGCCGGGAAATGACTATCGCATCGCTGGCTGAACCGGCGATGCTGATGGCAATATTTACGATGTCCCTTGCGAGCAGGTCGACTTCGCTTTCTCATATGGCCGAGGTCATCTTAAGCGGCCAGCCGGTGCTGAGGCCTTCCATCGCTTTTGCGCTGTTTGCCTTTGTGCTTATCGCGCTTGCCGAAACAGGGAGGATTCCGGTTGACAACCCGGCGACCCATCTGGAACTGACGATGATCCACGAGGCTATGATACTGGAATATTCAGGAAGGCATCTCGCGCTTATAGAGTGGGCGTCGATGATGAAGCTCTTTCTCTTCGTCGTGCTCGGCATCGCCGCCTTTGCGCCGTGGGGCATAGCGCCGTCAGGGAATCTTTTTGCACTCCCCGCGGCTTTCCTTTTCATGTCACTGAAGCTGGGCGCGGCAGGCGTCGCTCTCGTTCTTATAGAGACAGGGCTTGCAAAGATGAGGTTGTTCAGATTAACCGAATTCCTCGGGTCGGCCTTTCTTCTGGCGACGCTGGGAATGTTATCCTATTTTATTTTGGAGTAAGATGAGCCTTCAGGTTGCGGCACATATCAATAGTTTTCTTGCAGCATTCGTGCTTCTCACAGCCTTTGGGATGCTGGTGCAAAGAAGGATGTACGGACTGATCCATCTTTTTGCCTGGCAGGGGTTATTCCTTTCCATCAGTACCGCCATAGTCGGTTTTGTTGCGGGGAAGCATCACCTCTATATCTCTTCACTCCTGACGCTTTCGCTCAAGGTAGTCTTGCTGCCTTACATCCTTCATGTCCTCATACTGCGACTCAGGATTCAAAAAGAGGTCGAGACGGTCGTAAACGTTCCTCTTACCATGCTCATCGGCGTCGCGCTCGTAATCTTCTCATATCACCTGACAGCCCCTGTAAGGGAGCTCTCGACATTGGTGACGCGCTCGACACTTGCGGTAGCGCTTGCAACGGTCATGATAGGCCTTCTGATGATGATAACCAGAAGGCACGCGGTCACCCAGATCATAGGCTTTCTTGCGATGGAAAACGGGCTCTTCTTTGCTGCGACTAGTGCGACCTACGGCATGCCCCTTGTTGTCGAACTGGGGGTTGCGCTCGACGTACTTATCGCAGCTTTTATATTCGGAATCTTCTTTTTCCATATACACACCACCTTCGACAGCCTCGATGTGGACCAGATGGCGCGGCTGAAGGAAGGGGATTAGATGATAATGAACATGGTAAGGAAGGCTGAGACACTATTTGTATCTTCCGTATTGAAGTCGAAGATACACTGGAACCCCGGGTCAAGCCCGAGGATGACGATCTTAAGTGACTATTTTTGTTCGTCATTCCCGCGCAGGCGGGAATCCAGGCTTTTAGGATGGATGGGATTCCCTATTACTACCTGGGGAATGACAGATATTTTCAAAGGAAGGCGTAACTAGATGATGCTTCTTATTTTGCTGGTTGTGCCACTTGCTGCGGCGATAATACTCGCCTTTGTGGGCGACAGAAGATACGCCCCTGAGATCAATATCATCGGTTCAGCGGCAAATTTTGCAGCTGGACTCGGGCTTGCACTGGAGGTATATTATCACGGTCCCACGCTGGCCGGAGGTAAGTTCTTTTTTGTAGACGCCTTTAATGTCTATCTTTCGGTCCTCACCTCATTCGTATCCATGACTACCGCCGTCTTCAGCAGGCGTTATATGCGCAGGGAAAGGGAACATGGCCGCGTCGGACATATCGGCATGCGGTTTTATCATGCGATGTTTCAGCTCTTCATTTTCGCCATGCTTCTTTGTCTTCTGACAAACAACGTCGGAGTATTATGGATAGCTATGGAGCTTGCCACACTCTCCACTGTCCTTCTGGTTTCGCTATACCGCACGCCCACCGCGATAGAGGCGGCATGGAAATATTTTATCCTCTGCGGTGTCGGCATCGCGCAGGCGCTCTTCGGAACAGTGCTCCTTTACTTTGCCGCTGAAAAGGTTCTGGGTGAAGGAGGAGAGGCATTGCTCTGGACGAACCTCAGCAGGGTGAGCGGCCAACTGGAGCCTACGGTGTTGTCCCTTGCCTTCGTCTTCCTTATGGTGGGATACGGCACAAAGGTGGGCCTCGTCCCACTTCATAACTGGCTGCCGGATGCGCACAGCGAAGGCCCTACGCCTATCTCTGCGGTGTTGTCAGGTCTGCTTCTTAACGTCGCCCTTTATGCGCTCGTCAGATGTAAGGTCCTTGTGGACGGCTCCACCAGGACACATCACGCCGGTGACATTATGATGGGC
>OUUY01000118.1 GCA_900302705.1 Candidatus Sulfobium mesophilum
TAATTCTCCAGCTGGCTTATTTGGTAATGCCATATTTCTATTCCTCCTGTTTTATTTAAAAATTATTTGCCGAATATCGCTTTTGGAGCAGGGAGCTTATAGCCGTCCACTTCCTCATCCGAGAGCTGTTCGCTGGACAGGTCTTTTCCCTTGTGAGCTACGGCCTTCGCGTCGATAGAGCCTTCAGGGGTTGTCCTGATCGGGAACTTAAACCTCTGCAGGTTGCCATTCCTGAACTGGATCGTCCACATAATGGAGTCAGAGCTCATCATCGGAGAAACCACGCCGCCCAAAGGTACGATATCGGAATAAGCCCTTACGGAAATTGCGCCCTGCGGGCAAATCTTAACGCAGGAGTAGCATTCCCAGCACTGGTCAGGCTCCTGGTTGTACGCCTTCATGCTCTCTACATGCAAAACCATTAAGTCGCTCGGGCAGATGTACATGCACGCGGTCTTTTCGCCGCCTTTACACCCGTCGCATTTTACGGGATCTACATAACTTGGCATATTCTAAACCTCCTATTTGGATTAAAAATATTAGTAGCCTATTACCTAACAAACCGAAACCCTAACCTACTTCACCCCCTCTCATTATTAGAGGGATTAGCGTCAGGCGGAGATCAGCATTTCACAAACCCCAAACCCGGCCGCTAAACCCTGTTTAAACTTATGCGCCTTCTGAATATTTGTGCACCTTTATCTCAACCTTCTCAGTCAGACCTGCGTAATATTCCCTCAGAATCTCAAGGACTTCAGGCCGACTGAAGTGATCCGGAACGTCGAGGTTCTCAGAGAGCATCTTCCTCAGTTTCGTGCCGCTAAGGAGGAGCCTGTCCTCTTTTCCATGCGGGCAGGTTCTCATTGAGGCCATGCCGTCGCACTTCATGCAATAGAAAGTCCAGTCTATCTTAAGGGGCTTGGTCTCCAGAGCACCTTCAGGGATCTCGTCGAATATCTTCTGGGCGTCAAAGGGGCCGTAATACTCGCCGACTCCTGCGTGGTCGCGGCCGATGATCTGGTGGCTGCAGCCATAGTTCTGCCTGAAAAGCGCATGGAGGAGCGCCTCGCGGGGTCCGGCATATCTCATATCAAGGGGATAGCCCGCCTGGATGCTTGTGTCCTTGACAAAATAAAGCTCAGTCAGTTTGTTGATCGCTTTAACCCTGACGTCCGCCGGGATGTCGCCTTCTTTCAACTTGCCCAGAAGTTGATGGATAAGCACGCCGTCACAGGTCTCGATCGCAATCTTTGCGAGAAATTCATGGGACCTGTGCATAGGGTTTCTAAGCTGAAGACATGCCACTGTAGACCAACCCTTTTCTTCAAAGAGCTTTCTGGTCTCTGCAGGCCTCATGTATACTCCGGCGAACTGCTTGGGGAACATCCCCTCGCCCAACACTTTGACAGTACCGGAGAGATTGATCTCTTCCTGGTTCATGACCTTCACTACGCCCGGGTGCTCCATCTCGGTAGTCTTGAAGACCTGCTTGCACTCATGGGCCTTGTCGATTTTGTATTTGTCCTTGACTTTCATCGTGGCCATGAGCTCGCCGGACTCCTCGTCGACCAGTGCTATTTCCTGGTTCTTCTTGATGCTGTTTGCCTGTCCCTCAGACGTAGAAACCGTCACCGGAATCGGCCAGAAGGTCCCGTCTGCCATCTTGTATTCATCGCAGACTCCCTTCCAGTCGTCATATCCCATGAAACCCTTAAGCGGAGTAAACCCGCCTATCCCCATCATTATAAGATCGCCTGATTCCCTTGAAGTCACCCTCACCTGAGTCAGGGTCTTCGCCTTCTGCTTCTCCTCCTTCAATTCCTCACCGGTCAACAGCAAAGGCATCAACTTCTTTTGCTTCCCATGCGGGTTTACAAGTGCCATACTCTTCCTCCTGTGTTTGGTTTATTCCTATTAGTAATTCAGTTCCTAGCAAACTCAATTACTACAAAAAGCCTTTGCTATCTGCTTCCCGGAACATCTGTAATCATGCTCCAATTTAGCCTGCTGCAATGACTGCCCGGAAGCGGGGCGCACCACACAGCACTAGCCTCACAACTCTTCTTAGACCTTTAAATTTAACCCAGAAATCCAAAACCGCGTGATTTTACAACAAAAAAAATAATAGCTTTTGGAAGCAAATAACCTTTTAAAACCCTATAACTATATTCCCCCACATTTTTTTAAGTCAAATTCATATTTCTCATAAATAGATAAAAATTATTTATTAATCTAATTTTTTGATTATATAGTCACTTAAAATTGCGCTACACATAGTATCTTATTTCCAATTTCAATTTACAACTGTATTTTTTAAATAAATACATAACCTGCCTAAGGCCTTCCCCCTGTGGCTAATCGCGTCCTTTTCCGCATCCGACATCTCGGCGAATGTTCTTCGGCGTCCGGAAGGATAGAAAACAGGATCATAGCCAAACCCATTGAAACCTTTAGGTTTTTTTGCTATTCTACCCTCGGCATATCCTGTAAATGTCTTGCATTTTCCGTCAGGCAGCGCAAGGGCTATACAACATACAAACCGCGCCTGGCGGTCTTCACCCTTCAATCCCCTCATCTCCCCAAGCAGTTTCATGAGGTTTTTCCTGTCATTGGAGTCTTCCCCTGCATATCTTGCCGAAAACACACCCGGCGCTCTACCAAGGGCCTTGACCTCAAGTCCGGAGTCATCCGCTATAGCAGGGCATCCGGTATATCTAGCAATATGGACGGCCTTTTTCACCGCATTCTGCCTGAAGGTCTTGCCGTCTTCCTCCACTTCAGGACAGCCGGGGAAAGAATCAACCGCTACGAAGCATATATCATATCCTTCGAATATCCGGCTAATCTCCTCGACCTTCTTCTTATTTCTTGTGGCAAGCACAATGGTCATCACTGTCACGGATACTAACTATATAAGTAAGTGAGGTATTTGTCAAAGAAATTATTATTAATTAAGGATTTTCACTCAGTTAGCCGGATTTGACCAGGCTGGCCTTTTACTTGGAGCGCAAAATAATTGACGGTCGCCGTTATTGTCCATTCATAAATAATCTCTTCTTCGTCTGATCGAACCTCTCTACAGCATACCTGAGCATTGTTCTGGGCATCACCCTGTAATGCTCTTTCAGAAAATCTTCCTCGGCCTTAAAGTCCCTTTTCCCGACTTCCCTGAGCATCCAGCCCACAGCCTTATGGATCAGGTCATGATCGTCATGGAGGAGCAGTGCGGAGATCCTGAGAGCATCCTCGAAGTCATTCTTTCTTATAAACGCAAAGGTAGACATGATGGCGATTCTTCTTTCCCAGAGGTTTTTCGACCGGGCAAGCCTATATAGTACTGCCCTATCTTTATTCAGAAGATATTCCCCGGGGATATTGGGGGCTGAAAGATCAACGAGGTCCCAGTTGTTGATATATTTGCTGTACCTCAGATAGAAATCAACAATCTTATACCTGTCATGCTCATCCCCCTTTTTGTATTGGTTCACCAGGATGATTAGTGCAACGAGTCTGTGTTCATGGATTTTGCTCGAAAGGAGCTTTCTAATATCTTTCAGCGATAGGGTCTCATATTTCTTAGCTATCCTTCGCTGCCCTGGGACCATGACACCAAGGAAAATATCCCCTTCGCCATATTGCCCTTTCCCTGTTTTGAAAAAGCGAGAGAGTATTGCCGCCTTTTCCGGATCGGCAAGTGTTTCCATATCTGCCTTGAGCTGTATGAGCATAGACATATTGTTTTCGATAATAAAGAGCCGATGGCCGCCTTGTCAAAAAATAAAAAAGGTCGTTTATATTTCATTCTGTCTGCATGACTTGACTTACCATCGCCATTCCCTGAAAATCAAGTCGATGCGGTATATCAAACTCCTTATCGAATACGACGGCACGAACTATCACGGCTGGCAATCGCAAAAAGGCGGCGGGACGATACAAGACATTATTTCTCAGAAGATTCAAAGCATCACCGGTGAAGAGATACGCCTGACGGGCGCAAGCAGGACAGATGCCGGAGTCCATGCGCTTGGGCAGGTGGCAGTCTTTGGGTCCGGCTCCCGACTTGGATCTGAAGTGATCATGAGGGCCTTAAACGCAAATCTCCCCTCGGACATAAGAATATTGGATGCGGAAGAAACTGAGGACAATTTTCATCCACGATATGATGCAACAAGGAAAAGCTATTTCTATATCATTTCTCAAAGCAGGCAGCATTCGGCTTTTCTGCAAAGATATGTCTGGCATCTGCATTCTTCTGTCGATATCGAACACGCGACAGAAGCGGCATCGCTTCTAATCGGAGAACACGACTTCTCCTCTTTCAGAGGGGCAGGCTGCGGAGCGAAACATCCGGTAAGAACTGTCTACTCTTTGGATATATCGAGGCTTAAGGAGATCGGTTTTATGACTTTCCCGGTCAAGGGGAACTTTATAAAGATAACAATAGAGGCAAATGCCTTCCTCAGGCATATGGTGAGAAATATTGTGGGCACGCTTATGGAAGTAGGCAGGGGAAGAATATCTGTAGCGGAGTTTAGCCGGATTCTCGATGCCTGCGATAGAACCATGGCCGGCCCGACCGCACCGGCACAGGGGCTATTCCTCGAAAAAATCACATATTGAATAAAACAGACATTCTGTCGAAACTCTTCAGTTTGTCGCGTCCGTATCGAGCTATGTGATTCCTAACCTCTTCAAGCAAATTTTCCTTGCTAAGGGAATCCGGCCTCTTGGAAAAGAACTTGTCGGCATAACAGATTATTTTCTCTTCAATCGTGAGAGGCAACATGTCCCGCCTCGGCAGCGGAAGCCCGGCTCTGTCGATATCTTCTACAGTGATCCCGACACCCACATGTCGCTCGCAGACAAGCGCGTGTTTCGGCAACCCCTCTTTTTCGAGAAGCTCTCTCCCTATATATCCATGGCATATGTAGGGCTTGTCTCCATGACAGCCGATATCAGGTACATTGGTCATGAATATGCCTATGTCGTGAAGCATTGCTGCTTCTTCGACAAACTCAATATCAGGTCTACCGTAGCTGATCCTCCGCGCTACTTCAATAGATTTTTGCGCGACCGCCCCGCTATGTTCAACAAGTATCATATAAGCCGTCGAGCCCGTTTCATAATATTTTGAAATTATCGCAATGGGGTCGATTCTCTTCACCGTCCCTGTTTCCGTTCCTTTTCTTCGCGGAGATAAACCGTCCTTTGAGGGAGAGGGATTTCTATACCTTCTTGTCTTAATCTTTTGACAACCCTCTTTCGAAGCTCATGTTGCACGGGCCCCTGATCGGTCACCTCACGGACCTGGCAAGTGAGAGTAAAATCGAAAGAATTGGGGCCGAATCCCGGAGATAAGCTCACGTCCGGGGCCTGGTCAGCCAGCAAGAACGGCACCTCCCTGGTTGCCTTTATCGCCTCCTCCCTCAAAATCCTTTCGACAATTTCAGGGTCAGAAGAATAATCGACTCCTATCTGTATCTGAACAGAAGATTTTTTCTCAGGCAGAGAATAGTTCGTCACCACACTTTGAGATAGCTTACTGTTTGGGATGACAACGATGTTGTTCGAGAGCATCTTTATCCTTGTCGTTCTCCAGGTTATGTCCTCCACATAACCTTCCTGACCTGTTTCAAGCCTGATGAAATCTCCCACGCGTATAGATTTTTCGACAAGGATATGAATACCCGCAAAAAGATTGTCAAGGGTATCCTTAAGAGCGAGGGCCACAGCAAGACCTCCCACTCCCAAAGCCGTAATCAGAGGCGCTATCGATATGCCGAGGACGCCCAGTATTATCAAAAACCCTATGACAAGGATCGTTCCCTTCAGAATGCCGTAAGCGAGACCAGTTGTAGGTATCGGCAGTTGGGACTGCTCGATATATTTTTTGAAAATTCTGCCTGCCAGATTCGCTGAGGCAATGGTAACTGATAATATCACGACGACATGGATAGTTTTGCTGATATGAAAAACATATCTTTCGGGAAGCTCCGAAACCGCTACACCTATGTAAAGCCCTATCGCTACACACCAAAAGACAGACGGGACTCTTAGTGCCCTGATTATGATATCATCGATCCTGGCCCCGCGCCGTGCCGACCATCGCTGAAGAAGGCCAAAGGTAACTGCCCGCACAGAAAGCAATATTAATGATACAGCAGCGGCGACGACCGAGGGTATCAGTATGCCTTTTAACGTTTCACCCATCTTTCCCTCCCGTCAAAAATTGCAGATGCAGTTAAGTATAACGGGACCGGCGAAATCTGTCGACAGGATCACTTCTTCCCCATCTCCGTTAAGAATCTTCTTATCCGGGTAGCATTTGTCCCTATATCGCTTATCCCCACGCGCGATACTGAACGGACATCGATACGGCTGCCCTGCCCGCTTTTTTCAACCCGGATGACAATATCGTCCCTGAATCCAAACCAGAAAGTCGTATCTGAGGCCTCTATCCGGCCAGCTGCCCTGTCTGCATCGATTATCTCCCACCGCAACCTCCGCGCGGCCGCCAATGCTATTTCGAAGGCGGCTTCCTTCGGGACGTCAAGCACAAGTGGAGCAATATCGGGATATGCCTTTAGCTGCTGGGAAGCGATCTGTGGCCCCCCGTAATCAGGCGGGTTTGAGGCGTCCTTGCGCAGAGGCACAATAGAGACAAACAGGGGAGGATTCACAGTATCTGTAGTAATATCGTGGATAGGGGGCAGGCGATGTGCCTTCTGCAGCCAATAAGCCGGCACCAAAAACAACGCCACCCCTAGTATGATTCCGATCAGCGCCTTTGTAAAACCAAAGCCCCTGCGGAATGCAAGCAAGCCCCCTGCAAGAGAAACGGCCGTTGCAGCAAGGCCCCCGTAAGCAGACCATTTAAGGATCATTAAACCCATGCGAAAATTCCAGATCTCAAAGCGCGTGCCCACTCCCGCCAGGACCGCCGCGAGGGCCGAGACAAGAACAAGTCCAAACCCTGCGCTTGCGACAAACGAGGCATATGCGTTAAGGTCCCTTGCCATATAACACCTCTCTATTTTTCCTTATAGCCGATTCATAGTCTTCCTCGGTATCTATATCGATAACAATCCCTTCATCGGGAACATCGATCCATTTAACTCTGTCCGGGTCTTCGGAAATAATTTCTCTTAAGTTGCCCTTGCAAAAAATCTCCTTGAGGGCTGCTGCGGGAAAAAGCGACGGATGCCCGGTCCTGCCGCCATAGACGGGGATGATGACCTTGGAGGGATCTGTAAGGTGAGCAGCCATCAGAGCCTTCACGGTATCGGCTGTCACCATCGGATGGTCGGACAGGCAGATAAGAAGCCCTGTTGAATGCACATCGGCTGCTGTAAATCCAGCCCTTATGGATTCGGCCATATCACTGCCCGGCATTTCATTTATCACAACCTTGACAGGATAACCGGCTATCGCCATCTCTACCTTCTCATGGTCAGGGCCAAGTACTACTGTAATCTCCTCTATGCCTGCAGCAATGAGCATATCAAGGCAATGGAGGATAAGCGGTTTTTCACCGAGCGGAAGAAGTTGTTTCAGCCTCCCCATCCTGTTTGCCGAGCCTGCCGCAAGAAGCACTGCCGATACCGGAGACAATATTTCCCCTCCTTTTCTGAATGATCTGCGCCATGATGCTTATAGCTATCTCCTCCGGCGTCACTGACCCTATTGAAAGCCCCACAGGTGTAATGACCCTGCCGATATTTTCTTTGGAGAAACCTGACTCGCCGAGCATCTTAAAAAGAAGGGCCCTCTTACGCTTGCTTCCCAAAAGCCCGATGTACCCCGCATCAGTTGTCAAGGCGGCCTTCAGTGCTTCGAGGTCGTGGTTATGTCCCCGGGTTGCTATAACGATATAGGACCCACTGTCGGCAAAGACTCTTGAGAAAATATTTCCAAAATCGTGCACAACCGTCTCGTCCGCTTCAGGAATATTTTCCCTGTTTGCGAATTCCTCCCTGTCATCGACAACAATCGTCCTGAACCCACTGATCTTAGCTACCCTGGCGAGCGCTTTGCCGACATGGCCAGCTCCCAGGATAATCAGTCTAGGCTCGGGGATGACCGGTTCTATGTATACGAGCACCTTACCACCACAGACAAGTCCGCCGTGTCTTTCGGTAAGTTCGATCGGTAATGTCCGGGGATAACCGTCCTTGATCACCATCACAGCCGCCTGTATTACCTCTGCCTCAAGGCATCCACCCCCCATCGTGCCAAAGACAGAGCCATCATCCCTGACCAGCATCTTCGCCCCTTCTTTCTGCGGGGAAGAGCCGACGCACTGTACGATTGTTGCTACGGCAGAAGCCCTCCCTTCTTTTTTCAGCCTTACAATCTCCTCATATATTTCCACCGTCAGACCCCCTTGAGTTTCCACTAATATGTCTTACACCAGCAGGATAACGCATAACAAAAAATAAGACGTCCCCCATCCAAAATCCACCATCAAATGTGCTCGGTGATGCATTCGAACGGCTTTCCCGGAAACTTTCGGGCCTTCCTCGACCGTAAATTCCTCTCACTTCAAGCCTATGTGCCCTTCGCTGCCTCAAGAATTGTTTCAGGTTTCATCGGCAGTTGTCTCACCCTCACTCCCAAGACACTAAAGACCGCGTTTGCAACCGCAGGCCCAATCGGCGGAACACCAGGTTCACCGATACCTCCTGGCTTTTCCTTGCTCTTGACTATATGCACAATAACTTTCGGCATCTCATTTAACCGCAGGATGGGGTAATCGTGGAAGTTGCTCTGCTCCACCATACCGTCTTTGAGCGTGATGGCACCATGCAGGGCCGCCGAAAGCCCGAAGACAGTGGCAGACTCCATCTGCGCATTAATAGTTTGGGGGTTGACTGTTCGACCGCAGTCGACAGCGCTGATGACTCGATGTACGCGCAGTTCGCCATTCTTGTTCACCGACACCTCCGCAACTTGTGCCACATAGCTGCCGAATGACTCGTGCACAGCAATGCCCCGGCCCATGCCTTTTGGGAGGGGCCTGCCCCAGCCGGCCTTCTCTGCAGCAAGGGTGAGAACGCCGAGGTGACGCGGGTGTTTTGCAAGAAGGCCTTTTCTGAATTCAAAGGGATCTTTTTTTGCGGCATGGGCGAGTTCATCGATAAAACTTTCGACCACGAAGGCGGTATGCGAATGGCCCACCGACCGCCACCAGAGTACCGGCACGCCCACAGAAGGGCTATGAAGGTCGACAAGGATGTTAGGGATTGCGTAGGGAATGTCAGCAGCGCCCTCGACCGATGTATGGTCAATGCCGTCTTTCAGAAGGACTTTCTCGAATGGCGTGCCTGCCACGATAGACTGACCGACTATAGTATGCTTCCAGGCAACTGGATTTCCTGACTTGTCGAGACCCGCCGAGATACTGTCATACCACATAGGCCGGTAATAGCCTCCCCTTGTGTCGTCTTCGCGGGTCCAGATCACCTTCACCGGGGTCTTCGCCGCCTTTGCAGCGTGGACCGCCTCGCTCACGAAATCAGATGCCGGATTTGCCCGTCTGCCGAATCCGCCGCCGAGAAACATGGTATTAATCTTCACCTGCTCGGGTTTGAGTCCGGATATCGCAGCGGCATTATTCCTGTCGACCGTCTGGAACTGAGTCCCTGCCCAGATCTCGCAGGAATCGGGGCGGAGATCCACTGTGCAATTCATGGGCTCCATTGTGGCATGGGCGAGGTATGGCACAGTATACTCGGCGCTGATTGTCTTGGCCGCTGAGGCAAACCCCGCCTCTAAATCGCCGGTCTTTTTAGCGGCCTTACCGGGCTTCTTCGACAGCTGAGCATACTGTTCCTTCATTCCTGCAGTGGAAAGCTCTGCATTGGGTCCCATGTCCCATTCAATCTTGAGCGCCTCCCTGCCTGTCCTCGCCTGCCAGAAATCAGAGGCTAGCACGGCCACTCCGGAGGGCACCTGCACCACGTCCTTCACCCCTCTTACTGACTTAGCTTTCTCTGTGTCGACGCTTTTCACTTTGGCTCCGAATGTCGGCGGACGCGCCACGACAGCGGTGAGCATCCCAGGCAGAAAGACATCCAGCCCGAACTTCGCCGCTCCGTTCACCTTCTCCGGCGAGTCCAGACGCCGCGTCGGCCTTCCGATCAGTTTAAAGGCTGGCGTGTCCTTGAGTTTCACATCTCTGGGGACAGGCAAAGCAGCCGCTTTTTCGGCAAGTTGTCCGTATGTCAAAGATTTGCCGCTTGTATGGAAAACCTTCCCCTTTCGGGCATGGCATGCCTTCTCGTCTGCCTTCCATTCGGCGGCTGCTGCAGCAATGAGCATCTGACGGGCGGCTGCACCCACCTTCCGCAGGCGGTCATATTCGCTCCACACGCTCGTGCTGCCCCCGGTCATCTGCATTCCAAAGGCCGTATGGTTATACACTGCGGCAACCGGCGCCGACTCCACCCGTATCTTTTTCCAATCGGCATCGAGTTCTTCATTAATGAGCATCGGAAGAGAAGTGTAGACCCCCTGGCCCATCTCTGAATGATTCACCATAATCGTTACTGTCTCATCAGGCGCGATATGGATAAATGCATTCGGCTCAAGAGAAGCAGGTTGGGATTTGGCCTCCTCTTCTGCCCATGTCCAGTCAATGTGAGTGCCCAATATAAGCCCGCAGCCGACAAACGCGCTGGTTTTCAGAAAAGCCCGACGGCTTAAGTTGAATATCCTTGTCATGGCTTACCCCCTTTCCTCATCGTCCTTGAGGCCGTCTGGACCGCGTTGCGGATACGCTGATATGTACCGCAGCGGCAGAGATTTCCAGATAGGTTGTCGTCGATCTCCGCGTCCGTTGGTTTCGGGGTCCTGCTGAGGAGCGCCGCTGCCGCCATGATCTGGCCCGATTGGCAATAGCCGCACTGAGGCACGTCTTCAATGACCCATGCCTTCTGGACAGCTGCTCCGGCCGGTGTGGATCCAACCTCTTCGATCGTGGTGATCTTCTTCCCCTGGGCCTGGCCCACCGGTATCTGGCAGGAGCGCTCAGCCTTTCCGTCTACATGCACCGTGCACGAACCGCACATGCCTATGCCGCAGCCGAACTTTGTGCCTGTCAATCTTAAATGTTCCCGTATGACCCAGAGAAGTGGGACATCAGGTTCCACATCCACCGAATGCTGCTTCCCGTTGATTTCGAGGGATATCATTAAAGCCTCCTTCACCGATACAATACCGATTCGGTTTCATGTTCCCGGAATAATAAAGATGAATAGAGCCCTTCACCCACAGGCTACTAGAAGAATGGCTGACTGTCAATCGGCATCCATTGCCAACTTAGAGACTATCTGCCCCTTCAACTGGGTAAATGGCGAACGGGAGCAGGGAAGGGCATAAGAATCCGTAAGGCAAGTTTCAGAGGCTGAAAGGAGTGAAAACTGATTTGGAGGCAGCTCCACATTCCGGAATTGCCTCCAAATCCAAGGCAGAAAACATATTATTTTTTCTTCTTTTCCTCTTTCTTCTTCTCTTCCTTTGCCTCAATGCTGGTTGCCTTCATGGTGTAGTGAACTGTCACCTTAGAGCCCACCTTAAGGTCACCGGTGATTTTGGTGTCCTTGTCACGGGCAATCTCCCATTTCTCCTTCCCTTTCTGAACAGTAACTGAATCGTTTGTTACTTCAAGCACAGGGCCGGTAACCTGATAAGACGTGGTGCCGGCAAACGCGAATGAAGCGAACAACAGAAACGCCAAAAAAAGAATTGTGACGCGTTTTACCATTTTCTCCTCCTTATCTTTTATTTCTATGTGCTCCCAGGAGCAATCACTCAAATGTTTCGACTTATTTTACAGTAATTAAATCTTTGATCTTGTTAAAGCTACCCTCTTTAATCCCCTTGACCTTCATAATATCTTCAGGAGCGTTATAGGGTCTTCCATCAATAATGGCCTGTGCCTTCACCGGTCCTATTCCCGGAAGGGCTTCAAGCTGCTCCTTGCTTGCAGTATTGATATTTACCTTCTGCCCTGGCGCAAGCTTCATGGGAGCTGCCTGTTTCTCGACTCCTGATGGCGCCTTCGGAGCAGGGGCGGCTTTTGTGGGAACAGTAGGCGCGGGAGCCGCCGGCGCACCTGCAGGGGCTGAGGGCTGAGGACCTTTCGGTGCGCCTACCGTAACCATGTCCTTAAGAGCATCCACCTTACCTTTGCTCATCCCCTTAACCTTACTCAGGTCGTCAACTGTCTTATATGGTCTTCCCTTGATAATTTCCTTTGCTGTTTTAGGACCGACGCCGGGCAATGATTCAAGTGTCTTCTGATCCGCAGTGTTTAGGTCTATGGGTCCGACCGGGGCCTTGGGCGGTGCGGTCTTTGTTGCGGCCTTCTCAGGAGATGCCGGGGCCTTGGCAGGCTTTGTTTCAGTCTTGGCGGGCTGAGCCGGCGAGGCCGGACCCACCATAACAAAAGGCTTCAGTGCCTCTATTTTTTTTGAAGAGAGCCCTGCCTTTGAAAGTTCATCAATTGACTTGTAAGGACGATTCTCGATAATCTTCTTCGCTGTCGCCGCCCCGACGCCCTTAAGCCCTTCGAGGTCCTGTTGAGAGGCGGTATTAAGATCGATTGGCGCTTTTGCCTCCTTAGCGAAAGAGCCGGTAGCACCCGCGCTGAGCATCACTAAGGCGATTACAAACAGTAACAACCACTCAAACTTCAAGAACATGTTGTTTCTTACCTTCATACGCATCCTCCTTTTAGAAGTAACAAAATAAGGGCCCCTGTCCTAGACGCTTTCCGTAAATGCTTTTTGATGAATTTATATCATCAGCAGAGGTAGTTGTCAACAGATTATTTTGACGTTTAAACGGACTGTAGGGGTGGTAATTTTTCCGGCCTGCTGCTCAAAAATAACCCCTAAAATTCTGGCTATAATTGAAGTATGCTTGAGATCGACGGAAGTCATGGCGAAGGCGGCGGACAGATCCTCAGGACAGCGCTTAGTCTGTCATGTCTTTTGAAGAAACCTTTCCGGATATTCAATATAAGGACCGGGCGGAAAAGGCCCGGACTCATGCCCCAGCATCTTAGCTGCGTGCGGGCACTTATACTCATTTCAAATGCGAAGGCTCATGGCGACGTTATAGGCTCGACTGAACTCGTCTTTGAGCCTTCAGATCCTAAAGCGGGGGAGTATTTCTTCGACATAGGCACGGCCGGGTCAACGACCTTGCTGCTTCAGGCAGTTCTGCCTACCCTGATCTTCCAAAGAGATCACTCGCGTATAACCCTTACGGGCGGCACACATGTTCCATTCAGCCCGTCCTACCATTTCGTCTCTGATGTTTTTATGCCGATCCTTGCAAAGCTTGGGATCACCCTTCATGCCTCGATTCTTCAGTATGGCTTTTACCCAAGAGGAGGCGGCAAGATATCCATCGAAGTCTCCCCTTCCAGTAAAGTTAAGGCCCTCACCCTTGTCGATAAGGCAGAACCCCTAAAGATGAGCGGCATTTCTGTGGTCAGTGACCTTCCGCTCAGCATAGCAGACAGGCAGAAAAATGCGGCGCTGGAGGCTATCGGCCGAAGCGGACTGACAGCGGAGATTGAGACGTACAAGGTCACCTCTTACAGTCCCGGCACTTTCTTATTTCTGAAGGCCCGGACTCAAGACTGCCTGGCAGGATTTTCATCTCTTGGTGAGCGAGGAAAAAGAGCTGAGACCGTCGGCAAAGAGGCAGCGGAAGAGCTTCTGAACTATGACCGCACAACTGCGTGCCTTGACCATTATCTTTCAGACCAGATAGTGCTCTACCTGGCAAATGCCGACAGCGAATCCTCATTTACAACATCCGGCATCACTGAGCATCTTCTGACAAACTTGTGGATCATAGAAAAGTTCCTTGGCATCAGATATTCGATTCAGGGCGAGAAAGGGCATCCCGGGAAAGTCACTATTATCCCTTGACTCTGATCAGACCGGACCCATAAAATCAAGGGGGGAAATCATGGTGGGCAGTCGCAGAATCGAACTGCGGACACGAGGCTTTTCAGGCCTCTGCTCTACCGACTGAGCTAACTGCC
>OUUY01000116.1 GCA_900302705.1 Candidatus Sulfobium mesophilum
GCATCAGGTCTTCGGGGGGTCTTTCGACAGGGTTCGAGGCGCGGCTCTGTATGGCCTGTGACCCTGCGCCCTGCGTAATGGCCTGCCCGACAGGTGCGTATTCCCAGAGGAAGGGCGGGGGCGTAGTGGTGAAAAAGAAGCTCTGTATCCGCTGCGGGGCATGCGCAAAGGCCTGTCCGGTGGATGCGATATATCTCGACGCAACCGGGGAGCCCTTTGTCTGCATCCACTGCGGCAGATGCGTTCCCTACTGCCCCCATGACTGTCTGGAACAGGTAGAATTTTCAAGGGGAGCAGCTCCGGTGGGCAAAGAAGCGGCAGCCGCAGGGGAGGTTGAGTTATGATACGGGAACATTTCAGAGTCCTTTTGGTCGATCTTTCGACCGGGCGTAGTACCATCTCGGATGTCGAAGGCAGGAATACGGTGGCAGGCGGAAGCGGCCTGGCGGCGATGCTCTTTGAAAAATACTGCATCATCGATAAACCATGGAATGAACCGGAGCAGCCGCTTATCTTGACGATTGGTCCGCTGACAGGATACTTTCCGCTTATGAGCAAGACCGTCTGCGCGTTTAAGTCTCCATACCACGATCAATATGCCGAGAGCCATGGAGGAGGGCGCTCAGCTCTGTCCCTTCGCTTTGCAGATTACGATGCACTGGTTATTACGGGCAGGGCGAAGACGCCTTCTGCCCTCGTAGTGGGGTCCCGGCGGATCGAAATCAAAGATGTCCACTACCTATGGGGTACTGACCTACAGGTCGCGGGAAAGGTCCTCCGGCAGATGTTCCCCGGAGGAGGCCACAGGACAATTCTAAGGATAGGCCCGGCGGGAGAAAGGCTCTCGCCCATGGCCTGCATAACCGCTGACACATACAGGCACTTCGGGAGGCTCGGCGGCGGTGCGGTAATGGGCTCAAAGAACCTTAAGGCGATCATGATCCACGGCGACAGCACCTTCATGCTCCCCGAAAGCAAAGACTATGCGAAGGTCTTTGACAAAGTCTATAAGGATATGACCGATACCGATATGATGAGCAAGTACCACAACCTTGGCACACCAGGCAATGTGAGAGTCATGAATGACCTGAAGGCCCTGCCGATCAGGAACCTTCAGGCAACTACTGACCCTGAGACTGAAGGTATCACGGGCGAGCGGTTTGCAGAGGTCGCGCTCCTCAGAAACGCGGCCTGCGCAGGTTGCCCGGTTGGATGCATCCATATAGGCTTTGTGAGGGAACGCTTTCGTGAAGAAAACCGATATGTCTATCGCCAGATCTCGTATGACCATGAGCTTATCTTTGCAGTTGGTTCCATGCTCGGGGTCATGAACTGCTTCGAAGTCCTGAAGCTTATCGACGTTGCAGAGAAGATGGGGCTCGATGTGATGTCTCCCGGGGTCGCGCTGGCATGGGCAACAGAGGCGCTCGCCAAGGGCATCATAACCGAGAAAGAGACACTTGTCCCCCTTGCTTTTGGCAACTCGGCTTCGTACCAGACAGCCATTCAGCACCTTGCCTATGGGACGAATGAGTTTTACCAGATCCTCTCACAGGGCACGGCTAGGGCGGCTGAACGATATGGCGGCGGTGATTTCGCCTGTGTCTTGGGACAGGAGATGGCAGGCTATGCGACGGGTGAGACGTTCTTTGTTTCCCAGGCGCTCGGTCTCCGCCACTCGCATCTTGATTCCGGAGGCTACTCTTATGATCAGAAGCCAAAGGGCAAGACTGTTGAGGACGCTGTGAAATTCCTGATCAATGATGAGAAAGGGAGGGTGTTTCTCACCTCGATGGTTTCCTGCCTGTTTGCGCGGGGCGTGTATACGGATGAGGTGCTCGGTAATTGCCTGAGGAGCGTCGGTTATGGGACCTTGGCAGACAGCATGGATTCTGTTGCAGGCGAGATTCAGAAACTGAGATGGAAGATGCGCGTAAGAACAGGGTACCTGCCGGAAAGCGTATCGATCCCGAAGCGATTCACGGAGATTACGACTTGGAAGGGAGCGATCGATGCAGCGTTCATGGCGAACCTGAAGAATGAGTATGCCAAGAAGATCCTGGAAATTGCAGGCTGAGGCCCGGCTGTCATAAAAAGGTCGCTGAAAACAGATGAGGCAGTATGAGCTCAAATAGCTCCATGGGGCGGATGAGCCATACTGCCTCATCAATCGGTTTGGCCGCGCCACGACACTTTGTTTTCTAGCCATGAATAAAGACGGTACCGTCTCCTTTATCATTTTCTCATCCCCCTCATATCCCCACTCGGTAAGGGGACGAAATGGGTATATATTAGTATCTAAGAAATGAAACCTCTCAAAGACAGTCCACTCCTTCATATTTGCGTGAAACCACGGACCTTTGCCCCGCCGCGCAGCGAAGTCTTACTTTCGAAAATTTAAATAATTATATAAATAATTTAATAGCAGTGTTGTTTTTTTCTTGATATGATGAAAATGACTAAAAGGGGGGAGGAGATTGACATTATTTGTTGCTTAGTTCAACTCAGGGGTATATATGTTGACAGAGATTAGACAGAAGCCGCGTAAAAAGCGTCGTCAGCTGGGTGCAGAATGCGGGGAACTTGAGGACCAGCTCAAGTTCGAGACAGTACTGGCCGAAACGTCAACCCGACTGATAAATCTACCGGTCGAGCGGGTTGATGATGAGATTCGGGCTATTTTGCATCTTGTCTGCGAGTGCCTCGATCTCGATCGCTCCACACTTTGGCTGTCATCTGAGAGGGATACGGGGACGATGCAACTGGCATACTTCTTTGACAGAGGGGGCCTTTCAGTTCCCAAGCGGCTTGATGCAGGTCAACTGTTTCCCTGGGCACTAAGCAACCTTCTGGCCCGGAAAGTTCTCGCCATCTCAAAGTTATCCGATTTGCCGCCGGAAGCAGCCCGTGACAAGCAGTCTTTTAGCTCTTACGGAACAAAGTCCACGTTGGTGATTCCCTTATCAATAGACGGCTCTGTTTTTGGGGCGGTGAGCTTCGCCTATTTGGAGCAGGAAAGAAAATGGCAGGAGTCGATTGTGAACCGGCTCAGGCTTGTGGCGCAAATTTTTTCAAATGCCCTCGCCAGGAAGCGCTCCGAACAGTTGCTGAAAGAAAGCTGGGAGCGTATGAATCTTGCAGCTGATTCAGCCAATGCAGCCATGTGGACATTGGACGTGAACTCGAATCACATCTGGACTACGGAAAAAGCCCGGAAATTGCTTGGGGTTTCGTTACAGAACGAACTGACTCTGGAGAGGTTTCTCAGTGTCGTCCACCACGAGGACCGCGAAGGGATTCATGTGAAAATGAAGCAAGCCGTCAGTGCGGGTGAGGACTTCAGCGCGGAATATCGTATCATTCAGCCCAATGGAAGCGTTCGTTGGATGGTCGTCCGAGGCCACCCGCACAGTAGCGGCTCCGGTGAACCGAATAGCTTAATGGGCGCGTCAGTCGATATCACCGAATACAAGAATATGGAGGACCAACTGCGGGAGCGTCTGCAGGAAATCGAGGAACTCAAGAAACGTCTTGAGAATGAAAACATCATTCTTCAGGAAGAGGTCAAGCAACTGAGCGAACAAAAAGAGATCGTAGGGCAGAGCGCCGCCATAAAAGGGGTCCTGCTGCAGGCCGCGCAGGTTGCCCAGACCGACACCTCTGTCCTCATACTCGGCGAAACCGGGACAGGAAAGGCATTGCTGGCACAATCGATCCACAACATGAGTGCCCGGAAGAACCATCCCATGGTGTCCGTCAACTGCGCTGCGCTGCCACCGACGCTGATAGAAAGCGAGCTGTTTGGGCGGGAGAAGGGCGCCTTTACGGGCGCTCTCACCAGGATGGCGGGCCGTTTCGAGATTGCCGATGGCTCCACTATTTTTCTTGACGAAATAGGCGAGCTTCCTCCTGAGCTTCAGGCCAAGATGCTTCGGGTGATTGAGGAAGGCAAGTTTGAGAGGTTGGGCTCGACAAAGTCCCTCCATGTTGACGTCCGCGTTATTGCCGCCACCAACAGGGACCTTGCCGGGGAGGTTGAGAGGGGCAGATTCAGAAATGATCTCTTTTACAGGCTGAATGTGTTTCCTATCGTGATTCCGTCTCTTCGCGAACGCCGGGAAGATATTCCTCTTCTGGTCTGGGCTTTTATTACAGAGTTTCAGAAAAAGATGGGTAAACGGATCGACAATATCCCGAAGAAAACCATGGATGCCCTTCAGTCTTACGAATGGCCCGGCAATGGCCGGGAACTGAGGAACATAATCGAACGGGCCATGATCGTAAGCAGCGGCAGGACACTGGAAGTGTCATTGCCTGAGACCGGTGATGGTGCGCCTTTTGAAGAAGGTGGGCTAAACCTGGAGGATGTGGAACGCAGGCATATTATAAGTGTACTGAAGAGGACCTCCTGGCAAGTCACGGGCAAGGGCGGCGCTGCCGAAATCCTTGGACTGAAGGGGACGACGCTGCAGTCAAAGATGAAGAAACTGGGGATAAAACGACCTGCATTTTTATAAAGTATATATTGCCGATATATCGGTAGTCTTGCCGAAATGTCGGCGAGAAATCACTTCCAACCCTTCCCAAATATTTAATTTTCTAATCAATAATCCTTCTATAAACAGCGACTTAGCGCAATAAACCAGCAGCATTTTAATATGGCAACGGGCTTGCTATTTTCGTGAGCAGGCGTAGTATGGAGACATGGGATCAGAAGTTTGAAGTCTGAAAAGGAGGTGAAAATAAGGATAAAGAAAGCTTGGTTTTCCGTCCCGGCCCGCTCAGGCGGATTCGCCTGGCAGACCGAGTCGCCTGATGAAAGGCCAAGCAGCAAGACGACGCGCTTAAGTCCTTCAACAAGGCGTCCGGAGTGTGCATGCAAGACCGGGGAGATATACCATGAAATAAGAGGATTCAGAGAGGAGTCCGGTATGAAAATTTATATATTCATGATTGTGATTTTGTTCCTGAGTGCAGGGTCTATAGCAGTTGCAGAGGATTCTTTTGATGGTACAAAAACATTGCTCTGCGCGAGCATCGAGGCAATAGACTGCACGCTCGGTGATCAGTGCGAAAAAGGCTTGCCTGATGTGATGGGGGCTCCGCAATTTATGCGGATCGATTTTGCAAAGAAGGAGATCGCTGGCCCGAAGCGGACAACAGCGATACGGCTGATGGAAAAGAGCGACGAACAACTTACGCTCCAGGGGTCTGAACTCAGCATGGGGTGGACGCTTGTCCTACATCGTGCCACCGGAAAGATGACGGTCACACTTGCAGGCGGTGATCAGGCGATCGTGATTTTCGGTGCGTGTACGGCGCCCTAGCACCTTATTGTTGCAGTGGCTGGTGCAGGAGTCTTTCCCCAGGCCGAAGAGCACTTTTAGATATAAGTAAAGAAAGGAGATGCAATATGAGAAAGATTGCCGGCAGCATTGTGATCTGGGTTCTTGTTATGCTGCTTGCTGTTCCGCAGGGGACGTTCGGCCAGCAGGCGGACCAGCAAGTTTTCAAACAAGAGGAGTTGGACCAGATTCTCTCGCCTATAGCGCTTTACCCTGACTCTCTGCTTACACAGGTGCTGATGGCCTCGACCTATCCGCTCGAGGTGATAGAGGCTGACCGTTGGGCTAAAAAGAATAAGGATATGAAAGGTGATGCATTAGCGAAAGCCCTTGAAGCCCAGCCTTGGGACCCGAGCGTCAAGTCCCTGGTGAACTTTCCCCCGGTGCTGACAATGATGAGCGAAAAGCTTGACTGGACGCAGAAACTTGGCGACGCATTTCTCGCCCAACAAGCGGACGTAATGGGCACGATCCAGAATCTGAGAAAAAAGGCAGAGGCATCGGGCAATCTGAAAACGACCAAAGAACAGGTCGTAAAGGTCGAGAAAGAGGTCATCATCATCGAACCTGCCAGCCCGGAGGTCATCTATGTGCCGACCTACAACCCGACGGTTGTTTACGGCGCATGGCCTTATCCTGCGTATCCTCCGTATCCATATTATCCGCCCGGGTATGTGGCGGGGGCTGCTTTTATGGGGCTTGCCGTCGGTGCTGCATGGGGTTATGCATGGGGCCACGCCAACTGGCACGGTGGCGATGTCAATATCAATTACAACCAGAATCGCAATATCAACAACAACATTAACCGTGACAAATACAAGCAGCAAGCCCAGCAGAGGGGTCAGGGCGGACAGGGCAAGTGGCAGCACGACGCGAGCCACAGGGGCGGAGTCTCTTACAGGGATCAGGGGACTGCGCAGAAGTTCAACAGGGCGTCAAGTAACCAGGCAGTTCAGTCCCGTGAAAACGCCCGCGGCCGCGCCGAAGCTGGCGGACAGAATATTACGCGCGGTGGTGCCGACCGGGGCGGAAATGCCTATAGTGGCATGGACCGTGGCGGAAGCGCGACGCGCGATATGAGCAGTCGCGGCAGTTCCAGCAGGCAGAGTATGTCATCAGGCGGCCGCAGTGGCGGTGGAGGCGGCGGAGCATCGAGAGGCGGAGGATTCAGTGGCGGCGGTGGTGGTGGCCGTGGCGGAGGCAGGAGGTAGCCATGGAAAAATACAGCTCATCGACAGATAAATACCCAAGGGAGAAAAAAACGATGCTTCCCGAAATGAACAATAAGGAACGCTCTTCGATTCACGTGTTTGTTGCTTGTATGGCTATTGTCGTAATTATGGCTTTGACCTTTGCCGCCTTCCCGGCAGATGCTGCGGTCAAGCAGAAGGGGTTTGCATCAGCTGAAGAAGCGGTGAAAGCTTTCGTAGCTGCAGCGAAGTCGAATGACGACAAAGAGGTGCTTGCGATCTTTGGCAAAGAGGCAAAAGAGCTGATATTTTCAGGCGACCCTGTCGCCGACAGGCAGAGGAGGGAGAAGCTTATCAGCGCATATGACCAAAAGAACAGCCTGACGCAAGAGGGGAACAAGATGGTCCTTATCATTGGGGAGAAGGATTGGCCGTTCCCCATTCCTCTGGTGAAAAAAGGTGACAAGTGGATTTTCGATACCAAAGCCGGGAGAGAGGAGATCCTGAACAGGCGTATCGGCCGGGACGAGTTGGACACCATCCAGACCATGCTTGCCATAGTCGACGCCCAGAGAGAATATGCCATGAACGACAGAGACGGTGACGGCATCCTTGAGTACGCGGAGAAATTCCGGAGTGATCCGGGAAAGAAGAACGGCTTATACTGGGAGACAAAGGAAGGTGAGGAGCCCAGCCCGCTTGGTGAACTGGTAGCTCAGGCCAGGGCCTCAGGATATACACGGGCAGGTTCACCGAGCAACCCCGTGCCGTTTCACGGCTACTACTTTATGATGCTTAAGAAGCAGGGCAAGCATGCCTCGGGAGGGGCCTTTGACTATGTCGTAAAGGGAAAGATGATCGGCGGGTTTGCGGTAGTAGCCTGGCCTGCCGAATACGGGAATTCCGGCGTTATGACATTTGTCGTTAATCATGACGGGGTTGTGTATCAGAAAAACCTTGGCAAAGATACGAAGCAGAAGGCCCAGGCCATGACGATATTTGATCCTGATAATACCTGGACGAAGGTGCAATAGCGGCAAAGTGAGAAGTCTGTTTCTTACAGACTTCTCACTTTTCTCTCAGGATGTGATTTTCTCGGCGATTTCTTTTGAGTGCCAGGATATACCTTTTATGGCATCCAGGATATCGAGAAACAGCGGGGAGGCCTTGGGTGTGCAAAGACCTTCGACGAGCCTCTCTTCATGCATGGTTGCAAATTCGTTCGCGCTCCTGCTTACTTCGGCGGCAGATTCTTTTATGTATTCCCGGACAATTCTATTTCTTGCCAGGATGATATCGCTCGTGTTTTTCAATATCTCCTGCAGCCTTTCCATAAGGAAGGTCGCCTCCGAGACCGCCTTATCAGTAAAGAGAACGCCCTCTCTTATTTTCGTCCTGACGCATCCTATAATGTCCTCAATATAGTCCCCTATCCTCTCAATATGGCCCGGGACAGACACATACACCCTTAAAACAGGATCCACCTTTACTTCGTCGATAAATACTTTTGTGAATACTTTTTCGCTCTCGTGTATCTCCTTAGCCTTTGCCTCACATTCATCAAGAGCCTGCGAAGAGTTGTAGATAAAGGCCTTCTGCAGAAGATACACACAGTCCTCTGCACTTCGACTCATATTATGGAGATTCCCGATCAGCTCTTTAGACGTCTCCACTTTCATAGATATCCCCCTTTCTGTTAAAGGTGTCTATCTGCGCCTTGGGCGCCGAGACAATTCAGGGTCTACTCGCGCTTATAGTATGGTGACCGTGCTGGCCTGCGGACCTTTATCGCCGGCCTGTTTCACGAACCGCACTTTCATGCCGATCTTCAGCTTGTTGAAGTCCCCGTTTACCACGCTGTTTTTATGAAAATAAACTTCCAGACCGTCAGGAGTTGTGAGAAAGCCATATCCCCTGTCCTGGAAAAGGGTGCTTATGACTGCTCGCGGCGTTTCCGCGTGATATTTGACGTCGCTTCTCTGCTCACTGGCGAAATCCTCCAGCTTGCGCCGCATGTCGCGGAAGGCGTCTCTTATTGCCACATAGAGATCTTTGTCGAGTTCCCGTTTGACGATCAGCTCTGTACCGGGCACTGTCATATAGATGTGTACAGAATATAATTTTCCTTCATGCTGATGACGGCGGGGTGACTCTATAGCCACCTTACATCGAATTATCCTGTCATAAAACTTGTCCAGCTTCTCAGCCTTCTCGTTTATCTCTGCTCTGATGGCATCGGTAAGGTCGATATCGCGGGCTGTAATCTGTAAAGGTATCTCCATGCCTTTTCCTCCATGAGCAAACGGTCTCTTTTTTGAGACTCTCTCCCTGATTCTTCTATATCACGGAAACGGGCGGCCGTCAATCCAAAAAGGTGGCAAAAGGGCCCCTTGAGAGGTAAGATCAAGACAAGGATGGGATGCAGGTCTCATCACTGGCAGTGGATTACATATTTCAGGAGGTGCCGGAATGCCGGTAAGAAAAATGTGCGCAAGACAATTTTATCCCGGCGACTGCAGGGCACAGATAGAGGATTTCCTCGAGCGATATGAACTCCCGAATATGCCCGTGAAGCCCGTGGCCGGTATAGTCCCTCATGCAGGATGGATATTTTCAGGTGAAATAGCAGCAAAGGTTTTTAAATGCATCAGTGAAAGAACCGAGCCGGATACCTTTATTCTGCTTGGCGCAGTTCATACTTTGAGGCCGCGAGGCAATTCGGTCTATGCGCGCGGCTCATGGGAGACTCCGTTGGGAGAAGTTAATATAGATGAGGATGTCGCCGATCAACTTCTTAAACTGCTGCATGAAGACATGGTCGAGGACACCGCAGCACATGCCGGAGAGCATTCCGTAGAAGTCCAGTTGCCTTTTATAAAATATCTGAGGCCTGACGCGAAAATCGTGCCTGTCGCTGTTCCTCCCGGTGATGCGTATTTAACGGGGAGGAGGATAGGTGAGGCTGTCTCCAAAATGGGCGGAAAAATAGTCATAGTGGGGACGACCGATCTTACTCATTATGGCGATGTTTATGGATTTACTCCCTATGGCTATGGGGAAGGGGCGAAAAGGCGAATGAAAGAAAATGATTCCAGAATGATTAAACTTGCGCTCGATATGAAATTCTCGGAGGTCAGGAAAGAAGCGGAGACGAACCGTAACGCATGCGGCCCGGGGGCCCTTGCGGCTACTGTGTCGGCGGCCAGGGCGATGGGGGCAGAAAAAGGGCATCTTATCGAGTACAAAACAAGTTACGATGTGATGCCAGAGGGCGAGTTTGAGATGGCGGTGGGGTACGCAGGGATTGTATTTTAAAAGTTTTCGTGATGCCTAATATAAAGAGAATGTTGCTTCTGGCTTTAGTCGGTCTGGTAATAGGCTATCTCCTTCTCATTGCCTATGTCTATGCGAGGCAAGGGGCGATGCTCTATTTTCCTTCAAAGGAGATAGAGGCGACTCCTCATAATATCGGGTTAGATTATCAGGATGTCACCGTAAGGACGAAGGACGGCGTGGAAATATCCGCCTGGTATATTCCGGCGGATAATGCGCGGGGGTTCATTCTGTTTTGTCATGGGAACGCGGGAAATATTTCTCACCGTCTGGATTCGATTAAAATCTTCCATCGTCTTGGTCTTGGTGTGCTGATTTTTGATTATCGTGGATATGGAAAGAGCAAGGGTTCTCCGGACGAAGAAGGGACCTATAGTGACGCAGAGGCAGCGTGGGATTACCTTGTTAATATTCTTCACGTTAAACCAGAAAAGATTGTTCTCTTTGGACGTTCTCTCGGAAGTGCCGTAGCCGTGGAACTCGCGCTCCGGAGGCAGGCCGGCGCAATAATCATGGAATCAGCCTTTACTTCGGTGCCCGACCTGGGGAAAAAGTTCTTTCCACTCCTGCCGGTCAGTCTTATCTCGCGATATCATTATGAATCAATCAGCAAGGTTGAAAGAGTAGAGATGCCGAAGCTCTTCATCCATAGTCCTGATGATGAGATTGTGCCTTATGAGCAGGGGGCCAGGCTTTTTGAAAGGGCGCGCGATCCGAAGGAGCATCTTAAGATTACCGGCGGACATAACGAGGGTTTCCTCCTTTCAGGGAAGATATATGTTGACGGTCTTGATGCTTTTATCTCTGAGTACTTGCACGATTGATTCAAGTAATTCCGGTTTATTGGGTGATATCACGTTGACATTGCCATCTCTTACTTCAGAAAGAATAGAATTAGACGGTAAATATATCAGAGTGCAATACTTTGCCATTATTAATTTAGCGGTGTGTCCAAGATGAAGATATTACTGGTCGGCGCGACAAGCTATGTCGGGCGAAGACTGGAAAAAAGGCTCCTTGACGAAAAGGACGTCAGCCTGAGACTTCTCGTAAAAGACGCCCGTCAGGTGGGTGATGAGACGGTCAAGAGAACTGAGATTCTTGAGGGGGTACTTCGCGACAACGAAATAATCGGAAAGGCTGTCGAAGGCATGGACGTCGTATATTACCCGATCCGCCTTTTAGGGGCAGCCTGGGAACCGGAAGAATTCAGCAGAGAGACTGTCAGAAAGTTCAGGGACATCTGCATCGCGGCGGGTGTGAAAAGGTTAGTCTATGTGGGACTCCGTGTTGCCGAGCATTCCTCAGCTGAACGGCTCGGACATGTCATCGAGACAGGAAATATCCTGAGCGAATACCCGGAGAAAATTCAGACGGCATGGTTACGTGTCGGGGTTCCGCTCGGCTCCGGAAGCGTCCTGTTCGAACTCCTGAGAAATATCGTCGGGAAGATCCCGGTAATTTTGACTTCCCGGTGGATGGACGCAAAAATAAATTACGTCGACACAGATGATGTAGTTGAGTATCTGGTACGGGTCAAAGACCTGACGGTGAAGGAGAACCTTATCATTGACATAGGCTCTGAGCAAATGAGCTTTACGGAAATGCTGAAAGATGCTTCCAGGCTGATGGGGTTGAAAAGGGTTTTTGTTCCCTTCCCTTTTGCAACAAACCATTTGTCTTCTATGCTCCTTATGCTTGCCACTCCTCTGTCCTTCAGACTGTCTTCTGTTTTGATCCGGGCCCTGGAATCAGGGGATATAGAGCTGTCGGGCGCCGCGGCTGTCAACGCAGAAAGGTATTTCCCCGCGATAGCTCCTATGCCCTTTAAAAATATACTCAGGAAGGCTATCCATGAGCTGGAAAACGACCTGGTTATGAGCAGATGGGTCGACAGCCTTGAGAAGATTTCCTATGTGAGTTCAGAAGAAGACATTGCACAGGCTGTCTTTCGTGACGTAAGAAGAATGGACTTTGGTGATCTGTCACCCGATAAGATATTCCGCTCCATCAAGTCAATCGGCGGCAGGGAAGGATGGTTTACCTTCGACTTGCTTTGGCGGCTCAGGGGTTTTCTGGATAAACTTGCCGGAGGCTACGGCACAACAATGGGCAAAAGAGCAGGACTGGATCTAAGAGTCGGCGACATGCTTGACGTATGGAAGGTGGTGGATCTGGAAGAAAACAGAAGGTTGGTGCTTGAGGCCCAGATGAAGGTCTTTGGAAAAGCATGGCTCGAATTCAAAATAGCCGACCACAGTCTTGTGCAGATCGCCCATCACTATCCTTCCGGCATCATTGGGAGGCTTTACTGGTATTGCATGGTGCCGTTTCACGCGGTTATTTTCAGAGACATGATACGCAGTATTATTAAACAGGCCCGCGAAATGCCATGACGCGGGTTTTAATCTGAAAAAATTTAATGTCTGTAACGCCTGCCTGCCGCTTTACATCTGTTTAATTTATCCTTATTAAGGAAGTGATATCCCTCGTCTGTGAGGACAAACCCTGTATTTCCCCTGTCCAGATATCCATTGTCAATAAGCTCTTCCAGAGCAACATGGAAATTATCCTGATGTTCCCTGTGCCAACTCAGCTTTGTGGTTATCAGAGCTTTCATCGTCAAATGCTCATCTGCGAGAATCCGGCAATCCCGGTAAATGTCCAGGAGCAATTTTGCGGTAGAGGAAACCTGCATGGCAAACTCCCTTCTTTTACGATGGATACATTGATTACCGCTGCGGCCTATAGTCTTATATTTATCCCGGTTTTAGCCCAATGTCAATTGCCTCCGGCATCAGGAGGCGATAGCATCGGAGTCCAGGCCCTCGGAACAATAAAGAAAGAGGATGGTGTGCCACGCCATGGCGGGCAAAGAAAAGAGCCGGGAACCTTTCCTAAAGGTTCTCTTCGATGAATCGCTAGTAATCTTCAGAACTAACGATATGGGTGCCGTCGCAATTGAACGACATGCGGATGGTATCTCTTGCCATGCTTATGGTGAAGTTGCGCAGATAATGATTTGGAATGCTCCTGAGGGAAGCCAGCTGCGATATGGTTTTGACGATTTTTTCGGGCGTGACAGGATGCCATTTTTTGAAATAGCCGCTGAATATTTTTTTTGAAATGATCAGGGAGTCCTCTGAAGACGGGATCGAAGGCAACCGCTTCGTATAAACGCCTCAGCATGGGTACTTTCTGTTCATAACTGACTTCGGCAAAGTGACATTCGATATACGCCTCGTCAACAAGCTTATTCGCCTGATGAATTTCTTCGTTGAAAGGATCAAAGACCGATGACGTTCGGACCTCGCCGTTGTTGAAGCCGACATAAATTTGATAGATACACCTGTTTAGCAACAAATCTATCAGCCTGGGCTCCAGCAGGGGCAAGACCTTGTCGACAACGCTTTCGTACCTCTCCCTTGTAAATGTAGTCTCGCGCATCGAAGGGTCACACTTAATGCTGAGGTGAAAATTTTTGCTCTGGATGCCGGTTATATCTACCAGACTTTCCCTCAAAAGAAGCTCTTCGTTCCGCCTGGTGATGATTGCTCTGATCCTGGAGGCAATTGAGCTGTCGCTCCTGATGAGTTCGAGAAAAACTTTTTTGCCGACTCGAAGCAGGGTGGTGTCAGTCAGGGCAGTGGCCGAAGCCGTCCGTTTGTCTTTATAAAAGAAGGCCATTTCAGCGAAGTATTCGCCGGGCCCCAGTATGCCGATTTCCTCCTGCACTGTGAATTTCTAAACTGAGATGGATATCCGGCCCGATTCGATAAAATATATGTAATCCGCGGCGTCTCCTTCTGAGAATATCAGCTGCCCCCCGCTATACTCCTGCCTTTCTGCCAGAGACCTGAACTTATTAAAATCTCCGGCGGTAAACTCCTGAAGGATGTGGTCTTTCCGTGACATGGCTTATCCCCTTTTTAAAACCATATGTCAAGACAATCTTAGCAGATATCTTGCAAAAAGGGGATACCTTCACACGTAACAATGTCCCATGGCAGGGGCGCAAAGGGGCGTTATGCCCCTTTTTTGATAAGGGTGTTCTTCTCAGGCGTCGTTTTCATAGGCATCACCATACCTTGATCTTCCACTCTCCTTCCTCCTTAATCATGTCTTCTTTCACAACGGTTGAAACAGGCTCCTTTCTTCCCAGCTTCTCAGAGGGAGCAAATGTCAGCTTTACCTCTGCATGCGCCGCTTTGTCACCCTCCATGTTGACTGCAAGAATGTCGTAGGACTGCAATGCAGACGCCTCTTTGCGGTGCCTTATATATTCGTCCTTGTTTATCTTCGCCTTGTAGGCGCCGTAGTAACACTTGTAAGTAGTGGCGTAATCCTGACTGACGGCCGACGAGAAATATTTGTTCAAAACCTCTTTAGGAGTTGCAGTGGTGGAAGATTTGCATCCGCTTCCTGTCATCAGTAAGACCAATGCCGCAATGACGATTAATGAATATTGTTTCTTCAATTTATGCTTCCTTTCTGTTTTGGTTATTCTTTTTTACTTTGAAACTATCTTCCAAGCATTATTTGCAGGAGGGCCTAAGCCCTCCCGCAAAGGGGTAGTTCTTTCAGCTACCTGGAATTACTTTCTTCTGGTAAATGATGCAGATATAGTATGGTTTCTGGTCACATTACTGAATGTGTAGCT
>OUUY01000111.1 GCA_900302705.1 Candidatus Sulfobium mesophilum
GCTATGTGGTTTTATGGTTATTGGCATACTTTACAAAGATAAAATCACTCCCTTGGAGAGTGAATTGAAGAAGATTCAAATTGTGTCGTCACTGAGAATTCATTTGCTTGAGGCTATCGAGGCCGAGAAGAATGCCGTGCTAGCCATTACTGATGAAGCATCGAAAACGTATGCTGACGAGGCTCGAAGCGCTTCGAACAAAGTAGAAAACTCTCGTCGGGACCTGGCAGCGATCATTCAGCAGACAGGCACTTCAAAAGAACAGGAGACTGTCGCTGAATTTAACTCATGTTGGATAGAATTTAGAAAGTTGGATGAAGAGATTTTAGAACTTGCCACTCAGAATTCAAACTTGAAGGCGCAGAAATTATCATCAACTCAATTCTCTCGTGAAGTGACAGCCTTTGAGAAAAGTTTGAGAACATTGATTCGACAAGATATGCGAGGTAATAAGCCTGGCTTTATCACTGTGCATTCCTTTGAAGCGATCACTGCTATTCTCGAATTGTTCGCCTTGCATAAAGAACATATCGAGGAGCTTGATGACAAGGAGATGGACCGAATTGAGAACAAGATGAAGGACCATCTAGACACTGCTAAAAAGGCTCTTCATGAGCTGCGCAACATTCCTGAGTTGAGAGGTAGTGCGGAACTGGTCAATGCGGAAGCTGCATATAAACGCATCGTGGAAATCAATGCTGAAGTTGTGAGATTGTCTAGATTGAACACAAATATAAAATCATCAGAATTATCTCTGGGAAAGAAAAGGCTAATCTCTGCAAAATGTCAGGAAATTCTTGGTGTTCTACAGGATACGATTGAGTCCCATCGATTTAAAGCGACGAGATAATCCCGATCGGAAATCAGCCGCACGGTGCCATGCAGAACGACATAATAAGCCGTTGCAGTTGACCCTCGTTATCGCTCTGCAGATGAACGGCGACATTCTGCGTAGTATTCTCGCAAATCCTCACTAGTTGCCATTTCTTGAAAGTGTCGATAAGTCGGTGAACCCCAGATCACAAGACTGCCTTATTCACATATGTGATGCTGTGCATACTTCGGGACAAAACTATCTTTTCCGAGGAATGGGGCAGTCGTCAGTTGAATACCGAAAGAAATAAGCACGACAATCTGGCTCAGGGAGGTTTCAGGCTTACAGGTGGCAGGAGTTTGTCTTTCGATTAAGAGGCGCGTGTTTCGGGGCAGACTCTTCAATAGTTGCGTCTGGAAAGATCTGTTGGCTCTCAGTCATAAGCCGAAGATCACTTCCTCCAGGAAATCAACACAATCGGTCATACTGTCGGGGAGCAGCCAGCGCAGCGCCGTTAATACGTCGATCATTTTTAATTTTCAGCTAAAGAGGGATGAGTGAACACCGCACCTCGACGTTTTGACCAACGCCGAAAAGATATCAAAAAATGGTTTTAAAAATATGAGCAGTAAGTGGGTTTATGGCAGGCACTACTCCCT
The DNA here is from genome assembly GCA_900302705.1 of Candidatus Sulfobium mesophilum. GTDB lineage: Bacteria > Nitrospirota > Thermodesulfovibrionia > Thermodesulfovibrionales > UBA6898 > Sulfobium > Sulfobium mesophilum. The sequence continues at coordinate 1,474 of OUUY01000111.1, forward strand.
ATCAATGTCTACATCAATCAAAAGCCATACTGCAGCACCCGGGAATTCCTTTTTAACCTGCTGCATGGCGTTATCATACTCACCCTCTGCCATCATGCCGAAGCGCTTATACGCAACCACCTCAGCTTTTTCATTAAGAATATCCGCGACGACTTCCCCCTTGAGTTTGCGACGAAGGTGTATAGTGATTTTGGGTTTCGTCGATTCAACGCAAGCGCTGGCAGAGGGGATATCTTTTCGCTCGTCCGGCATATTTCAATCTATCAGGAAATGGCTGTGAAAAGAAGAGGGCAGGGACAGCCTGCCACAAATGAGCACAGGTTATTTTCCTTTTAGTCTCCTGACAGCCCTCCCAAGGAGAGGCTCTTTTATATGCAGCGCTGCGTGAGGGCAAACTTCTATGCAGCAATAACATCTAATGCACTTGTGATAATCTATGCGAAGCTGGCCTCTGTCTCTCCATATCGCCTTTGCAGGGCAGTAAGTCCAGCACTGCCCGCATAGTCTGCAGGAGGAAACATCAGGCAGGGGCCGTTGCACAAGATGCCGTCTCATAAACCCATGAAGTATCTTAGGTCCGAAGACGAGGGGAACAATGTCAGGGACTTTGAAGTCAGTCACCGCAGGCACGTCACCGATAATTTCTATATTGTCAGGGATAAGACCCATATCGCGTGCTGCCTTGTTGGTAAAGACGCTGAACGGCTCTATTCCAAGCATTTCGCATATACTGACATCCAACGCATACGCATTGTTACTCCCTGCCATGATTCCAAGTTCCCGCGGAGTACCGCTTCTGCCTGGCCCTTCACCTTCCATAGAGAGTATGCCGTCCAAAATTGTCACAGCCGGATTTACCGCCTTGGCAATTCTTGCCAAAAGGAAGCTAAATAGCTCCCTGTTTACTCCGGTCCTGAAATGCCATTCGGGTTTTCTCAGGCCGACGATACAGCCAAAAAGGTTCTTTACCCCAAGCGTCATGCGCATCTGCACATGGGTCTTTAGTTTTGGCAGATTGATGACAATATCGGCATCTATTGCATCTTTTGCTATCTCGATCTTCCGGAACGGCTCTCCTATATCAATCCTGACAAATTCCTTGAATTCTCTGAATTCGACATCCAAATCCTTTAGGGCAAGCCGGAGACCGCTTTCATTAAGCACCCGCGCAAAGCTGCCCATGGCCGGGCTGTCCGATATCTGGACGCGGCAGCCTTTTTCGATGGCGTATTCAGTAACGGCCTTAACCACCAAAGGGTGGGTCACCATCGCCTTCTCAGGAGGCGCCGGGGCGAGGAGGTTTGGCTTGAGAACGACGCGGCTGCCGGGTCTGATCAGATCACCACAGAAGGAATCAAGGATCTCAAAGATGACAGGCTTCAGAATCCGGTAATCGTAAGAAGCCTGCCTGACAATGACGGTCGACTTGCCCATGAATTGAGTAGTAGTTTAGCTTATTCTTTCTGAATAGGCCAGGACACCGAGGGATCAATGTCTGACTCTGGCATCCGGCCGTTGGCATTGCACCTAAAAGGGGCGCATGGAAGATTACTCCCTGTTTTTGTGTAAAATAAAATGATTATGACGAAACATACGACAAAGGTTGGCCTTGTCAAGGGCGTGTCGCGTGAAACCGCCATCAGCAGGGTCATTGAACTTTTGGGCATAAATCCCGTCAAGGGCAAAGAAATATTTCTCAAACCGAACTTTAACACTGCCGACCCTTTTCCGGGCTCAACCCATAACGATACCCTCCTTTACCTCATACGGCATCTGCGCGGGATGGGTGCAGGTTCTATAACTATCGGTGACCGAAGCGGCCCGGCTGACACGGCCGACGTTATCAGGGAAAAAGGGGTCGACCGCCTCTGTGAGGAGATGGGTGTGCGGCTGATGAACCTTGATGAATTGCCCGATCAAGACTGGATAAGAATGCAGCCCAAACAGAGCCATTGGTGGAACGGCTTTGATGTTGCCAGGCCGGTTCTTGGCAAAGAATGCATAGTGACGACCTGCTGCCTGAAGACCCACGGTTACGGCGGTGTCTTTACCATGTCCCTGAAGCTCTCTGTCGGCATCACTCACAGGAGGAACATGGCCGAGTTACATTCATCAATTCGAAGCATGAGGAAGATGATCGCAGAGATAAATACGGCATATAGTCCTTCTCTGATTCTGCTTGATGGCATAGAGGCCTTCGTGGACCGCGGGCCGATGAAGGGTGAAAGGAAGAAAGCCGGAGTGCTGCTTTCGGGCACTGACCGCATTGCGATCGATGCGGTAGGTCTTGCGGTCCTGAAGGATCTGGGCAGTAACAAGGCGGTTATGGAGACTCCGATTTTTCAGCAGGAGCAGATCAGCAGGGCGGTGGAGCTTGAGTTGGGCGTGGGCGGACCCGGAGAGATCGAGATAGTGACGGGTGATCCGGTCAGCGCGGGGTATGCTGAAAAACTGACTGTGATACTGGGCCGGGGCTAAAGGGAAAGTCCCCGCGGCCGTGATGTGGCTGGCAGATCCGCATTCATCTTTTTACGTACCCATGTCAGTAGAATTCTCGCTTCTGTCAGCCTGATATATTTCCACCAATAATTTGCGCGATTAATCAATGAAAAAAAGTCTGAGTTATCAGGTAATTCTCATCGTTCAGAGCCGTCTGACGATAGTACGACACTTCCCTGAAAGATACTTGAGCTTAGCGGGCTGCCTTGTTAAACTTATACTATGAAATATAAGGCGCTTATTGCTGCAACCCCGCACCAAAGTCTTCAGATCCTAACAGATAAATTGAAGCTCCTGGAGGATGACCTGCTCGTTTTGCGCAGTCATCGGGATTTCTTCATAGGGAAGAAGGGCGAGTTTGCCGAGTTCTTCTATGAGTTCTTCCACGATATACCGGAGACCCGCATCCTGCTCGACCACTTCGGCAAGCCTGATGTGATGAAACTCACCTGGGCTACGTGGTTCGAAAGGCTTTTCCGCGCAGAACTGGACTCAAACTTTACGAGCTATCTCTGGCGCATAGGGTTAAAGCATGTAGAGATAAACCTCGATCAGCGTTTCACAAGCCTGGGCTTCTCCCTTGTGAGAAAGTTTTGTCATCGCACAGCAGTTGAGGCATTTACCCCTCAGGTCGCCTTGGAAATACTGCGCATAGTGGACAAACTTGTTGATTCCTGCATTCTTGTCGAGACCAGTGCCTACATAGAAGCCACAGTTCGCTGCGATGTGGAAATCCTCAAGGGGATAGCCGACAAGATCCGAAATCCTGTGACCATAATAGGAGGCAACCTCAGAAGGCTTCAGCGGCGTACAGATCCAAAAGATTCCCTTTATCGTGACTACGAATTTCTCATATCTTCAACCAGTCGATGCGAGGACATGATAGAAGACATAAACGCTTATGTTGAAATGTTTCAACGCGAGGCAAGCCTGGAGCAATGCATGCTCGAAACGATCATAGAGAATATGCTTGAAAGACTCTCTGCACGAGAGAAACTGGAGGGTGTAAAAGTAGAACTTCATCTGAGTCCCGATGCGCGTTTCGTGAGGGGCGATCCGGTAGATCTTCGCCACCTATTCTACCACGTAATTGAAAACAGCGTGGAGGCAGCCTACGTTGCAAAAAGTCCCTATGTGAGCATAAAATCTTTCCGGCAGGAAGTACCTCCGCACACCGTGCGGGTTGAGGTGTTCAATAACGGCGAGGTTATTAACCTGACAAATATTTCAGATGTTTTCTCGCCTTTTTATTCCACAAAACCAAAGGGTTCGGGGCTGGGGCTTTCGATCGCGAGGCTTGCCCTGCGCAAGAACTTCGGAGAGATGGATATCGAGCCCATCCCCCAGGAAGGGACAAGGGTTTCACTGACGCTTGAAAAGGCAGACTGACTCCCTGGCCATTGTGGGCGGGCACGGGGTTAGGGATCGTGACGGCTTATGCGGCCGGTGCCGGGTATGCTGAAAAACCGAGCGATACCGGGCCGGGGGGTAAGAAGAGGTTTCAGAATTTCACGGGTAGGAAGATGGCTGTTGCCAGGTTCTGGATTATCTTCACCACCGTACGACTGGTCTTATCCGCCATAAATCTTCGACAACACGTCCAGGCTGCCGATTATTTTGCCGAATTCCCGCTCGAAGCTCAGGTTTGGCGCAGACCCAGTCCCCTCATTCGACAAAAGGAACAGTTCCCCTCGGGCGTTGCGGGCGTTGGATAACTTCCATACGGCTATCTCTACATTACGCGCGGCGTTGTAAAGTGCCTGCGCATCCAGGTCGTCCAGCACGAAGAATTCGGTCTTGTCGTTGAAAGCTGTCTGGATCATGCTCGCCAGCCCGGCGATAAAGGCGAGCACACGATCACCACGATACTCCGCGCGAAAGGCGAGATGTACTGCCTCGGTGCCGCGCTTGCCCTCCAGTTCGGTGAACTTCCACTCATGCCTTCCCTCAAATATCCGCGCTACCGCTGTCTCCAAACTCGACTGGCCGCCCTTCCTCCACTCGCGTGGATTGCGCCGGTAGAGCTTTTCAGTAAGTAGCCTCAGGTTAATAAAAATCTCGAGCTGGTGTGTCTCGACGACACGGTCAACGTCCCCCTTAGCCAGCTGGGAGGGATCAAAATCGCTGTTTGCAGACTTGACGGGTACCGTTCCCTGGCTGCCGCATGCAGGCAGCAATAGCAGGCAAATCAGCGGCAGGAGTCTCTTGAGGATGGAAAGAAGCCAGTACGGGAAGGATTCGGGCTTATATGAGAGAGCTGGGAAATACCCAACGCACACTGCTTGTTTTTTGGTCATGCGCAACAGCTAATAAACCGAATACGTATTGTCTCAATTTTTATATTGACCATATCATAAGCCGTCATGCACATGCAATTACAAGTCATGAGAAATAAGGATCGTGTGCAATGGCTAATCCGGCTGCGCAAGGTCCGCGCTCAGGACTTAATTAGGCCGACGAATCATTTTGTGGTAATTATAAAGATATGAAAATGAAAAAGCGCCAGATCGGGAATTCAGGTCTGAAGGTTTACCCGTTTGCCTTCGGCGGGAACGTCTTCGGATGGACTGTTGATGAGGCTTTGTCATTCAGGCTCCTCGATGTCTTTACTGCAGCTGGATTCAATCTGGTCGACACAGCTGATTCATACTCGAAGTGGGTCCCTGGAAACAGAGGCGGGGAATCAGAGACAATCATCGGGAAATGGTTGAAGAGAAGCGGCAGACGGAAGGATATTATCATAGCCACGAAGGTCGGGAGCGAGATGGGTCCGGGCGAGAAAGGGCTCTCCAAATCTTATATCCAGCGCGCAGTGGAGAAGTCCCTGAAGCGCCTGCAGACTGATTATATAGATCTGTATCAGTCCCACTTCGACGACCCTGATACGCCCATGGAGGAGACTCTGGAGGCCTACGACCAATTGATCAGGCAGGGTAAGGTAAGGGCGATAGGCGCTTCCAACTACACCGCAGAACGACTTTCTCAGGCAGTCGATATCGGCAGACAACCGGGATATCCCCGATACCAGAGCCTTCAGACTTTATACAATCTTTATGACCGCAGAGACTATGAGACCAACCTTGAGCCGCTTTGCAAAAAGGAGGGGCTGGGCGTGCTCACGTATTTCTCCCTGGCAAGCGGGTTTCTCACTGGCAAGTATATGTCTGAGGACAACCTGGCCGGCAGCGCAAGGGCCGAGATGGTAAGAAAATATGTGAACGAAAGGGGGTTTCGCATCCTAAAGGCCCTGGATCAGGTGTCAAAGAAACTCAACTCAAAACCTGCTTGTGTTGCTCTTGCCTGGTTGATTGCGCGTCCGGGCATTACCGCGCCTATCGCCAGCGCCTCGAACATGGAGCAATTGAACGATCTGATCGATGCAACAAAACTCGAACCGGATCATTCTTCCCTGCAGCTACTGGATAAGGCTAGTGCTTATTAGTGTCCGGGCTCCGTAAGAGGGCTCCCGGACGACGAGGTTCTGATCGAGCACGACGCCGCTGCCAGAGCTGATCAGACACTTTAACAAGGTATTTGCCGGCATCCCCGTTGCCAAATTTGTCTGTTATACTGTAGTAAATGCGGGCTGGGTTCCAGTCGCTGGCAACATCATTTCAAAGGAGGACGGAAGCGTGAAGGTACTAAGCGCATGGACGATGGCGATCATGACAATGATGACATTATGTATGACAGCCTGTGGGGGAGGAGCCGATATAAAGTCCGAGCAGTCCACATATGGCACAACACTGGACAGGAGCTGAAAGACCTCGATGATTCTTACAAGAAGGGGATTATCACCCAGAAACAATACGAAGAAGCTAAGGAAAAACTCATCCAAAAGAGGACAAAGTAGATATTGGGATAGCTATTTCGTAATATTAATCAGTTAAAAAGTGGAGGAGTATCAGATCAAACTTGGATCTATACTCCTCCCGCCGAAGCCTGTCATGGCATGAGTATGCGGCCTGGCAGGAAGTTGAATCAGCTTTCCGCACCATCTGCACGGCGAATTCCCATGGAGTCACTCGTTATTGCGTGTATTTGCCCTTGAGGAAGAAAACCCCTGCCCAGACGAGGAAGGCTGATTCTGCAAGCGCAATGACGAGACTTCTCTCCTCTTCTCCACCCAGAGACACAATCCACCTTATCAGTACGAGCATGGCGATAAAGAACAAGACCCCCGACAAGATTCTCCCGCTGCCTTTTGTCATCACTTCCCTCAAGGTTATATTTCTACCAGCATACTTCCGCATTCAGCGACCGTCAAGAGGGGCGTTACAGAGGGGTGGAGATGCTGCACGCGGAGTGTACGACGGAGCATCAGGTATAAGGATATTTCTGCCCACTTATCCCCAGGTTTTTTGCCTATGGCAGACATGAAGCGTCTGCCGGGCGCTTACAGTGTTTCGGCGGCAAAGGAAGTGCGGGCGTGTAAGACAAAATTCGCGCATACAACCGCCGGTCATGATATAATCCATGATATCATTCGGAGGAGGCTTGTCATGGCAAAACGTGCTGGCGCTTATAAAAGCGAAAAGAGGAAAAAGGAATTGATGCGTCAGAAGAAACAGGAGGAAAAAAGGAAACGTCGTCTCTTCAAGGCTGACGGGACGCCGCAAGAGGTTGAAGGGGTGGAACAGACAGAGGGTTCGGAACAGGCTGAAGGTCCGGAGCAGGCGGCAACGGATCAGGCTGCTGCCGAAACCGGGACAAAAGAGTAACCCCGCATAGAATTATCCTGGAGGCCAGTGCATGTGTCTTCCGCCCAGAAGGTGCAGATGGATATGATACACGGTCTGGCCCGCTTCCGGATTTGTGTTGCTCACCAAACGAAAGCCCCTTTCTGCTATACCCTTTTCCCTTGCGACCTGTCCTGCTATCCGAAATAAACTTCCGATGAGCGCGCTGTCGTCTTCTTTTATGTCGAGCGTTGTGGAAATATGTTTTTTGGGAATCACCAGCGTATGAACCGGCGCCTGAGGATTTATATCTTCGAACGCCATCACGTTTTCATCTTCATAGATGATCTTTGCATGGACCTTTCCTGTGGCTATTTTGCAGAACAAACAGTCGCGCACTTTCTCACCTCTTTTTCCTGAATCTGTCTTCAAGCTCCCTAAGAACGTCTGTATGGCTTAGGCCTTCTTCTTCCATAAGCACCAGACAATGAAACCAAAGGTCAGCCATCTCATCTATGGTTTGTTTCTTGCCCCCGGCCTTTGACGCGATGATTACCTCAACCGCCTCCTCGCCTATCTTTTTCAGGATTTCGTCCTTTCCCTTGGAAAGAAGAGTAGTAACATAAGAGTCCGCTGTCGGGTTCTTTTTTCTTTCGAGAATTATTTTGTAGATGTCGTCAAATATCATGGTTGTATCGGGTTCGGCCTGAAACTTCAATCGTCGGGGACTTAAGGCCCGCAGTGATTGCCTGCCGCTGGAAGTTCAGTCTTTTTTACCGTAGACATCTTCTGCGGAGAAAACTTTATCTTCTGTCTCATTTCCCTCAATATCAGTGAAAAAGCAGGACCTGTGCCCTGTGTGGCAGGCACCGGGGCCCTTCTGTATAACCTTAATAAGGAGAGTGTCGCGGTCGCAGTCAAAGAGTATCGTCTTTACTTCCTGGACGTGTCCCGATGATTCGCCTTTCTTCCAGTATTTCTGTCTGGACCTCGACCAGAAATGAGTAAACCCCGTGGCTATAGTCTTTTCAAGAGATGCTTTGTTCATGTACGCCATCATCAGCACTTCATTGCTTACAGCGTCCTGAACTATCGCAGGAATCAGACCTTTTTCGTCATATTTAAGATCGGGTGATTTCATGCATGCTCCACACATTATTATTCATGTGTTAACGAAAAAGATCAATTAAAGGTACGTACACGCTGACACCATACTATTGGGCTTCTGAGCGGCGACTTCTGAACTGCTTTAATAACAGGTACCCACCCCAGGAAAACGCGCATATCATCAGCAACGCTCCGAGCAAGTGCGAAGTCCTGGCAAGGAAATGATCATACTCAAGCAACCCTAATTTCCGCAGAATAAATTCCCAGTCATGGTAGTCATCCACGTCCTTTCCTGTGACGCCTCCCAAAAGCACCAGTTTAAGGTCTCTGGCATCATTTATATATGGCGCCAGGTCGATAAGATTTTCACCCATCCACCATAGGGAGACAGAAGCTCCAAAGGTATCCCTTGTCTTTAGAATGAAGGTTAAAAGACATATCAGTGGAACAAGTAACTGCATCAGGCTTCCGCCAAGGGTTGTCATGAATTGGCCGAACACACGAAACAATATATGACCGGCCTCATGAAAAGGAAGATTGATCAGATGGAGAAAGCTTTCTCCGGAATAATTGCTCTCTATGGAAGAAAAAATGATCTTAAGTCCCCAGCAGAAAAGCCCCAGCAGGATGAGGGATCTGCCTATCAAACTAAACATGCCTGCTTCCGGATCAGTATAAAGAAGCAGATCGCGCCAGCTAAACATTTCCTCTTTTGCCTGCTCGTAATCTGCAGAGGAAGCAGTTTCTGAATTGATCTGAGGGCCATCGTCAGAGGTTTTTTGTTTTGTCAGGTATTTCGCAAAAACGATTCCACATTTGAAGCATTCAGCTTCTCCAGCAGGCTGATCAAAGCCACACTTAGGACACTTCATTGCTTATTAGTCTAAAGCTTATATCCTATCTTCCTCAAAAATTCTTTTCGGTGTGCTTTGTCCTGGGCGGTCTCAACACCCTTGGGAGGGAAGCCGTCTATTACGCCCATTACCCCTCTGCCCTGATGGGTTTCCGCAACGACTACCTCAACCGGATTTGCCGTGGCGCAAAAGATACGACATACCTCCGGGCAGTTTTTAATCTGGTTAAGGACATTTATCGGGAAGGCGTTCTGAAGGACAATGCAAAATACATGGCCCGCTCCCACAGTCTCGACGTTCTTAACACTTGCAGCTATAAGATCCGGACTGGTTCCTTCTGTTCTTATCAGGCATGGGCCGGACGCCTCTGTAAAGGCGACGCCGAAGCTGGCCTGTGGAACCGAAGTCGCGATTATTTCGTACAGGTCTTCGGCCGTCTTTATGAAATGAGTCTGTCCAAGTATGACATTGCAGTCAGCCGGTATCTCAAGCGTCACTGTCTTTATTTCCATGGTTTCCTCCTTAGTTCACTGGGATTACTATGTATAACGATATGCTATAATGAAAATAAATTTTTTTGGAGATGTCAAGCTTTATGTTGCGCATACTCCTCACCTTGGCCCTTTTTATCTCGCTCTTTATCCCGGCTTCAGCATGGGGGCAGGAGATATCCGGCCCTGAGGTGAGACTCATCAATAACGATGTTTTTGTCAGTTTCTCTCTTGTCCTGGACAGCAAACATGTCCAGGAGATAAAAGAAGGGCTCGACAAGGAACTGAAACTCTATATCGACCTCTTCAGGGTCTGGAAGAACTGGCCTGATGAATTTGTCCTGGGCAAGTTTTATTCCAGGAAGATGAAGGTTGATCCAATCAAAAAAGAATTTGTGGCAACTTCTTTCGACGGGAACGTCGTTATCGAGAAAAGGTTCAGGTCATTTGAATCAATGCTTGCATGGGGACTATCCGTCAGGGATCTGAAACTGACAAACACCAGGGAGCTTGAGGCTGCTCAATATTTTGTCAGGGTAACCGCGGAGTCAAAGGTAAGGAGTCTGCCTGCAGTGGTAGGGCAGTTCCTGTTCTTTATTTCTGAGAACGAATTTAAGATTAAAAAGGACTCCGGAGTTTTTGCCGTGGAGGGTGCAAGATGAAGAATTTGCGCTTTGCACTGCTTATTGCTGTTGCGACAATTCTCATCCTTTCTGCTGTGGGAGTGGAACTGCACTACATGCGGCTCGAAAAGGTCCCATTTTTTACGAAGCTTATCATCTTCATTCTCCTTAACCTGAGCCTCGTCGCCCTTCTTGTTTTGATGTTTTTTGTCGGCAAGAGCCTCCTGAACGTATATTTCGAGAGGAAGCACAGGGTCCTCGGATATAAATTCAAGACGAAGTTCGTGGGCGTTTTGGTTGTGCTTACGATGATCCCCTCAGCCTTCCTTTTCATAGTGTCCAGCGGGATAGTAACTAATTATCTTGACCGGTGGTTTGACCCTCAGATAAAACAGCCGTTGCTTTATTCAATGGATGTCGCCAAGTCTGCATATGAAATGCAGCGCAGACAGGTACGCTCATTTGCCGAGGCAATAGCTTCCGGCAGGACAGTCCCCGAAGGCTATTCAGTACAGCATCTGACTGAAATCCCGGAGGATGCATCAGACACAATCAGGGCCGGGTTCGAGGGAAAATCGGACGTGGAGGTGATATCGGGCAGGCAGGGGGATATCGTAAGGGCGGTAGCTCCGGAATTTCGGGGGAACAAACAGACGGGGGTGGTCGTCGCGGAATTTCTTATCGGCAAGGACATTAGCGAGAATTCTGAAAAGCTGAATAAGATGTACAAAAGTTACAGGACACTTGAGTCGTGGAGCACTCCGATAAAGATGAACTATCTGCTGGTGTTGAGCTTCTTTACGCTGATGACTATATTTATGGCGCTATGGGTGGGACTTAAGATATCCCGTGGCATCATTGACCCCATCCAGATGCTTGCGCAGGGCACAGAGCGGGTGGCAAAAGGCGACCTTGAGACTAATATAGATGTCCGGAGGGATGATGAAATCGGTTTGCTCGTGAGGTCATTTAATAAAATGGTGAAGGAGTTGAGCGAAAGCAAGGGCTCCCTTCAGAGAGCCTGGGTCGAATCAGACAGGAGAAGACTTGTCATAGAAATCATCCTCGAAAACATTAATTCGGGGGTGATGTATCTTAACGCTCCCGGCGAAATCCTTGCGGTCAACGGCGCGGCCTGCCGGATACTTCAGGTATCATCCGAGGAAATACTGAACAAGAACTATTCCCTCCTGCTTGCCATGCTTGGGTCGGAGGAACTGAAGGAAACTGTCAAAAACATAAGGGTCAAGGAGTTCAAGGGTCTCGAAAGGCAGATCAGGGTGACCGTGGGAGATCGGCGGGTGTTGCTGCGGCTTTTCATCACTACGCTGATGGACGGCCAGGAATTCCTCGGGACACTCGTCGTCTTTGACGACCTTACAGAGGTTGTAAGGGCGCAGAAGGCTCTGGCTTGGCAGGAGGTCGCAAGGAGGATAGCTCACGAAATAAAGAACCCGCTTACCCCGATCAAGCTTTCAACAGACCACATGATTAAGAAGTGGCAGAACAAGGATGAAGACTTCGGTCAGGTTTTCGATCGTTCCACAAAGACCATCATTAAGGAAGTGGAGAGCCTTAAAAGACTAGTCAACGAATTTTCGAGATTCGGCAAGATGCCGGAAATTCATAAAGCGCCTGCGCTTATCTCCCGTATTATCGAAGGTGCGGTAAATCTTTACAGGGACTACAAGGAATTGGAGATCACCATAACGGGGACGGACAACGAGCCCGTCGTCGAGGTTGATGCCGAGCAGTTCAAAAGAGTAATAATAAATATATTAGACAACGCAATACAGGCTATGCAAAACAGGGGGAGGATCCTCATTGATATCAGATACTACAGCGCTCTCAACAGGGTGTTTATTGATATCGCCGACGATGGTCCGGGCATTCGTGAAGAGGACAAGGATAAGCTCTTTATGCCTTATTTTTCTACCAAAAGGGACGGAACCGGTCTAGGGCTTGCGATTGCCTCCAGGGTGGTGGCAGAGCACAGGGGATATATAAGGGTGAAAGACAATAAGCCGGCGGGCACAGTTTTTTCTATAGAACTTCCGATGAAGGAGGGGTAGATGGCAAAGGCCGTTATATTGGTTGTCGACGACGAAGAAGGTATTCGTGTGACTCTTTCGGGCATATTTGAAGATGAAGGATACGAGGCGGCCACAGCAGGGTCTGGCGAAGAGGCGCTGAGGATAGCCAGGGAGATTAACCCCGACATAGTAATACTTGATGTCTGGCTTTCAGGCATGGACGGCATTCAGACAATGGAGGAACTCCGTGCATGGAACCCCGACCTTCCGGTCATTATAATCTCGGGTCACGCAAACATTGAGCTTGCGGTCAAGGCCACGAAAATAGGCGCCTACGATATCCTCGAGAAACCCCTTTCGATGGAAAAGATCCTTCTCAGCGTGCATCGAGCCCTTGAAAAGAGAAACCTCGAGATCGAGAACCGGGCGCTAAGAGAAAACCTGAGCAGGAAAACAAAGCTAGTAGGAAATTCAGCAAAGATCAATCAGCTCAGGGAACAGATAAAGATGGCGGCTGCCAGCAACAGCAGGGTCCTTATCCTCGGGGAAAGCGGCTCGGGCAAAGAACTTGTGGCTCATATGCTGCATGAGAACAGTCCGCGGAGTCATAAGCCTTTTATCGAAGTAAACTGCGCCGCAATTCCGCAGGAGCTTATAGAAAGCGAACTCTTCGGCCATGAAAAGGGCTCCTTCACCGGAGCTTTTGAAATGAAGAAGGGGAAGTTCGAGCAGGCCGACGGCGGCACTCTTTTTCTTGACGAGATCGGGGACATGTCTCTGCAGACACAGGCGAAGGTCTTAAGGGTTATTGAGACCCAGGAATTCCAGCGGGTCGGCGGCAACAAGAATATAAAGGTGGACGTAAGGATAATATCCGCAACGAACAAGGACCTTTCGGAGGAGGTCAAGAGGGAGGTCTTCAGAGAAGACCTCTTTTTCAGGCTGAATGTTATACCAATTAAGGTGCCTGCCCTCAGGGAAAGACCTGATGATATTCCGGGGCTGGTGGAGTACTTGCTCGAGTCATTTGCGCTTGAATACGGGCAGCAGCCAAAGAAGATAGCTCCTGAAGCCATCAAGATACTGCAAAAGCATGTATGGCCGGGCAATATCAGGGAGTTGAAGAATGTACTTGAGAGGCTTGTTATTATGACACCTTCAAAGGTGATAGCGCCCGGAGATCTTTTTATCCCCGATGCAAAGAGGGCCGATTATTTTTCTGTTGATTCGTTGAAGGATGCAAGAGAGTTGTTCGAGAGGGATTTCATTGCGAGAAAGCTCGAGGAAAACAGCTGGAATATCTCGAAGACTTCAGAGGTGCTTGATATCGAAAGAAGCAACCTCCACCGCAAGATAAAGGCATATGATATAAAGATACCGTAGGGGCTGCAGCATGAAACTTACTTTTAATGTTGGAACGATATTCTGCTACGAGTGCGTTTCGGCGTTAAGAAAATTTATAGGTTCAGAAAAAGGCGTCGAATCAGTCGAAGTTGAAGAAGGCCTGGTAGCCATAGACTTCGACCCTTCGGTTATCAGTGAGGCAACTGTTGCTCAAATAACCAGGGACAGTATAGAGAAGCTAGGCTATAAGATCCTGGAGTAATCTCCTTGGGGCAGAGTTAGGGCTCAGCCACAAAAAAGCAGTTCATCAATGAGCAGCGCGGACACTGGTCCTTATGGTCCGAAGAACCATCTCTTCCAGTTCCAGAAATGGATCAACTTGTGGGTGAAGGCAGTGCCGTCAACCTTTTCAGCCAGGTCTCTGAGTTCCGCCCTGTTTTTTTCCAGTTCTCTGAACTGTTCCTTCTCAAGCCCGCCATCTAAGATAAAATGTCTTATCTTTTCAAGTTCACCGCTATCAAGCCAGACACCGTGCCTTCCGCACTCATCGATAATGACTCCTGATATATGTCCGTAGTTCTTTTTTACCATCAGTTTGCCGCATCTTACACATGGTATGTAATCGATTTTTTCAGGCAGGGGCGGACGGCTATAGGCGTTTTTTAGTTGTTCTTCTCTATAGACTGTCGATTCCGCTGTAAGGACATCAAACTCTCCACGGTCAACCCACAGACCGCCACAGGCGGGACAGGAATCTATCTCTATATCATCTTTTCTCTTACAATCAAGGAAGACTTTGCATCGCGGACAGACCGGATTACCGACGAGTATATCGTCGCCTGTCCTTCCTCCGCAGAAAGGACAGAGGGCGCTCTTTCTGTTTACATCCCTGCCACACTGAGGACATTTTACAAGATCCATCCTTTTACCCCCACCAGCTTTTTTATCCAGAATACAAAATTATAGCATTTTGTCCCTCGGATGAATTTGAGCCCGTTTTATTTTCTGTCACATGGGGCAATTTTTTGCATAAATGCGAGCCAATTTGCGGGAATGCGTGACACTTGC
>OUUY01000149.1 GCA_900302705.1 Candidatus Sulfobium mesophilum
GCACCTTCTTAAGCAGCCACTCATTCCCGGGAGCAAACAGATGCTTAAACCTTCCCTGGGGCTTCATAAAGTCTGCAACCGGCAACTTCTCCTTCGGGGTAACGGTGATTTTTGTCACTCCGTTTTCAATCTCGTATAGAGGCCAATAGCAGGTGTTCACAGCCAGCTTGCTCAGAGTGATTGCGTCATTCGTCTTCGACCGCCATCCCCTGTTACAGGGAGAGATGATATTGAGGAACTTCGGTCCCTCGTAGGAATGAGCCTTCTGCACCTTCTTCATGAGATCCATCCAATGCGAAGGTGATGCCTGCGCCGCAAAAGGGATGTTATGGGCCGCCATTATCTTCGTCAGGTTCTTTCTCGATCGCAGTTTCCCGGGGACGGCATCTCCTGCCGGACAGGTTGTAGTATCGGCTCCAAGCGGGGTCGCGCTTGATCGCTGTATCCCCGTATTCATGTATGCGCCGTTATCATAGCAGACGTAGGTCATGTCGTGTCCGCGTTCCATCGCTCCCGAGAGGCTCTGGAATCCGATATCGTACGTCCCCCCATCGCCTCCGAAGGCGATAAACTTCACCTCTTTGTCTATCTTGCCCTGTTTCTTTAACGACCGGTACATGGTCTCGACACCCGACAAAGTAGCCGCAGCATTTTCAAAGGCAGTATGTATCCAGGGTATCTTCCATGCGGTATATTCAGATATGCAGGTGGAGACCTCAAGGCATCCTGTGGCGTTTGCGGCAATCACCGGATATTCGGTCGCAAGAAGAACCATCTTTACTACTACGGGTGCGCCGCAGCCGGCGCACATCCTGTGGCCGTGCGTCAACCGGTCTTCTTTCTTGGAAAGCTCTTTTAAAGTGAGTCCTGAAGCCATAGTTCTATTCTCCTTATATTAGCCATCAGTTTTATTCTTTTACGGCGATATATTCCTTGACCAGGCCGACATTGCCGCCCCTGGCGA
This sequence comes from Candidatus Sulfobium mesophilum, assembly GCA_900302705.1. Lineage (GTDB taxonomy): Bacteria > Nitrospirota > Thermodesulfovibrionia > Thermodesulfovibrionales > UBA6898 > Sulfobium > Sulfobium mesophilum. Next base: position 965 of record OUUY01000149.1, read on the forward strand.
TTTCATTCAGCTCATTGAGCACAAGCTCGGCATGTGAAGGCAGATAGTCCCTGCCTCCAAGTCCATATATTTTATTGATAAGCGCAGGCCTTTTCTGAAGCTGATAGAGCGCCGAGCTGATCTCCATGAACAAGGGTCCGTATCCTCCAAATGAATCAGCCCTGTCCATTACGCAGACCGCCTTTGTATTTCTGAGCGCATCTGCCACTTCTTCATAAGGGAAAGGCCTGAAGAGTCTCGGCTTCAGAAGACCCGCCTTAATACCCCTGGCCCTGAAATCGTCGATCACGTCTTTTGAGGTGCCCGCTGCCGAATTCAAAATCACAAGAGCAATATCCGCATCATCCAGCATGTATGATTCAAAGAGGCCGTATTTCCTGCCGCTCATCTTCTCAAAATCCTTCGCGACTTCCAGTACAATGTCTTTCACCTTAAGCATCACCTCATGCTGCGCTCTCTTATACTCATGATAAAGGTCTGCAAGGATCAGAGGGCCGTAGCTCTTTGGCTTGTCCAGATCAAGGAGGGGGTAAAGGTTTTTGAATTCACCGACAAAGTTCTTCACCTCCGCGTCTTCAAGATACTCAAGCCTTTCTATGGAATGACTGATAATGAACCCGTCCATGCAGACCATCACCGGCAGCCTGATGTCCATGTGCTCGCCTATCCTGAACGCCTGGATGGTATTGTCGTAAGCCTCCTGCCCGTTTTCGGACCAGATCTGAATCCACCCCGTGTCCCTTGCCCCCATTGCGTCGGAGTGGTCACCGTGTATATTCAGAGGCGCCGATAGCGCACGGTTGACAACCGGCATGATAATAGGCAGCCTGTCACCGGAGGCTATATGAAGCATTTCCCACATAAGGGCAAGCCCCTGGGAAGACGTTGCGGTCACGACCCTGCCACCCGCGGCGGAGGCGCCTATGCAGGCGGACATGGAGCTGTGTTCACTTTCAACAAGGACCGCCTCTGTATCGACCTTGCCGTCTGAAATAAATGATGCATACCTCTGCATCATGTCCGTCTGGGGAGTGATCGGATAAATGCCGCAGACGTCCGGATTGACCTGGCGAAGCGCATTCGCAACGGCTTCGTTTCCTGTAACAGCAACAACCTTACTCATCTATTTGCCCTCCTCAACCATTACTATCGCCTTTTTCCCTTTTTTACCAGGGCATTCGAGCTCGCATATTCCGCAGCCCTTACAGAAATCATAGTCGAATTCACCCCGCTTGCCGTCCTTCACCTTCACCGCCATATCAGGGCAATAGACCCAGCAAAAAAGGCATTGTATGCAGTTCTCTTCCTTCCATACGGGCCTGAAGGCGCGCCACGAGCCTGTCTTGAATTTGACCGCGCTTCCTCCTTCGAGCACCACAGAACCGGCAGGCAGATCTTTCCATCCTTTCTGTTTCATCCTTCTTTTACCTCCTCGTAACCTCTCCTGGTCGCTTCAAGATTGCCGTCTATCACCTTCTGGGCGAATTTTTTGCCGAAACTCTTCCTCACATCTTCAAGGAGATGTTCAAGACTGATAAGACCCGTCACCTTGCAGAGCGCGCCAAGCATGGGGGAATTGGGCATCGCCCTTCCGAAGCAGTCGATAGCAATCTTCGTTGCATCGACGGTGTATACCTTTTGCTTCGGGCCTGCGCCCAGTTTTTCCCTCACCTCTTTCGGGTCTTTGGTAGTGTTTATGACAAAAACAGTGTCTTCCTTCGACCCTTCGGCTATATTTATGCTGTCAAGGAGGGTCGCATCCACGACACTAACCACATCCGGAGTGAGCACCGGACAATGCATCCTCAGTTCCTTCGCGCTTATTCTGTTGTAAGCCCTAAGTGGAGCGCCGGCCCTCTCGGGTCCGTACTCCGGGAATGCCTGAACATGCCTTCCGCCGCTCAGGCAGGCGTCTGCAAGCACCTTAGCCGCAGTAACAGTTCCCTGTCCACCGCGCCCGTGCCACCTTATCTCCGTCAATTCAGCCATAATTTCCTCCGGGTAATGAAATGGACTTCAATTCTACTCAATTTTCCCAACCTTTTTCAACAAATTTATTAATATATTTAAATCTTTAATGAATTCCGGGAGTGCGAAAAGAATCGATCTGACATGGCGGCGGGATGCCAAGCGAAAACAACCCGCAAATTGACTTCACGATACATCTGTTTTATATTGTATTTCAATATGGTCCAGAGCATGACGGGCTTCGGAAGCGCTGAAAGAAACGGCTGCAGGGTTGAGATAAAATCAGTCAACCACAGGTTTCTGGACATCTACGTAAGGGCGCCGTCTTCTTTGAATCAGATGGAGATTCCGCTCAGAAACATGGTAAAAGAACGTTTTGCGAGGGGGAAGTTTGATATCACCATAACGTTGTCAGAGCTGGCTTCGGCAGCTGTGGAGATAAACCCCGAGGCGGTCAGAAGGATGTATCACGCCTTTAAAGACCTGCAGGGAGAGCTTTCCATCAAGGGCGAGATCGACATAAATACGTTCATCGGTCTGCACGAAATGTTCATAGAGACGCAACAGAAATATGACCTCGAAGAAATTGCCACCATTTTCGCCAGGGCGTTGGATGACCTTGCCGGGATGAGGTCCAGAGAAGGCGAAACACTTGCGGCAGAACTCAGCCGGATAGCTCAGACCGTAGGGGCCTCTAATGAAAAGATAATGGCCTCTTTCGACAGGGTCCTCACGGAGATAAAGGACAAGTTCAATGAAAGACTAAGGACGCTCCTTGAGGGTCAAGATGTCGACGAGGGGCGCATATTGCAGGAAGCGGCAATATTTGCAGCAAAACTTGACATCGCCGAAGAGATCGCCCGGATAAACAGCCACCTTGCACAATTCGGGGAAGTACTCTCCGGCGGTGGTATAATAGGAAGAAAGCTGGATTTCATTCTTCAGGAGCTGAACAGGGAAGTTAACACCATCGCTTCGAAATCCACTGACTATGGAATTTCAGGCGTCACCGTAGAGATGAAGACCGCCATAGAAAAAATGAGGGAGCAGGTCCAGAACTTACAGTAACCCCCAAAATAAGGAAGAGGGAGAATCAGACATGAAAAAAGGCGATACTAGTCCCGTTCTGGTTAACATCGGATTCGGAAACGTGGTTGCATCATCGAAGGTGGTCGCTATTGTAACGCCAGGCTCAGCGCCTATCAAGAGGATGAGGGAAGAGGCAAAAAAAGACAGGAAACTCGTCGACGCCACGCAGGGCAGGCGCACCAGATCAATAATAGTTACCGACAGCAACCATATCATACTCTCTGCACTTCAGGCTGAAACTATCACACAAAGGTTCCTGGAGGGAAAGAGCGACCTTGCAGAAGAAGTCTAGGGGAGGCATTTTCGTCATCTCAGCGCCCTCAGGAGCGGGAAAAACAACAATCTGCAAAAAGATCCTCAGCCGCAACGCCAATATCAAGCAGTCCGTATCATTTACCACAAGGAAACCCCGGAAAGGAGAAAAAAACGGGGAAGACTACTACTTCGTAGCGCAGAAAACATTCCAGCAGATGATCAGCCGTAATGAATTCATCGAATGGGCCGAGGTGCACGGCAACTTTTACGGAACATCGAGAAAGAAGTTCGAGGGGCTTGTTAGCTCCGGCTTCGACGTGATACTCGATATTGATACTCAGGGGGCGAGACAGATCAGGAATTCATTCAGTGAAGGGGTTTTTATCTTTATACTCCCGCCCTCCATAAAGGTCCTCAGGGAGCGGCTTCAGGACAGGAAAAGTAATACTAAGAAAGACATGCAGCGGCGTCTCAAGAGGGCGGCTGTCGAAATTAAGGACTATAATATGTACGATTATGTTATAGTTAATGACATCCTGGGGGACTCGGTAAAAAAACTTGAGGCCATCATCACAGCCCGGAGAATGAGCAGCGACAGGGTGGATCCGAAATGGATCAAAGATAATTTTCTAAGATAGTGAGGAGGATGTAATGGATATCATTTCTCTGCCTGTAGAGTACGATGACGATAAAATCGACGGAAAATACAGGCTGGTTGCGATCGCTTCCCAGCGGGCAAAGGACCTTTCGCTGGGATCAAAGCCCAAGATACAGACCAGGTCCAAGAAGGTCACTTCCATAGCCATCGAAGAGGCGGTCGGCGGCCAGCTTGAATTCCTTACAGGCGAAGAGGCGGTTAAGGCAAAGGAAGAGGCAGGCAAGTTCGATTACAGAAAACTTCTTGAGGAAAGCAGGAAGATTTCGGCAGGAGAGGACTTGAGCGAACTCGAGAAAGATCTGAAGGTGTACCTGCACGAAAGGGAGACAATGGACAAGAAGGCCTTTGACGAGCTCTTCTCTGAGAAAAAGGAAGAAGCGCCTGAGGATTCTGAAGAATAAGCGCGTACTCCTCGGAATTACCGGAGGAATTGCTGCTTACAAGTCCATCGATCTTGCGCGCAGACTAGGAGATGAAGGCGCCTCTGTCGTCGTTGCGATGACAGAGGCGGCCAAGCAGTTCGTAACCCCTCTTTCTCTTGAGGTGGCCTCCCAAAATAAGGTTTATACCTCACTTTTCGATGAGCCAATGGCTCATATATCACTACCCTCCTCGGCAGACGTAATGGTCATCGCTCCGGCAACTGCCGATATAATCGCGAAGTTTGCACACGGAATAGCCGACGATCTCCTCAGCACCTGCTTCCTCTCATATAGCGGCAAAGTCGTTATCGCCCCTTCAATGAACTGGAGGATGTACGAAAACAGGATATTCGGCGAAAACCTCCGGAAACTGCTGTCAACGGGAGTAGTCCAGGTAGGGCCTGAAAGGGGCGACCTGGCCTGTGGTGAAGAAGGGATAGGCAGGATGGCGGAACCCGCTGAGATTGTGGAGACCGTCATGTCTGCACTCACTGAAAAAGACCTCGCCGGGGAAAAGATGGTAATAACCGCAGGACCGACTCGTGAATATCTGGATCCGGTCAGGTTCATCTCCAACAGGTCATCGGGCAAGATGGGATACGCCCTGGCCAGGGCAGCCAGAGACAGGGGGGCCAGCGTGATACTCATAAGCGGTCCTTCTTACCTGAAAAAACCCCAAGGTGTCGGATTCGTCGGGGTTGAGACTTCCGCGCAAATGATGAAATCCGTGAAGCAGTCGGTGCAGGGAGATACGACCGTGCTGGTTATGGCTGCTGCGGTCGCGGATTTTTCGCCGGCCGTCACATCCAGGACCAAGATAGAAAAGACGGGCGATCTGAATATCCCCTTTCGTCAGACAGAAGACATCATCTCTTCGGTCCTGGGCGCAGGAAAAAGACCTTATATTATCGGTTTTGCTGCAGAAACCGGAAACAATATAGCAAGGGCCCAAAAGAAGATGAAGGTCAAAAATATGGATATGGTAGTTTTCAACGACGTTACTGAAGCCGGCGCCGGATTCGACGTTGATACCAACAAGGTGGTTATCATCGACAGGAAGGGAAAGACCCGGCTTGAAGTGATGAGCAAAGATAGCGTTGCCGATGCAATATTCGACAGGTTTATTGAAATCAAGGCTTGACTTTATCGGCGTGATTTGCTAAAAAATGGGCAAGGCTATGTCGCTAAAAGATATAGAAAAATTAAAGGAACGGGTCGATAAGGACCCGAATTCAAAGCTCTTTGTCCCGCTTGCCGAGGAATACAAGAAAGAAGGCATGATCGAAGAGGCCATAGGTGTCTTATTAAACGGCATCGAAAGACAGCCAGGTTACATGAGCGCCAGGGTTTCTCTCGGGAAGATATACCTTGAAAAGGGCATGATGAACGAGGCCCGCTCGGAGTTCGAAAGCGTCATAAAATCAATCCCGGATAATCTGTATGCCCACAAGAAATTGGCCGAGATCTATCGCGACCTTGGTGAAAAAACGCTGGCTGCCAAATCATACAGGGCGGTGCTAAGCCTTAATGCCCTGGATGACGACGCGATCTCAAATCTCAGAGACCTTGAAAAGGCTGACAAGGAAGAAAAGGAACTGGTCGATACAGGCGGCGAAGCAACAGGCGCAACTGATACCACTTTGCCTCCGCTGTTTCATGAAGATATAAGCCTGCCCGCTCAGGAAGAAGTCATACAGAAAAACGAGATAACATCTGCGCGGCAGATGGAGGAGGATCTAAGCGCCTTTAAAGATTCAATCTTCGCAGACAAAACCCCTCAGACAATGCATTCTTATGAAGCAGAAAGTGAAGCAGCCGAAGTAGTAGAGACGGCAGAGGTCGGCGAGGAGGAAGTATCTGAAGAGGAAGTGTCTTTCGCAGATATAAGCGAAGCTGTCGTGGCCGAAAGCCCTCAGCTCGCGACGATTCCTGAGGAGAAAGGCCAGGAGGGAGCCTTTGCCGGATATGGAGCAGAAGAGATGGCCGAAATAATTTTTCCCGAGCCGGCCTCGGGCATCAGTATCGAGGCTGCAGACAACTTTATCGCCGACGGAAATTATCTTGAGGCAATGAATGTTTACCGAAAAATGCTCTCAGCCACACCTGAAAACAAGGCGGTTTTACAGCGGGCAGAAGAATTGAAAACCCTTCTAAAACTCATGGGGAAAGATAAAGAGGCGTTAATAGCAAAGATGGACGCCTTCTTGGCAGGCATTAACAAGAGGCGCAATGAGTTTTACAGAAGTTCTTAGAGATACGGTAGCCAGGGTAGACGGCGCTGTTTCTGCCATGATCATAGCCTCAGACGGCATCCCCGTTGAGGAATATGTTTCCGAGAAGCTCATTGATCTGACAGGTCTCGGCGCTGAGGCTTCTGCCATGATAAGAGACATCGGATTGGCCGCTGAAAACCTGGGACTTGGCGAAGCGCGTGAATTTTCCATCATTTCAGATACATGCGGCATAATTATGCGCAGGATAAACAGCGAATATTATTTCGCCCTTGTGATAAAACCTGAAGGCAATTTCGGCAAAGGGCGGTTCGTTCTTAAGACTGCGATCCCCAAAATAGAGGGAGAGTTCTAGCTTAACGGTTTAACCCGTTTGATCGGTTTAGCCAGTTCAAACGGCTTGAACGGGTTGAAATTTTTTATCCTGATATGAAAATTCTCATAATACACGGCCCCAATCTAAACCTGCTCGGCAAAAGAGAGCCCGGCATTTATGGCTCAGATACCCTTGGAGACCTGGACAGCAAAATCCGCTCGCTCTCTGATGAACTCGGCATGGAGGCTGAAGTGCTTCAATCCAACAGCGAAGGCGCTATCGTTGACGCGATCCAATCCAGGAAATACGATCTTCTCATTATTAATCCGGCAGCCTACACCCATACAAGCATTGCCATACGTGACGCAATCGCTGCTGTGGGCAAACCTGCCATAGAAGTCCATATCTCCAATATTTACAAGCGGGAGAACTTCCGTCAGCACTCCTATATCTCCGGGGTCGCTACAGGCCAGATCAGTGGTCTCGGGGCAGAGGGCTATCTGCTGGCGGTAAGGGCCGCCAAAAAAATCTTATCAGAATGAATCGTATCGCAAAGACAAGCGATGCCCTTCAGAAGAAGGGTATCGACGGAATCATTATCACCGACCTTAAGAACATCAGATATCTTTCAGGGTTCACCGGGTCGTCGGCCTGTCTTCTGCTTACGAGGAAACACCGCTTTTTCTTTACCGATTTCCGCTATCAGGAACAGTCCGCAAAAGAGGTGGGCGGGTTCTATATCTTCATTGAAAAAGAAGAAAGGCCCCGCCTTGTCCTTGAAAAGGCAAAGTCTCTGGGCATAAGAACGCTTGGCTTCGAATCAACCGCCTCCTATG
>OUUY01000110.1 GCA_900302705.1 Candidatus Sulfobium mesophilum
TAATTTTCGTGATAACTATTTAAAGTCTGGCTTGAAAAGTGATAAACAAGCAGGAATCACCATGAATAATGGGACATACAACATACAAAAGACTGATAATAGTCGCTTTAGCATTGCACTGCTTATACCGGTATCGTTCTACCTAGATCCACTTTCTTAATGTTGTCCTTGCAAGGAAAATAGAGGAGGATTAAATGAAAAAGAGATTGGGAATTTATATTTTCCATGGAGCTGAAGTTATAGATTGGGCGGGACCGACAGGTGTTTTTGCCGTCGCCCGGAGAATGGACCCGGAACTCGACGCATTCTTGGTAGGTGATTCTTTTGCGCCAGTAGTGGCCACAGCAAACCTTTCCGTGAATCCACGATATAGCCTTGACCAAAGACCTGATATGGATGCCTTCCTTATTCCGGGTGGAATAGGCACAAGATCTGAGATGCATAATGGTCGTCTGATAGAGTTTGTAAAAGAACTGCCTGAAAAAACTCTGCTTGTGAGCGTCTGTACTGGTTCATGGGTGTATGGAAAAGCGGGACTGCTTGACGGTGTGAGGGCCACTAACCGGAAAAATGGAGACCCAAGCGAAAAGATTATTCCTATAGACCGCCTGGCAGAAATTGCACCTAAAGCTGTTATTGATCGGCACCGTATTGTTGACAGCGGACGAATCATAACGGCGGGCGGAATAAGCTCAGGGTTAGAAATGGGTTTTTATCTTTTGGAACGATTTGGGTATGATGAAAAGTTTGTCGATATGGTTGCTCATATCATGGAATACGAAAAACAATGGGGACTGATGAAGAATGATCGTCTGGTGCTTTAGGGAACAGAAAAGGTAATGAATAAAAATTCAACAATAGAACAAGGTGACACAATGTTGTGAAAGGACCAGATGATGATGGATACAGATAAAATGATAGGGGAAGGAATGATGAAATAAAGTTGTGTGAACCTCCCTGAATAACTGCCGATTACCGGAAAGCCTTCGATAAAGAACCTCCCTCAACGGCTGGAATAGCGATCACGAACGACTCGGACGTCACGGGGGAGGGTTCCGTATCCTGCATCGAGTTCATCGAAATCTTTAGGAATGAATAAATGTCGACCAGTTTAGATCACAGTCATAATCATCACTGTATGCATGGATAATGAGCGACATATCAGCTGCTATGTTGCTATAGAATGACTCTCTTCTTGACCTGTTTCATAATCCAGATTATACATTGAATATGAGAACGCTCGTTTCCGGCGGCACCGGCTTTATCGGTGGACATGTAGTGGATCTTCTTATCGAGGAAGGCCACAGCGTTAAGATCTTCTCGAGGAGGACTGTCTTGCCTGAACGGCTAAGCGGCAGGGGAATCGAAAATGTTTGGGGTGATTTTGAAAATCCTCTTTCCCTTATCGCCGCGTTGGAGGGTGTCGACGTTTTCTTTCACATAGGAGAAATCCGGAGTACCTTCATGGCAGCGTGCCTGAAAAATATCGCTCTCTTGCAACAGATAGTGTCGAGTCCGGCTGTGAGGAAAATAGGGCGCCTCGTGTTCGTCAGTTCAATCACCGTGGCAGGAATTCCCGTTGAGGTTCCGGCCACCGAGGATGCCGCACCTGAAATCACTCTCAATGATCAGTATACTTTTTACAAGCGGACCTGTGAGGGATTACTCGCCCGCAATCCCTCGGGCGTAGAATACGCGATCGTAAGACCTGCTATCGCGTACGGGCCTAGGTCGATAAATCTTAGGAAAATAGCAGGTGCGATGGCAAAGGCCGGGACAATAGGGCTTCCTTTTATCGGCAGCGGCAGAAGCATTGCGCCTTTCGTCCATGTAAAGGATCTCGCGAGGGCTATTTATTTTGCAGGAGTCCGACCAGGCGCGGCAGGACAGACCATTAACATCACCGACAGTCTGCCGCACACATGGCGAGAGTTTTTCGATGCCATCGGTAGTGCCGCGGGAAGGCGATTAATTATCATTCCTTTCCCGCCGCTATGTTTCAAAGTTCCTGCAGCCTTCGTCGATTGCCTCGCTTCCTTATGCAATCTCCGCCTCGATCTCACAAAATACATCACTTATTTTTCAAGGGACCTGCTTTTCAGCAGACAGAAAGCGAAAGATATCCTGGGATGGGAACCTCTTTGCACTGATTTTAACGGAGGGATAAAAGAAATGATGGCTTGACCGCTAGAGGCGTGTTCCCTATGGTTTCAGCGAAGGCGACGACAGTACAGCTTTCTCAATAATTTTGCCTAATTCACCACGATCAAGCCAAACCCCTAAACTTAGGTGGAAATTCCGGACGGGTTCGGACAGTAGACCGCCTTAAATGTCGAAGTTACCTTATGGCCTAGCAGACAATATCGAGTAGCCCGAAACGCAGGAGAGTGCACCGACAAGCCGACAGGTTCAAGGAAATGCAGCCGTCGCGAAGTGCACCTCCCAGTCAACAGGTATCGAGAGTCTAAACTATTGCGAGAAACATCAGGTGGGAACGATCATGCCCCACCGGCGCAGGGCAAACGCGGGAGGAGCCAGCATACCCAACTAGACTTAAGCGGCGAGACCACCTATCGAACACAATCGGCTACCCTGCGTCCGGTGCGGCCCGATGGTTGGGCGTCCTCTCACCAGAAGCGGCTATTCTTTCATAGAACAGAACTCTCCTATAAGAGAGTAAAAGACCTCGCCCTTATCAATCATTACCCAATGCCCTGCACCTGCGAATCTTTGGTTTGGGATTTCTGTCTGCTTCTGCTGGATGTAGTCTCTTGTTTCTTGGGCTAGGCTCTCTTCGCCCCAGCAGAACAGTTTCTTCATTTTGATCTCTCTGAACCTTGCGCCTAGCTTATTCTCTATTTCGTTCTCAGCTGATTTGCTCTGCTCATAAATCTCTTTTGCGTTAGAGAGGAATGCTTCAGGTTTACAAAACCATAGTGAAGCATAGTAGCGTCGGCAGGATTCTCTCTTTTCAGCCCATTGCTCATAAACAATCGTTTGCCTGAATTCATCCTTGAACCACTTCAAGAATTCGCCACGCTCAGCAGCCTCTGTAGCTAGGTTAGAAATGAAAACATCATATGGCGTCAAGTCTCCCTCAATGTTTATCAGGCCAAGGATTTTGTCTTCTGTCTGCTGTGCCAATAGAGTCGCTATATCGCCACCCATTGAATGGCCTACAATAAATAACTTCTGTAGGCCGAAGCGATCTATTAATCGCGATAGGCGATCCACTTGTGCACTAAAAGAGTAATCTGCATTAAAGGCGGAAGTGCTACGGCCATATCCTGCCAGATCGGGAACTATTAAATTATAGTTTTTAAGGTCATTGGCATCGAATGACTCGATGAATGATAAGCCAGATTCACCAAGCCCGTGAATAAACAGAATGGATGACCGATCCGGCAAGACATCGGTGTGTCGTACGGAAATCCAAGTGTCATCTAACTGGATTATTGAATCTTTCATCATCTATCTCCACGTATACTCCAACAGTTCAGGGAATACGTGCCACATTGAACGCCTAACCAGTTATTAGATAGTTTCTCGCTAATACTCTTTTTGTAATATTAGTCCATCTAGATAATACCGGATTTGTAATATTAGTTAGATATACCTCGACTTTCCCCATAGTTTAATAACGATAATAATCTACATTATTTGTTCATTTAATAAAAGGGTGACTTCAAGGGGCAGTAAAGAGTTATCAGTGATCGAAACCGTTGCGGAGCCCAGGAAGAACATCTCCGTGCGTAGTTCGGCCAGAAGTCCGATGCCTTAAGTGGTGGTTTTACTCAAAAGAATAAGGTGTCCGAACTGAGCGAAATATCCACTTAGGACAATAAGCGATGATTAATCTTTATCCCTCGTCTTTCAGACATTATCCTTCGACACTGCATAGCCTAACCTCCTGATTTGTTAATGCTCCTCCTTGTTTGATGCAATAGCTTCTCTATTTTCACAGACAGGGAGTTGTGTCTTTCTTCCCGGACTCAACCTGGCCACGCCATACATAGCTGCTGCAAGTGCTATAAGGCTTCCACTTATGGTCGACAAGGTCCAGACGTGACTCGGCAGATTATCGTAAAGTCCAAACACTCCAAACGCTATAAATACAAGTGCCGAGACCCATTTAATTGCTCGATCGGGAATATGTTTGCCCATCACATTGCCAACAATAATTCCGAAGGCGTCCGAGATGATCATGCCCGTCGTAGTGCCCAGCCAGACAGTGATTATGGTGTTATACTTTACAGCGAGTGCGATTGTTGCAAGTTGTGTTTTGTCGCCCATCTCCGCCATGAAAAATGCGATGGCCACTGTCCAGAACGGGTTGAAGTTGTACCTCTTGTCTTCTCCCTCCAAAGTGTCGCCGCGGATAGTCCAAAGGCCGAAGATTATGAAAGAAGCTGCTGCTGCGATCTTTATATAGGCCATGGGAACAATTGCGGCAAGATAGTTGCCGGCTGCCGCAGCGAGGAGATGGTTTACTGCCGTAGCAGCAAATACACCCCACATGACCGTCTGCCAACGAAACTTGCAGGCAAATGCCATGGCAAGAAGCTGGGTTTTGTCTCCCATCTCGGCAAGCACTACAAAGATCACGGATGCAATAAATGCAGTCATAAATATTTCCTTTCCCGCAAAATAGAAAAGCGAGGGCTTCAGTATGACATTGTTGTCACACCAAAGCTCTCGCTTATTGGCATGTGGAACAACCAACGACAAGGCCAGGCTTTCGCCAGTATGTTGACCTTATCTTTGTAAGCTACTCCGCTTTAGTATGCAATGGTAACAGCTTTCTCAATAAGAAATCAAGGCGGTGAGCCTTCTTGCGGCGACATAAAAAAAAGATGTCGAAAAAAGGTTGACAAAATAAATTACTTTCTGTTACTGTTGATATCAATTATCATTATCTGCTAGGAATTTATGATGACAAACAAGGCAAAAGAGATTTTCAGAAGCTACTTGAGCGAAAAGGGCTTGCGTAATACCAGGCAGCGGGAAGTTATTCTTGACGCATTCCTAGCTGCTGACAAGCATATCACTGTCGAGGAGTTGTTCAACGCGATAAAAAAGAAGAATCCTGAGATAGGGTACGCCACAGTCCACCGTAATGTAAGTCTATTCTGTGAGTGTGGGCTGGCGGATGAAATGAAGATTGGCACACAAAAAACTAAGTATGAACCGAAAATCGGACATAAGCATCATGACCATCTCATATGTGTGAAGTGCGGGCGGATCATAGAGGTCAATGACAGTAAGATAGAAAAACTGCAGGATAAACTTGCCGAGGCAAATGACTTTACCCCGGTGAAGCACAGGCTTGAGATATACGGCATCTGCAAGCAGTGTAGGTAATATTTTTTTTGCCAGTATCTTGATAATGATTATCATTACACTTAGACAACAGGGAGTTTTTCAGGAAATGAAATTGCGAAAGGAAGGGATAGGTGTTTAGAAGTTTAATAATGTCAGCGGTTATGGTGCTGGTCGCCGCAGGAACAGCATTTGCCACTCATCCACTCATAACCGACGACACGGGAACGCAGGGCAAGGGAAAATTTCAGCTTGAAATTGTTGGAGAGTATGAGCATGAAAAAAAAGATGGAGTGACGACGGATAGCATAGTGATACCAACGGTTCCGGTTCTCTCCTATGGGATAACCGATACTTCAGATCTCGTTCTAGGGCTTTCATACCAGCATGTAAGAACCACTGATTCCCAAGGAACCACCACAGCCAATGGAATTTCAGATGCGTCTGTTGAACTGAAGTGGCGCTTCTATGACAAGAATGGGTTAAGCTTTGCTTTGAAATCCGGTTTCACGATCCCCACTGCAGACGAGCAAAAAGGGCTTGGTGCGGGAAAAATAACCTACCATCTCTTTTTCATTGCCACAAAAGAGATAAAACCTTGGGCATTCCATCTCAATCTTGGCTACATCAGAAATGAAAATAAAGTTGATGAAAGAAATGACATATGGCATGCATCACTCGCCGCAGAGGTCGAGGTTGTCAAAAGCCTTAAGTTGGTTGCAAATGTCGGCATCGAGAGAGATCACGACAGGGCTTCGAATCAGAATCCAGGCTTCATCTTGGGTGGTCTCATATACTCGATCTCAGAGAACCTGGACATCGATATCGGGATTAAGAAGGGGATTAATAATCGTGGCAACGATTATTCCATCCCTGCAGGAATAACATGGAGATTTTAGGAGGTTATGATATGTTGCCCCTTGGGCTTTTAGTCAGTGGAGAACAGGCCGAAATCATGGAGATAAAGGGCTGCAAAGGAGCTCATTCCCTGGATCTCGAAAAAGAGAGGCCCGGCGATGAGCAGGGAAGAATAGAGGACATGGGTATCCGGGTAGGAAAGAGTGTGCAAATGCTCAACAACGGGGGACGCGGCCCGCTGCTTTTAAAGGTGGACGAATCGAGGATCGCCATGGGCCGCGGCATGGCGATGAAGATAATGGTGAGGAGGAAAGGATAATGAACCTGTCAATGCTAAAGTGCGGCGAAAAAGGGAAAATAACGAAGATAGGTGCGATAGGGCCACTCAAGAGGAGACTTATGGACATGGGGGTGCTTGTTGGCGAGGAGGTCAAGATGGAAAAGGTCGCCCCCCTAGGTGATCCCATTGAGGTAATTATAAAGAACTACAAGCTTTCTCTGAGGAAGAAAGAAGCGGAAGAAATACAGCTGGAGGCAATAAAATGAGCACGATGACAGAAGAAAGATTACAGGGCAGCAGTAGGGCAGCGTTAAGGGCAGAAAAAAAGGCGATCACAGTCGGAGTGGCCGGAAATCCTAATTCTGGCAAATCAACCATTATCAATGCTATAGCAGGAACAAGGCTTCATGTGGGTAACTGGCCCGGAGTCACCGTGGAGAAGAAGTCTGCAATATTCGAATACGGAGGGAGAAAAATCAGAATTGTCGATTTGCCGGGCACATACAGCCTTAGTCCCTACACGCAGGAAGAAATCATCGCGCGGGATTATCTTATCCACGAAAAACCTGACGTGATTCTTAATGTCGTGGACGCCACAAACCTCGAACGGAACCTCTATCTCACGGTCCAGGTGATGGAGCTGGGGATACCGACTGTTGTTGCCCTCAATATCTACGACGAGGCGGAGAAGAGAGGCCACACGATTAACAGAAGGGTAATGGAGGATATGCTCGGCGTAAAGGTCATTCCTACGGTGGCTACTAAGAAAATTGGGCTTGACGACCTGCTTAAGTCGTTGCTTGAGGTTGCCGAAAACCCTTCAGCGCATTGCCCGAAGCATCTAAATTACGGCGATGATATCGAGTCCGCTGCCAAGATGCTCGAGACACAAATTGGACTGACTCCCCTTGCAGAAAAGTATCCTCCGAGATGGCTCGCCTTCAAGCTTATGGAGGGAGACAGCCAGGTCTCTGGAGAAATAAAACCTGATGACAGCGGCCTGTCTGTAAGTAAAGCCGTAGGCCATCTGAAGACAGCACACGATTCCGATATAGAATCAATCATGGCCGATGCAAGGTATGCGCAGGCTTTCGGCCTTACCAGGGAAGTCCTCCAGAAGACGGAATCGGGAAACATTGAATTGACTGAGAGGATTGACCGGATAGTTCTTAACCGGGTGCTGGGAATTCCCATATTCCTTGCCGCCATGTGGTTTGTATTCAAGCTCACCTTCGATGTGTCAAAGCCCTTTGCCGACTGGATGAGCGCAATGACGGCGGGGCCGTTCAAAGGATGGGCAGAAGCAATCTTGGGTCTCATAAGGGCACCCGGTTGGACAGTCTCACTGGTTACTGACGGGGTTATGGCAGGTGTGGGTTCAGTTCTCGTCTTCGTCCCTGTGATATTTGCTATGATGTTTTTCATCACATTCCTTGAGGGAAGCGGTTATATGGCGAGGGCTGCCTTTGTGATGGACAGGGCCATGCACACGATAGGACTTCATGGGAAATCGTTCATACCTATGCTGCTTGGCTTCGGGTGCAATGTGCCGGCTATTTATGCCACAAGGACGCTCGAAAATCCGAAGGACAAGGCTCTTACCGCATTACTTGTCCCGCTTATGTCCTGCGGCGCAAGACTGCCAGTCTACGTTGTCTTTATCGGCGCCTTCTTTTCAGCGCATGCCGGAACAGTCCTCTGGTCGCTATATGTGATGGGGATAGTTCTGGCCATAATCGTGGGCATCTGCTTCAAAAAGACGCTCTTCAAAGGCGAGGCTCCGATGTTTATCATGGAGCTCCCCCCATACAGGAGGCCGTCCTTCAAGAGTCTCATGATACATACATGGGAGAAGGGAAAGCACTTTTTGATTAAGGCGGGGACATACATCCTTGCCGTCTCTATCCTCATATGGTTTCTCCTGAACCTTCCCTGGGGCGTGGAGAATAAGAAAGACTCATATCTGGGCAAGGTGGGGCAGATCATAGCGCCAGTACTTGAACCCATTGGGTTTGGAAACTGGGAGGCCGCGTCATCGCTTATTTCTGGCGTAATCGCCAAAGAGATAGTCGTGGGAACCATGGGCGAAATATATGTGGCAAAGCCTGAAGACGAGAAAAAGAATCCGTCCACTTTCAGTGAGGACCTGAAGGAGGTCGGGACATCCTTTGTACATGCTGCAGAGGATTCAGCAGCTAATGTTTTTTCGACCGTGGGAATTTCTAGCCTCTCCTCCAAAGAGGATGAAAAAAGGGCTGGCCTCAAAGCCGTAATTCAGAAGACATATACCCCCCTGAGCGCTTATGCCTTTGTCGCATTCGTGCTCCTCTATATGCCCTGTGTTGTGGTTGCCATAGCCATGAGACAGGAGTTTGGCACATGGAAGTGGTTTGGAATCGCCTTTGTGTACCAGATGACTCTGGCGTGGGGTGTAGCCTTTCTCATTTATCATGGCGGAAAGTTACTTGGAATAGGAGGTTAAGATGGGAGCAACAGATATCTTGCTAATGGGCGTAATTATTGGTGGAGCGCTATATCTTTTATATCGCTCCGTATGGAAAAAAAAGGGACATTGTTCCGGTTGCTGCTCGGAGATATGTGAAATGAATAAGAAATATAGCTCAAGATGTTGAGATTGAGCTGCGTTTTTTCGGAGTGAGCTGAGTACCTTCTTAGCAATCCTCGAATTGACTATTGCTGTAAAGACCCCGTGAAGCGCGAAATGAAGCTTAGAGTTATTTGAATAATGTTCATTGCAATATCACCTGTTACAACCGGAGGTAAATTAAACATGTCAACGGGAAAGAAGGCGATAGTTGTTGTGTTTGCAGTCGCGCTGAACATAATACTAATGGTTTCATGCGCAGTGGCCCGTCGGTATGGCGTCTACAGGGAAAAAGACGGCGAGGCGGAGAGAGCTCTGTTCGTCATCGATGCCGAAGGCGTGATACGGTGGACTTATGTCTCACCGGTGGGCATCAATCCTGGCGCCGACGGCATTTTGAAAGCTCTCGAGTCAATAGCCGACGGCAAAAAAACCGGTTAACTCCGAGATCAGTTCCGAGTCAGGAGGCATTGTATGTACAAATCCCCCACGCTTACCCAGCCCGTTTCAGCAGGTGACCACGTTGAAGGACCCGCTGATGCAGCTTTGACTTTAGTGGAATACGGCGACTATCAGTGTCCCTACTGCGGAGCAGCCTATCCCGTCGTGAAGCGTTCGCAGAAGACTTTGGGAAAGAAGCTGCGATTTGTGTTCAGGAACTTCCCTCTGACCCAGGAGCATCGCTATGCCCTGATCGCGGCCGAAGCGGCGGAAGCCGCGGCGGTTCAGGGTAAGTTTTGGGAGATGCACGATCTCCTTTTTGAACAACAGAACCTACTTAAACCTGAGATCCTCCACTTGTGGGCTAAAAGGATCGGGTTGAATGTCGAACAATTTGAAAAAGATATCAAACAGGGTGTTGTTGAAAAGCTAATTCAGGAAGACCGCCAGAGCGGTATCCGAAGCGGTGTTAACGGCACGCCGACCTTTTTTATCAACGGGACGCGCTATGACGGTTCATCGGATTATCATTCGCTGCTGACAGCCTTGGAGTCCGAATTAGCCCGGCGCTCTATCGATCGATCACCAGAAGTGCAGTGATCTCCTCGTCATAGGCCACCTTTGCCAAGCTCCTTCCCCCTTCGATTGAAGTATCACGGCTTGTAGTACATGAGTTGTCGGGCATAAGGGGAAACCGCGTCTATCTAGTTTCTCTGTTTCTCGACAGACATGGCCTTGCAGGATGTAGCAAGGCTGACGTTTTCCTGCAGTTGCTCAATGTGGTCGCAGATTAAAATTTCAGCCGATGCCGACTCGGCCGCCCAAGAGGTTGCCGTACTTGGAAAAGTGAAAAAAAAGCGGTAAAAAGATTTTACAAATGTTTCGACAAGCACCTCGAACAATATCTTTTACAAAGGTTCGTAAAGAAAAGCTGTGAATAAAAGCGACAGCGATGAAAATGCTAGCGATCTCAATAACTGTTATTATATGAGCACCTCCTCAAAAATGTTCTCTCCGATCCCGCCCTTTACTCTCGACCCCTCGAAAACTTGCACCCAGCGGCTCCCAGGCGCTTACCTGCCAGTTATCCAGTTTTCCTTCATCTGCAACCCATGGCGGCAGTTTAATGAGAAAGAAGGCTGCCAGCCCGTTGGCGTATGGTTCGTACATTGCCCGCAATTTGGCCAAATGCTCGTCAGCGGCTTCTCCCTTATTAAACTTCAAGCCTGCATCCGTTAAAATTGTGTGCAATTGTGCAAGCATGTCCGGAGACAGCCGGTCATGCGATGGCTTTAAGGGCGGTCTGTTGAATATAAGAGCAAGGTCGACGACAGCGTGGCGGGCAATAGCAAATGTCAGTTCAGCCTGCCGTTTGCAACTTCTCTCCACACCTACCATTACTAGCGCGCAGGTGTCGAGGACAGCAGTAAGGGCACCGAGCCATGACTGATTATCGTGCTGAGATCTGAAATAGGCCAGCACCGGGTAAGAGATATGGCCTTCGAGAAGTTCAGCAGACCAAGTCTCCCATTCCAGGAGTAGTTGTCTGAGTGCCTCCATGCCATGCGCGTCAGCGTGGCGGCGCAGAATTTCTCCGGCACAAGGAGGAGAACCCGCCCTGGCATCAAGGAGCGAGATACTCACTTCCCGCCGGGCAAAGGACTGGTTTAGGGCTGGGATGTAACTGATAACAAGGGCCAGAAACCCAAACCCCAGCCCCGCTTCAAGAACCGTAAGAAAGCGCGCCACTCCGACGCCGGGAATCACATCTCCCAACCCAAGGGTGAAAAAAGTTGTGCCACTCATGTACAGATCAGTAAAAAAGCCCCTGTCCCCCACAGTCGCACGGACCTGCGAGCCGATAGCCCAGTGTAGCAATGCAAAACCGATGATTAGGCAGATGACCCAGAATCCTATCATAAGAAGATTGAAAAGGGGGGCGAAGAAACTCAACCAAGTTTCCCGAAATTTTGCCGGAACGAGGCTGGTGACCGCCCCCCTCCAGGAACGCCAGCAGAACCGGAAAAGGTATCTGCTGAGGCGGAACCGGCGGGTCACCCGGCGTGGAAGGACAATGGTCTCGAATCCTTCCCATAGGATGACCATAACCAGAAACACCCCCCCTATCGCCGCCACTACTTGCATCGCATGATTGTACCACATCACAGGTTAAATGAGAGACGCACTCTTTATATCGGGCGATACCGAGAACTGACCTAAGAGCTACCATGTAGTTGTCCTACTTTTTATTATGTATTTAATACCCTCGATAGGAAGTATTCACGATTTCTAAATGAAAGAAACGCTGCTGAGAAAATTGGCGTCCTCTTCGACTCAGCAGCCTTGAGGTAAATTCACAGCTAAACAGCGGCACTCCCTGGCAGCCTCTCAATCGGTGATAAAATCCTATCAAGAGGCAAACAGTCCCGAAAAAGCTAAATGCTACATGATACCTTTTTTTCAGCATAGCTAGGATTAAGATGAAAGGGATAGGTCGAATACGTGCCTCATTTTCTTTTCAATGATAGTCATTTGTGGGCAGTTAAGGGCACTGCGGAACGGGACGGGCTCGATCTATTTCTCCGGCGACAGTGGTCTCGGCTCAACCCAAAGTTCGTTGGTCAGGTGCACATGTCGGTTATCGAAGAAGCCATCAGCGGAGTCCCTGGAGTTCCTTCTTGGGTACTGAAGGAGCTCAAGCAGAATTTTACAAGGCTGTTCCTTGCTGGCCCTGTCATTGATTCTATCGATCTCGACATCCCCGACTACAGCCCGCTCGACCACTTCGACAATGGCTATATAGAAGAATCATGGACCCAGGTGCAACAGAATCTCGTCACATTCAAAGCGGACAATCGGTCCAATCTGCAGGCTTTTGCTCGCGCGGCTCATGCCATTGCCGACTTTTACGCTCACTCCTCCTACATGCATTTCGCGAAGCTTCTAGACGCTGGGTCAGCTAATGGTCATGCTGAGTTAAACGATCCCCCTGGCCAGGTGGAGTTTGATAATGCTCCATCACATCAGTTTCCATCCACATTCAACCTCACCGATCCGAAATTCAGCATTAACACAAGCTTATGGACTCAGAGTAAAATAGCCGCTGCCAAAAGATGGAATGACCAAGTGATTTCAGGTCGCTACGCGCAACCAAACGACACACAGCCCGGACTCACAAACCATCTCACCGAAGGGCTTACGACCATTCCGGCAATATTGAGAAATGCCCCGGGTTTCTCTGACAGGGGCTCGCTGCCTCACCACAATCAGATCGCTGTGGACGACACTACTCCGGGCAACCAACACTGCCTTTATAATGCTGAGAGCAAAAAAGATGAGGCTGATCGCATGTCATACACCAATCAACTTCGCTGGCGTAAGAATACCGCAATACTTCATGTCAGAAGGGCTTTTCAGGAAAACTTTGATGCATCCGAAAACCGCAGATGAACTAGGCTAGAGGATGCCGACCTGTGATCGCCGCGACTGCAACCTAAGAGGGCAGTTTGCATGATTGCTATGATGCGGGATTTTTTCTACACGCTGCTGAGGAATATTCTCCGGTCGTTTTGGGTGGCTCGAGCTTCCTTTCTTTCTCATATTTCCGGGTCATCACGGCATAATTATTAAAAATAATTAACGTGACTTATTTTTTTCTGTGGATAAACTAACGGTTGCGTAAGTGATGAAGCGTTTAATACTCGTTACGGCAAGGAGGTGAAAGAAGTGTCGATTCCTTTCATGAAGTCTATTGCGGCATATCTCGCGTGTGCTATGTTTATCATAGGCATAGCTCCGAGAGTTGACGCATCATTTGCGCCGTCAACCGCTCTGCCGCTCGCTCAGACCGACAGGTCTTCCGACCTCGCGACCCTACAAGCGGCGCTCGAGCAAAAAATGGTCAAGGAAAGACTGGTAAATCTCGGATTTACCTCTGATGAGATCAGGGCCAAGCTAGACCAACTCAGCGACCAGCAACTCCACGAAGTTGCGCAGCATCTTGATAGCCTCAAAGTCGGCGGAGACGGCATAGGTATCATCATAGGGGTTCTTATAATCGCGATTCTTGTGGTGATTCTGATACAACTCACAGGGCACAGGGTGATTGTTAAATAAAGGTATTCATCTTCAAACACCGCAGGGCGGGAAGATTTCCCGCCCTCTTTATTTTGTGGATGGGATAAAGGTAGCAATTCGATTGCTGTCTGTAGTCGCCTTCTCGTGTATCATGCTATGGGCCTGCGCCTCCGGTCCCCCGGTCTTGCGTCAGGGCGACGTTGTTCTGGAAAAAGTCCCTTTCCACCCTCAGGAGGAATATCAGTGCGGGCCTGCGTCTCTTGCTGGGGTCCTCAATTATGAGGGGTTGCTGAATATTTCGCCAAGAGAAATCGCCTACGACCTTTTTAGTAAATCCGCGCGCGGCACCCTGAACATGGATATGGCGCTCTATGCGCAGAAAAAGGGGTTCTTTGGGTGGGATTATTCCGGCAGTCTAAAAGACCTCAGGGAAAAAATAGACGCGGGCTACCCGCTTGTCGTAATGGTTGATTACGGTTTTTCCGCGTGGCAGATAAATCACTTCATGGTAGTTGTGGGCTACAATAAGGACGTCGTTATTGTTAATTCCGGGAATAAGGAACACGAAGTGATCGGAAACGATGCATTCCTCAAAGCCTGGAGGAGGACAGACTTTTGGACTCTGCTGATAAAGAAAAAATGAGAAGGAGACAGGCAGGCGTATCATTGACTAATGCCGCATTCCATATACTCTTTTGTTTCTGCCTGTTGACAACGACGTCTTGCGCCATTCCGAAGATCATTGTTCTTAACGACCCTCTTAGTCCGAAGGAACACGTCAATCTGGGCTTGGCCTATGAAAAAAGAGGAGAAATCGAAGGAGCTATCCGTGAATACAAGACGGCGGCGAAGGACATCCCGACCGCCTATCTGTATCTCGGCAATATATATTACGGAAAGGGTGAATATCCCTCGGCAGAGAAATATTACCGGAAGGCTATTAGCAAGAAACCCGACCTTGCAGATTCGTATAACAACCTGGCCTGGCTGCTCTATGTCAACGGAGGAGACCTAAAGGAGGCTCACCGATTAGCTGAGAAGGCGACCGAACTGGACCCTTCTAATGAGAATTATAGGGACACGGTGCAAAAACTCGAAGAAAAGATGTAAATAGGATTTCCAAAGCCGAAAAGTAGTGGAGTCAGGCGTGCAATATTTAACCGATGTTTTTTCCTGCTGCCACGTATCACATCCCTTTGCCAATGTAAGCCTCCGAATGGGCCTTATGTCGATGCCAGTTTTCAATATACCGTTTGGCCAACTCCTTGTTCTTTATAATAAGGAGATTTTCGGCATTATTTTCCTCCGCAGCCTTGCCGACGGCTGATGAGTCAACAAGGTTCGGTTCACGGGTGTCTCACGACGAGACGCCTGTAACGAAGATATCCATCCTAGAGGCCGCAGGGATATCCCGACAGTCTGCCAACCGTTTTGAAAAGATAGCAGCTATGCGCGAGGATAAGTTTGAGGCACATAATTTTCCTCTATGTAAAGTTTCAGCAAAAAGCAGCAAAACACCAGCAGCAACGTTAACTACGGTCACTCCATTAACTTATTGGTTAATGCCGATTGTGGATAAGTGGAATGGTCATGGTGGAGGTAGGAAAAGTCCAGAAATCAAAACCCAAAATCAGGTTTTGAAAAATTCCTCAGAGACAACTGCAGAAATACTCGGAATCTCTAAGGGCAAAGTTGAACAGCTCCGCACAGTGATTGACCACTCCGATCCGCAGACGATAAAAGGAAATAAGCATACGAGTTGGCAAGGGTCAAGATTGTCTCTTGGCACACAGTGTTCGTAATACACCGCGAATCGTGATATCCTGTGAATAAAAATTGCATGGGAATGCAAGGAGGTTAAGATGCCCGCCAAATTATGTATGACCCTTCTTTTTATGTTGTTGGTTTCCTCTTATGCTTATGCGCAAACAGATCCAGATTTAACAAAGAAAGGGATGATGGAGGAACAAGGGAAGGTAATGATGGAGAAAGCAAAAGTGATGATGGAGCATGGCAAGACGCTGATGAACGAAGGCGATAAAATGATGAAGGCAGGAATGGAAATGATGGAAGGGAAACTTAGCAGTAGGGGTTCGTGGGAGAAATCATTAAATCTGGAACAAAAGGGAAAAGAGATTAAGAACAAGGCCGATACCATCTGGAATGCGGGCGATGCGATGGTAAAAGAGGGTTTAAAAATGATGGAGAATAATTTTATGTTGGATAAAGGCGAAATGATGATTAGAAATGGAGTTCTTCTCATGAAGGAAGGAGTCTCACTTCGGGAAATGGGCGATATGATGATTAAAGAGGGTCAGGGACTGATATCTAAATAGATTAGAGGCAAAAAGAGACAGGCTACTAGTTTCTTTTATACAATTTAGCCCGAGGTTCAATCTGAGTTGCCAAGCAAAGTGTCACTGGTTATCGATGGCCAACAGCGACTTATTACTGTTCTTCTATTCAACTTCTTCTACTCAACTCAATTCTTCACGATGAAATTATGCATCGTGCAAGCAAATTCCAAAAGATTGAGTGACCAGAGGCGTTATTTGCGGGATGAATACAATAGTATGATTCATGATTGTTGGCTGTCTTCGGATCTATTAGATAAACTGTGTCAATCCTT